>NZ_JBNAGJ010000004.1:0-365000 GCF_049803795.1 Youngimonas ophiurae (nom. illeg.)
TTCCAAAGGACTTGATGATGACACGTAAGGTTACGAAGGCGATTTTTCCTGTTGCCGGCCTGGGGACGCGTTTTTTGCCCGCGACGAAATCGGTGCCCAAAGAGATCATGACGCTGGTGGACCGCCCGCTGGTGCAATACGCGATCGACGAGGCCCGCGCCGCCGGGATCGAGGAATTCATCTTTGTCACTTCGCGCGGGAAATCGGCGCTTGAGGATTATTTCGATCAGCGCCCCTATCTGGAAGACGAGCTGCGCAAGAAGAACAAGACCAAGCTGCTGGAGGTTCTGGAAACCACCAATATGGAAAGCGGCGCGGTGGCCTATATCCGCCAGGCTCAGGCGCTGGGTCTGGGACATGCGGTGTGGTGCGCGCGCCGTCTGATCCATGACGAACCCTTCGCGGTGATCCTGCCCGATGACGTGATCGCGGCGGAAAAGCCCTGCCTGCAACAGATGGTCGAGGCCTATCAGGAAACCGGCGGCAGCATGGTCGCCGCGATGGAAGTCCCGCCCGAGAAAGTCTCGGCCTACGGGGTGCTGGACGTGAAGGAAGACATGGGCTCGGTCGTGTCGGTGAACGGCATGGTGGAAAAGCCCCCCGCCGGCACCGAGCCGTCCAACCTGGCGGTGATCGGCCGCTATATCCTGTCGCCCAACGTGCTGAAAACGCTGGATAAAAAGGAAACCGGCGCGGGCGGAGAAATCCAGCTGACCGACGCCATCGCCCGCGAGATCACCCAGGGCCGCGGCGTCTACGGGCTGCGTTTCAACGGCGAGCGTTTCGATTGCGGCTCCAAGGCGGGCTTCTTGCAGGCCACCATCGCCTTCGGCCTCTCACGCGACGACCTGCGCGATGAGCTCATGGACTACCTGCAGGCCGTGACCGCCTGACGACCGCCCTCGCCTTTGGGGTTGCGTGAACGGGCAAAGGGGCTAGCCTGACGGGATCGGTTTCAAGACACGGGTGTCTGATGGCAGCGCAGAGCGGCCCTACAGCGTATTTGCTGGATATAACGCGCCTGTTGCGCCGGGCAGGGCGTGTGCCGACTGGTGTGGACCGGGTTGAGCTGGCCTATCTGACGCATTTTATGCAGTTGGATACGCCGGTCTTTGGCCTGGCGCGCACGCGTTTGGGATATGTGTTGCTGGATCGCGCGGGATTGCAGGCGTTTGGGGCGCGTGTGCAGGGGCACCAGCCTTGGGGTGCGCCGGATCGGCTGTCTTGGGGGATGCGGCTAAGCGTGGATCAGAAGCGGGCCGAGTCTGACCTGCGCCGCTGGGCTATTGCGCGATGTCTGCCGCAGCGTTTGCCCCGGATGCTGCGGCGTAACCTGTCCCCGGGCGGGGTTTATCTGAATGTCGGTCACTCGAACCTGACTCAGAGGGTGCTGCATTCCGTCAGGCATCACGCCAGACTGCGGATTGCGGTGATGATCCATGACACGATTCCGCTGGATTTTCCGGACCTGCAAAGGCCCGAGACCGAGGCCAAGTTTCAGCGGATGCTGAAGCGGGTGCAGCAGATGGCGGATCTGGTGATCTGCAACTCGGGGCAGACGCAGGCGGATGTAACGCGTCACATGGCCAAATGGGGTATGGTGCCGGACACCGTGGTGGCGCATCTGGGGGTAGAGATCGCCCCTGTGACGCATTTGCCGGACATCCCCGGATTCGACCCGAACAAGGCGTTTTTCGTCACGCTTGGCACGATTGAACCACGTAAGAACCATGCTCTGCTTTTGTCGCTATGGGAGGAAATGGGGCAGGACGCGCCGCAGTTGGTGATCTGTGGGCACCGTGGCTGGCGAAACGAGGCCGTGCTGCAATGGCTGGACCGGAATCCTCTGGTCGGGCACCGCGTTTTTGAATGCGCGGGGCTGCCTGACGGTCAGGTGAATGCGCTGCTTAGGGCGTCAAAGGGTCTGCTGTTTCCGTCAGTTACCGAAGGCTACGGTCTGCCTCCGATCGAGGCCGCCGCGCAGAATGTTCCGGTTATTTGCAACGATCTGCCCGTCTATCGAGAGACAATGGGCGATATTCCCGTTTACGCAGGAATCCATGATCGGTATCTTTGGCAGAATAAGATCATGGGGTTGATGCGGCCTCAGGGGGCAGACAGGCAGGTTTCTGGCGGTCAGGGGGTTGGTGCTCTGACATGGCAGCAGCATTTCAACGCTGTATTAAGGCGTCTTTGATACCGGCTGTTTGTCACAAGTCCGCATCGTGGGCAGGAGTAGCGATTGAACTGGACGGATGCATATCGGCGGCGACTGCGGCGGAAACGCCTGCTGATCCGTGCCTTTCGCAAACGGCGCGAGCTAAGCGTCGTGGCCGACCGGACGCGCGCGATTAAACCGGGCGATATCCTGCTGTTTTCGACCCAGCGGAATGAGAAAATCCGCCTGCCGTTTTTCCTGAAATATTACCGCGATCTGGGGGTGAACCACTTCTTTATCGTGGATAATGACAGCACCGATGGTGCCGCCAGCTATCTGGCGGATCAGCCGGACGTGTCTGTCTGGCGGACCTCGGCCAGTTATAAACGCGCGCGGTTCGGGGTGGACTGGCTGAACTGGTTGCAGTTCAAATATGCCCATGATCACTGGGCGCTTGTTGTCGATCCCGATGAATTTCTGGTCTATCCTTTCTGCGATACCCGGTCGCTGCGGGCGTTGACGGATTGGCTGGATGCGTCCTCGATCAAGTCGTTCAGCGCGATGTTGCTGGATATGTACCCCAAGGGCCGGCTGGATGCGCAGCCCTACCAAGAGGGGCAGGATCCGCTGGAGATCGCCAATTGGTTCGATTCCGGGAACTACACCTATAAGAAGAACGATTTCTACGGGAACCTGTGGATTCAGGGCGGGCCGCGGACACGTGTCTTTTTTCCGAAAACACCCGACAAGGCGCCTGCCTTGAACAAGATCCCGCTGGTCAAATGGGATCGTAAATACGCTTTTGTCAGCTCAACCCATATGCTGCTGCCGCGCGGGTTGAATCAGGTTTACGATGAATGGGGCGGGGAAAAGGCCAGCGGCGCGCTGCTGCATACCAAATTTCTGGATACCTTCACTAAGAAAGCCGACGAAGAGCTGACCCGCAAACAGCATTACGCGGCCAGTGTGGAATACAAGGCCTATGCCGCTCAGCTAAAGGACGACCCGGATTTGTGGTGCCGCTGGTCCGAGCAATATATCAACTGGCGCCAGCTTGAGATTCTGGGCCTCATGTCCAAGGGAAACTGGGCATGAGCACGGTCGGGATCATCATGCTGGTGCATACCGCTCTGGGCCGGGCCGAGCGGGTTGCGCGTCACTGGGCAGCGGATGGGTGTCCGGTGGTGATCCATGTGGATCGCAAGGTGAACCGGCGCACCTACAGCGCCTTTGTCAAATCGCTTGAGGATCTGCCCGATGTGCGGTTTTCGCAGCGACATACCTGTGAATGGGGGACATGGGGGATTGTCGCGGCCTCGCAGGCGGCGGCGGCGCAGATGCTGGCGCAATACCCCGATGTCCGTCATGTCTATCTGGCGTCCGGGTCGTGCCTGCCGCTGCGTCCGGTCAAGGATCTGGTCAGCTATCTGGATGCCCGTCCGCGCACGGATTTTATCGAAAGCGCCACCACCGCCGATGTGCCCTGGACTGTGGGCGGGCTGGATCATGAACGGTTTACCCTGCGCTTTCCGTTTTCGTGGAAACGGCACCGGGCGCTGTTTGACGCCTATGTGACCTTGCAGCGTAAAATCGGGATCAAGCGCCGCATTCCCAACGGGATCACGCCCCATATGGGCAGCCAGTGGTGGTGCCTGACGCGGCAAACCTTGTCTGCGATTCTGGAAGATCCGGACCGGCCCGAGTACGACACCTATTTTGAGAAAGTCTGGATTCCGGACGAGAGCTATTTTCAGACCCTGTCCCGGCTCTACTCCACCAATATCGAGAGCCGCTCGCTGACCCTGTCCAAATTTGACTTTCAGGGTAAGCCGCATATTTTCTACGACGATCACCTGCAACTGCTGCGCCGGTCCGATTGTTTTGTGGCGCGGAAAATCTGGCCCCATGCGGATCGTCTCTATGAGGCGTTTTTATGTGACGGCGACGGGCATGGCAAAATGGCCGAACCTCAGCCGGGTAAAATTGACCGGATTTTCGCCAAGGCGGTAGATCGGCGCACCCGCGGCCGCGCCGGCCTGGTGATGCAAAGCCGCAAACCGAATGAGGGCTGGGAAAACGGGGTGACTTCGGGGAAATACTCGGTGTTTCAGGGGTTCTCGGACCTGTTTGAGAATTTCGAGGACTGGCTGCATAAATCCACCGATACCCGTGTGCATGGCCACCTGTTTGCCCGCAAACGCGTGGAATATGCAGGCGGGCAGACGGTGATGAACGGGGCGATGTCCGACAGTGCCGCGATCCGTGACAATGACAGCCACGCGTTCATGACAAACCTGATCTGGAACACCCGAGGTGAGCGCCAGTGTTTCCAGTTCGGCCCGGCGGACAATCAGGCGATCAGCTGGTTTCTGGCCAAGGATACGAATGCCCATATCTCGGTGATCAGCGGGGCCTGGGCGGTGCCGCTGTTCCGCTCCAATCTGAATTTCTCGGCCCTGCGCAAAGAGGCCGCGCGCTTGCAGAAAATCGAGGCTGAGTTTCTGAATACCCTGCGCTCGCCCTACACCAAGGCGCGGATTCGCATCTGGACGATGGCCGAGTTCATCGAGGCCCCGATGGAGCCGCTGCAAACCATTGTCGATGAGATCGGCGCAAAACGCATGTCCCGCCTGTCCGAAGCGCCGCGTATGGCTGACCTGAAAGGGTTTGGGCAGTTCCTTCAGAACCTGAAAAACCAGGGGATGCACCCCTATCTGATGGGCGATTTCCCGGTCGCGCAAGACCCAGAGCTGCCCTCTTCTGTTCCGCGTAAACCCTATCTCGTTCGCTGAGGTTATATGAGCAATAATTTTGACTATTTCGTTGTGTTTGCGGAAATGCGGACGGGCTCGAATTTCCTAGAGGCGAACCTGAACGCCATGGACGGCATCACCTGCCTGGGCGAGGCGTTCAACCCGCATTTCATCGGCTATCCGAACAGTCAGGATATTCTGGGCGTGACGCAAAAACAGCGCGAGGCCGATCCAGAGCGGCTGCTGAACACGGTGCGGGATCACCCCGACGGGCTGGCCGGTTTCCGGTATTTCCATGATCACGATCCGCGTGTGTTGCAGACGATGCTGGACGATCCGCGCTGCGCTAAGATCATCCTGACGCGCAACCCGGCCGAAAGCTACGTCAGCTGGAAAATCGCGCAATCCACGGGCCAGTGGAAGCTGACGAATATGAAACGGCGCAAGGCGGGCTCGGCCGAGTTCTCGGCGCAGGAATTCGAGGCGCATCTTACGGCGTTGCAAGCGTTCCAGGTGCGGCTGCTGAATGCGTTGCAGACCTTGGGACAGACGGCGTTTTACATTGATTATGAGGATCTGCAAAATCTGGAGGTGCTCAACGGTCTGGGCCAGTGGCTGGGGGCCGAAGCCCCGCTTGAGGCATTGGATTCCAAGCTGAAAAAGCAAAATCCCCAGCCTCTGTCGGCGAAGGTTCAGAATTTCGATCAGATGGAAAGATCGTTGGCCGGGCTGGATCGGTTCAATCTGACCCGCACCCCGAATTTCGAGCCACGCCGGGGTGCTGCCGTCCCTGGATATATGGCCGGAGCGCGGGCCCCATTGCTGTACATGCCCGTGCCCGGTGGCGCCGAGCCGCAGGTGGCTGCCTGGTTGGCCGCGCTGGATGGGGCGGATCCGGAGGCGCTGCAATCCGAATTCACGCAGAAAACCCTGCGCCGCTGGCGTTCTGACAATCCTGGGCACCGCAGCTTTACCGTTTTACGCCATCCGGCCACGCGGGCGCATCATGCGTTCTGCAAACGCATTTTGAACAGTGGCCCCGGATCCTTTCCTAAAATTCGCAAAACGCTGTGCCAGCTTTACCAGATGCCTCTGCCGAAATCGGGCATCCCCGAAGGGTACGACGCAGCGCAGCACCGCGCGGCTTTTCTGGTGTTTCTGGATTTCGTGCAGGACAATATTCAGGGGCAGACCAGCCAGCGGATTGATCCCAACTGGGTCAGCCAATCCGAAATTCTGAAGGGGTTTGCCTCGGTCGGGCAGCCGGATTTCGTTTTGCGTGAATGGGACTTGCCGCAGATGCTGCCGATTCTGGCCGGGCAGGTGGGCTATCTGGATCCGCCTGCGATGCTGCCGCCTGTGGCGGATGGGCCGATCACTCTGGAGCAGATCTATGACGCCGAGATCGAGGCAAAGCTGCGCGCGGTCTATAGCCGTGATTATCTGAAATTCGGATTTGCGCCCTGGGCAGATCAGGCGGCCTGAACCGCCTGGTTTTCAGTCAGGATGGCATAAAGCGTCGCGGCATCCGCGTTCGCCCGCAATTTCGCACATAGCGCATTTTCACGCAGGGTACGCGACACCAGGGCCAGCGCTTTCAGATGTTCGACACCGGCATCTTCGGGGGCGAACAGCGCGAAAACGATGTCCACGGGCTGACGATCAACCGAGTCGAAATCAACAGGTTTTTCCAGCAGCAGAAATGCGCCGGCAACGCTGTCCAGACCGGGAAACCGCGCATGGGGCAGGGCGACGCCATGGCCCACACCAGTGGGGCCAAGGCTTTCGCGTTCCATCAGAGCTTCGACCGCGGCGGGGGCGCTGATACCATAGGCCGAGTACGCCAGATCCCCCAGATCCTGCAAAAGACGCTTCTTGCTCGATGCCGAGGATACGACTTTCACGGCCTCGGGCTTGAGGATATTCGACAGTTGCATCTTGGGTACGTTGCTCCGAAAACGGGGGAGTGCCCCGGTTCACCTCATTGCTGCGGGTCGATCCAGCCGATGTTGCCATCATCCCGGCGGTACACGACGTTCAGCCCGCTTTTTGCCTCGTTGCGGAAAACCAAAACCGGGGCGCCAGCCAATTCCATCTGCATCACGGCCTCTCCTACTGAGAGGGACGGAATTTTTGATTCCATCTCGGCCACGATGATCGGTTGCAAGCTTTCCGGTTCCGAATCCCCTTCGGTCTCATCAGAGGCGAGGATATATGACGATGCGCCCAGAAGTTCAACAGGCTCCGCGCGCTCGCGGTGGTGGTCCTTCAGGCGGCGTTTGTAGCGACGCAGTTGTTTTTCCATCTTTTCGCAGCAGCCATCGAATGCCGCATAGATTTCATGCGCGTGTGCCTTGGCCTGAGCGGTCAGGCCGGTGGATAGATGCACAGTGGCTTCGCAGACGAACTCATTGGCCGACTTCGAAAAAATGATGTTCGCGTCGGTCGGTCGCTCGGCGTATTTCTGCACGGCGGCCCCCAGTTCTTCTTTTACATGGGTTTGCAGTGCCTCACCGATGTCGATCTGCTTTCCACTGATTTGATAGCGCATCCTGTCTCCTTTGCGTGACAAATCGGGATTTGTCCGGGCGCAATTGGCCCCCGGTTTATTTATGCCCGAATGCTGGAATTCGACATTTCAGGGGCTTGCCCGCGACCCGGCCTTGGCAAGAAGACCAGCATCAACAAAGGGGCGAAATCCAAGAATGTCATACTCCCATTTGAGGCGAGTCGCAGGGGGTCTGTCAATCGGACTTGGAAAATATTTGTGCTCAGAGAGGCGCTGCGCCGCAGGAATATTATGAAATTCCTAGGAAATCCGGAAATTGTCGCCCAGATAGACGCGGCGGACGTTTTCATTTTCAACAACATCCGAGGGCGTGCCGGACATCAGCACCTTACCGTCATGCAGGATATAGGCACGGTCCACGATTTCGAGCGTTTCGCGGACGTTGTGATCGGTGATCAGCACACCGATGCCGCGTTTTTTCAGATCGGCCACCAGATGGCGAATGTCGCCCACGCTGATCGGATCGACCCCGGCAAAGGGTTCGTCCAGCAGCAGATATTTGGGGTTCGCGGCCAGACAGCGGGCGATTTCCACGCGGCGGCGTTCGCCCCCGGACAGGGCCAGCGCGGGCGCGCGGCGCAGGTGTTCGATGGAAAATTCGCTTAGCAGCTCTTCCAGCCGCTCGCGGCGTTTGTGGCGATTCTTCTCGGTGATATCCAGAACGGCGGTGATGTTATCCTCGACATTCAGGCCGCGGAAGATCGACATTTCCTGAGGCAGATAGCCAATGCCCAGTTTCGCCCGGCGATACATCGGCAGATTGGTGATATTGCGCCCGTCCACCGTGACCTGCCCGCCCTCGGGGTAAACCAGCCCCGCGATCATGTAGAATGTTGTGGATTTCCCGCAGCCGTTGGGGCCCAGCAGTGCGACGACCTCGCCGCGGTTCAGTTCCATGCTGAAATCACGGATGACGACGCGCTTTTTGTAGCTTTTGCGCAGGTGCGTCACTTGTAACCCCGAGGCCCCTTCGGTCACGTTCAGTTCGGGCTTGGCCATCGGGTTATTCCTTGGTTTCCAGCGTGGTGCGCACGCGCCCACCGACCTGAGCCGTGCCCTGATCCAGATTGATCGTCACCTTGTCGCCGGACATCACGTTCTGCCCCTGCGTGACCAGCACCTGCCCCGTCAGCAGCACCGTGCCGGCGTCGATGTTATAGTCGGCAGACTGCGCCTCGGCGGCATCGGGGCCATTCACCAGGGTGACGCCGCCGCTGGCTTGCAGCCGGGTGATTTTCTGGCTGTCCTCGGCATAGACGACCAGCACTCTGGGCGCGTTCAGCAGCATCTCGCCCTGCGAAATCTGCACATTCCCGGTGAAGGTCGCGGTGCCGTCCTTTTGATTGACGGACAGGCTGTCGGCCTCAACCTGAACCGGCTGATCCGAGGTTGCGCGCGAATTGCCAAAGGCCAGGCCCTGGGCGGAAACCGGACCCAGCGGCAGAACAATCGCCAGGGTCGTGCAAATCAAAAAATGACGCAGCTTAAACACGAGAAATTTCCTAGTTTTGCGGTTGATATACCAGCTTTACCCGGTTTGTGAAAAGCAAATGGGCATCACCTGTCGCAGGGTCAGAGGTAAGGGTCATTTTGCCCGCGTCAATAGAGCCCGCCGGGCCGGTGCCCGTAACCCGGCCCTCTGTTTCGGCGGCAATCTCGCGCATGGAGGTGAACAGAGTTTCGGTATGCAGGTCATACCCGGTCGAGCTGTTGACGCTGACACCGCCAGACAGGCGCGCGGTATCGGCGCTCATGTCCAGCAGCGCGTGATCCGAGGCAAAGGTGATCTGTGTGCCGCTGGTCAGATCGATCCGCGCGGACAGATGGGTGGCCTGGGCCTTGGTGTCATCCTGGGCGTCTGGCTTGGCGGTTTCGGCAGTAAAGGTGATCAGATCGCCGCCCCGCGTGGCGCCTGAAAAATGCGGCTTGTTGACGGTGCCCTCTTTCATCCGTTCTTGCAGATCGACACGCGAATAGGGCAGCGAGGTCGCCGATTCCTTCCCGCGCGACAGCAGGAACAGCGTGGACAGAATCGCCAGGGCGGTCAGCGGCAGCAGGATTTTCAGCCAGCTCACCAAACGGGTGTAGAAGGTTTCCTGCCAGATCATCGCGCCGTGCCTGTCCTTCGTGTGGGGCCGCTGTTGGCCGGATCAGTGGGCAAAGATATCAATCTCGGGCCAGCCTGCCAGATCCAGTTTGGCACGCGTCGGCAAGAAGTCAAAACACGCCTGCGCGAACTCGGTGCGGCCTTCGCGTTCCAGCATCCGGTCCAGCTCGGCCTTGAGCTGATGCAGGTACAGCACGTCCGAGGCCGCGTAATCCAGCTGCGCTTTGGTCAGTTCGGGCGCGCCCCAGTCGCTGCTTTGCTGCTGTTTGGAAATGTCTGTGCTTAGCAATTCCTGAAGCAGGTTTTTCAGCCCGTGACGGTCCGTGTAGGTGCGCACCAGTTTACTGGCGATTTTCGTGCAATAAACCGGCGCAGTCAGCGCGCCAAAGGCATTGTACATGGCCGCAATGTCGAATCGCCCGAAATGGAACAGCTTCAGCACCTCGGGGTTTTCCAGCATGGCGCACAGGTTGGGCGCCTCGGTCTGGCCCTTTTCGATCTGTACGATGTGGGAATGCCCGTCACCGCCCGACATCTGAATCACGCACAGACGATCACGGTGGGGGTTCAGGCCCATGGTTTCACAATCAATCGCCACCACCGGACCCATGTCCAGATCGGCGGGAATATCGTTTATATAAAGGTGGTTTGTCATCTCATTCCCTCTGTGGAGGGAATGGTGCCCAGGAGAGGACTCGAACCTCCACGTCCATACGGACACTAGCACCTGAAGCTAGCGCGTCTACCAATTCCGCCACCTGGGCAGGTGTCGTGAGGGGCGATTTATAGGTGGGGTCCGGTAGTGTCAACGAGGTTTTTCAACTTTTTTCTGCGACGGCATATCTTCTTGTGGAAAACCCCCTTGGGCGGTAGGAACAGAGAAGGATTTTCAAGCCGGAGCTACTCATGTCGAAACTCGTGACCATCTATGGCGGCGCAGGGTTCGTCGGCCGCTACATTGCTCGGCGTCTGGCCAAGGATGGCTGGCGCGTCCGTGTGGCCGTGCGTCACCCGAACGAAGCCATGCATGTCAAACCTTATGGCGTTCCCGGTCAGGTCGAGCCCGTTTTGTGTAACGTGCGTGACGATGCCAGCGTAGCTGCCGTTATGAACGGGGCCGATGCGGTGGTGAACTGCGTGGGCATCATGCATCAGCTGGGCAAGAACACCTTTGACGCCGTTCAGGCCGCAGGCGCAGGCCGCATTGCCAAGATCGCAGCCCAGCAGGGCGTTCAGAACATGGTGCATATCTCGGCCATTGGCGCCGATGCCGAGTCCGAGAGCGAATATCAGCAGACCAAAGCCGCAGGCGAGGCCGCCGTTCTGGCGCATATGCCGAACGCCGTGATCCTGCGCCCCTCGGTGATTTTTGGGCCCGAGGATCAGTTCTTTAACCGCTTTGCCGCGATGATGGGCCCGGTGATCCCTCTGGTTGGGGCGGATGTGAAGTTCCAGCCGGTCTATGTGGATGACGTGGCTCAGGCCGCTGTTCTGGGTGTCGAGGGTAAGGCCCCCGCCGGCATCTATGAACTGGGCGGCCCCGAGGTGCAGACTTTCCGTGCGCTGATCCAAGAGATGCTGGGCGTGATCCGCCGCCGCAAGCTGATCGTGAACCTGCCTTACTTTGTTGGTTCGCTGATGGCGTTCGGCTTTGACCTGACGCAGAAACTGACGGGCGGTCTGTTCAAATCCGCGCTGACCCGTGATCAGGTGAAGGCGCTGAAATCCGACAATATCGTCAGCGCCGATGCCAAGGGCTTTGCCGATCTGGGCATCAAGCCCGTCGCACCCGAGGCCGTCCTGCCCGATTACCTGTGGCGTTTCCGCCCGTCGGGCCAATACGCTGCGATCAAGGAATCGGCCAAGAACCTGCGCGTCAACTAAGACAACCGGATTGGATTTTCAAAAGGGCGTGCCGCGTGGCGCGCCCTTTTACTTATAAGCAATGGTCAGCAGGACGATCCCCAGGATCACGCGATAGATGACATAGGGCGTGAAACTGACCGAGCGCAGCAATCGCATCATCAGGCTCAGTGCCAAAAGAGCCGCGACAAAAGCAAACCCAGCGGCAATCGCTCCGTCCAGGGCCAGGGCGGTGTTGGCCTCGGCGATCACCTCGGCGGACAGTAGCGCCCCACTGGCGAAAATCGTGGGGATGGACATCAACATCGCCAGCTTGGCCGCATCATGCCGCGCATAGCCCAGCTGCCGCGCCGCAGTAATCGTGATCCCGGACCGAGACGTTCCGGGGATCAGCGCCACCGCCTGCCACACGCCCATGATCAGCGCGTCGCGCAGGGACCAGTCGCCCTCGGTTTTGGTGGTCGCGCCCTTCTGGTCCACCCAATACAGCACCAGCCCGAACAGCAGCATCGTCCAGCCGATTACCTCGATTCCGCGCATTCTGTCGTCCAGGCCGGTCAGTTTCAGGGCCAGTCCAAACAGGATCACCGGAATGGTTGCGATCATCAGCAAAAAGGCCAGCCTGGCGCCGGGCGTGTCAATGCGTCCGGTCAGCATTCGCGGGATGCCCGCCAGCCCCACACGCACATCCGCCCAGAAATACAGGACAACAGCAGCCAGAGTGCCGACATGCACAGCCACATCAATAACCTGGCCCTGGTCCTCCATCCCGGTCAGATTCGGCAGCAGAATCAGGTGCCCCGAGGAAGAAACGGGTAGGAACTCGGTAATGCCCTGAATTATCGCGATGATCAGCAAATGAAAGAGTGTCATGATTTGTTACGCTACGCCTTTGGATGGCTTTTTATAACCGTTTGAAAATATTCATAAAGAATTCATTTAGTACCGATTCGGTCATAAATTGGCGCTGATCTCCGGTAAAAAGTTCGCAGGGTCAGAAAGAAATCTCAATATAGGTCAGTACATGTGACTTTTATTTCCCGGCCAGCTGAATTAAAGAAGTCCGACCGAGTTACATCTAGCAGAAAGGCAGCGCCGTGGCTAAGCAACCGATGCTGAAATTCGTAAACATTTCGCGTGACATGCCGTCCAAGCGGGACGCAGATCAGCGGAACAAGGATTTCAATGAAATCTACGCCGAATATGCTGATGAAAAGGCCAAAGAGCAGGCCAGCCGTTGCAGCCAATGTGGCGTGCCTTATTGCCAGGCGCATTGTCCGCTGCACAACAATATCCCCGACTGGCTGCGCATGACCGCGATGGGCCGTCTGGAGGAAGCTTATAACATCAGCCAGGCCACCAACACTTTTCCGGAAATCTGTGGCCGCATCTGCCCGCAGGACCGTCTGTGCGAGGGCAACTGCGTGATCGAACAGTCGGGCCACGGCACCGTGACCATTGGCTCGGTCGAGAAATACATCACCGATACCGCCTGGGAAAACGGCTGGGTGCAGCCGATTGCTCCGACGGTCGAGCGTGATCAGTCGGTTGGTATCATCGGTGCGGGCCCCGGCGGTCTGGCCGCGGCGGATATGCTGCGCCGCGCCGGTGTGCAGGTCACTGTTTATGACCGTTATGACCGTGCGGGGGGGCTGCTGACCTATGGTATCCCCGGTTTCAAGCTGGAAAAAGACGTGGTGATGCGCCGTATCGAGCAGCTGGAGAAATCCGGCGTCGAGTTTGTGATGAACTGCAATGTCGGCGAAGACCTGTCCTTTGATGCGATCCGCGGCAAGCACGACTCGGTCATCATCGCGACCGGCGTTTACAAGACCCGCGACCTGGAGGGCCCCGGCTCGGGTGCCGATGGGATCGTGCGGGCGATTGATTACCTGACCGTGTCCAACAAGCTGTCCTTTGGCGACACTGTGGAAGAATACGAAGACGGTACCCTGAACGCTGCCGGCAAGAAGGTCGTCGTGATCGGCGGCGGTGATACCGCGATGGACTGTGTGCGCACCGCGATCCGTCAGGGCGCCGAAAGCGTGAAATGTCTGTACCGCCGTGACCGCGCCAACATGCCCGGCAGCCAGCGCGAAGTGCAGAACGCCGAAGAAGAAGGCGTGGAATTCGTCTGGCTGGCCGCGCCCAAGGGCTTTGCCGGTGATCCTGTCAGCGGCGTGATGGTGCAGAAAATGCGTCTGGGTGCCCCCGATGCGTCCGGCCGTCAGTCGCCCGAAGTGATCGAAGGTGCCGATTATGTCGAAGACGCCGATCTGGTGATCAAGGCACTGGGCTTCGAGCCCGAGGATCTGCCGAAACTCTGGGGTGTGGACGGTCTGGAAGTGACCCGTTGGGGCACCGTGAAAGCCGATTTCAAGACCGGCAAAACCAGCCTGGATGGCGTTTACGCGGTGGGCGACATCGTGCGCGGTGCATCGCTGGTGGTCTGGGCAATCAAGGATGGCCGCGACTGCGCCGATGCGGTTCTGGACTATCTGAACGACGCCAAGGCCGTCGCCGCTGAATGAGTTCCGGCCCGCTCGGGCCCTTAGAAAATTACCCCAGCCCAAGCAGCAAACGGGCAAGGATACGATCTGATGAACGGACCCGCGATGCGAGGCGTATCAGATCCGCGAGAAGGAGACGACAATGACTGTCTACGATGAAAACTGGGTGGCAAACGAAGAAGCCAAGCGTCAGTACATGGCCGAAAACGGCCTCTATTCGCACGAAGAAGAGCATTCCTCGTGTGGGGTTGGCCTGGTGGTCAGCCTGAATGGCAAACCCAGCCGTCAGGTTGTCGAAAGCGGGATCACCGCGCTCAAGGCAATCTGGCACCGCGGTGCTGTGGACGCTGACGGCAAGACCGGCGATGGCGCGGGTATCCACGTGCAAATCCCTGTGCCCTTCTTCTATGACCAGATCAAACGCACCGGCCATGTGCCCGACCCCAACAGCCTGATGGCTGTGGGTCAGGTGTTCCTGCCGCGCACGGATTTTGGCGCTCAGGAAAAATGCCGGACGATCGTCGAAACCGAAGTGCTGCGCATGGGGCACAAGATTTATGGCTGGCGTCACGTCCCCGTTGATGTGTCCTGCCTGGGTGAAAAAGCCAACGCAACCCGTCCCGAGATCGAACAGATCCTGATTTCGAACGGCAAAGACATCGACGAAGAAGCGTTCGAGCGCGAGCTGTACGTCATCCGTCGCCGCATCGAAAAAGCCGCCGCCGCTGCCGGTGTCGGTCAGCTGTATATCTGTTCGCTGTCCTGCCGCTCGATTATCTACAAGGGCATGATGCTGGCCGAGCAAGTCGCTGAATTCTACCCTGACCTGCTGGACGACCGTTTCGAATCCGCCTTTGCGATCTACCACCAGCGTTATTCCACCAACACCTTCCCGCAGTGGTGGCTGGCGCAGCCGTTCCGCATGTTGGCCCATAACGGTGAGATCAACACGCTGAAGGGCAACGTCAACTGGATGAAGTCGCACGAGATCCGCATGGCCTCGGGTGCGTTCGGCGATCTGGCCGAAGACATCAAGCCGATCATCCCGTCGGGCTCGTCCGACTCGGCTGCGCTGGATGCGGTGTTCGAGGTTCTGGTCCGTGCCGGCCGCAACGCGCCCATGGCGAAAACCATGCTGGTGCCGGAAAGCTGGTCCAAGCAAGCGGTCGAGCTGCCCCAGGCATGGCGCGACATGTATTCCTACTGCAACTCGGTGATGGAGCCCTGGGACGGCCCCGCCGCCCTGGCCATGACCGATGGCCGCTGGGTATGCGGCGGTCTGGACCGTAACGGCCTTCGCCCGATGCGGTACGTCGTGACGGGCGATGGCCTGCTGATCGCCGGGTCCGAGGTGGGCATGGTCCCGACCAACGAATCCACCGTTGTGGAAAAAGGCGCCCTGGGGCCGGGTCAGCTGCTGGCCGTCGATATGGCCGAGGGCAAGTTGTACCACGACGAAGAGATCAAGAACAAACTGGCCGCCAGCCAGCCGTTCGGCGAATGGGTCGGTAAGATCAACGATCTGGATACGGCCCTGTCTGGCCTGACCGAGAAGCCTCTCTTTAGCGGTGCCGACTTGCGCCGCCGCCAGATCGCGGCGGGCTATACCATTGAAGAACTGGAACAAATCCTGGCTCCGATGGCCGAGGACGGCAAAGAAGCGCTGGCCTCGATGGGGGATGACACCCCGTCGGCGGTTCTGTCGAATAAATACCGCCCGCTCAGCCACTTCTTCCGTCAGAACTTCAGCCAGGTGACCAACCCGCCGATCGACTCGTTGCGTGAATACCGCGTGATGAGCCTGAAAACGCGGTTCGGTAATCTGAAAAACGTGCTGGACGAAAGCAGCGCCCAGACCGAAATTCTGGTGCTGGAAAGCCCCTTTGTGGGCAACGCTCAGTTTGACGAGCTGACCCGTCAGTTCAACGCCGATCTGGTGACCATCGACTGTACCTTCCCGGCTGGCGCCGACGAAGAAGCGCTGCATGTCGGCCTGGAGCGCATCCGCGCCGAGGCCGAGGACGCCGTGCGCTCGGGGGCTGGTCATATCGTTCTGACCGACGAACATCAGGGGCAGGATAAGGTCGGGATGCCGATGATTCTGGCCACCAGCGCGGTGCATTCGCATCTGACGCGCAAGGGGCTGCGGACCTTCTGCTCGCTGAATGTGCGCTCGGCGGAATGTATCGACCCGCATTATTTTGCCGTGCTGATCGGCTGCGGGGCGACCGTGGTGAACGCCTATCTGGCCGAGGACAGCCTGGCTGAACGCATCGAGCGCGGCCTGCTGGATGGCACGCTGACGGAAAACGTGCGCCGGTATCGGAACTCGATTGATCAGGGTCTGCTGAAGATCATGGCGAAGATGGGGATTTCGGTGATCTCGTCCTATCGCGGTGGCCTGAACTTCGAAGCCGTGGGCCTGTCGCGCGCCATGTGCGCCGAATATTTCCCCGGTATGACCAGCCGGATTTCGGGGATCGGTGTCCACGGGATTCAGAAAAAAGTGGAAGAGGTCCACGCCCAGGGGTTCCTTGGCGGGCGCGATGTGCTGCCCATCGGGGGCTTCTACAAGGCGCGGAAATCGGGTGAAACTCACGCGTGGGAAGCTCAATCCATGCACCTGATGCAGCAGGCCTGCAACCGTGCCTCGTTCGAGCTGTGGAAACAGTACTCGGCCAAGATGCAGTCCATGCCGCCGATCCACCTGCGTGACCTGCTGGCGATCAAACCGCTGGGCAACCCGGTGCCGATCGAAGAGGTCGAAAGCATCACCGCAATCCGCAAGCGTTTCGTGACCCCCGGCATGTCGCTGGGCGCGCTCAGCCCGGAATCGCACCGGACCTTGTCCATCGCGATGAACCGCATCGGCGCCAAATCGGATTCGGGTGAAGGCGGCGAAAGCCCCGATGATTTCACCCCCGAACCCAATGGCGATAACGCCAGCGCGAAGATCAAGCAGGTGGCCTCGGGCCGTTTCGGTGTGACCGCCGAATACCTGCTGCATTGCGAAGAGCTGGAGATCAAAGTCGCCCAGGGTGCGAAACCCGGCGAGGGCGGCCAGCTGCCCGGCATGAAGGTCACTGACCTGATCGCGAAACTGCGTCACTCGACAAAGGGTGTGACGCTGATCTCGCCGCCGCCGCACCACGATATCTACTCGATCGAGGATCTGGCGCAGCTGATCTATGACCTGAAACAGATCAACCCGCGCTGTAAGGTGACGGTGAAACTGGTGGCGTCCTCGGGCGTTGGCACGATTGCTGCCGGTGTGGCCAAGGCCGAGGCAGACATCATCCTGATCTCGGGCCATAACGGCGGGACGGGGGCGTCGCCCGCGACCTCGATCAAATTCGCGGGTCTGCCCTGGGAAATGGGCCTGACCGAGGCGCATCAGGTTCTGGCGATGAACAACCTGCGCAGCCGTGTGACTCTGCGGACCGATGGTGGCCTGCGCACCGGGCGTGACATCGTGATGGCCGCCATGATGGGTGCCGAGGAATACGGCATCGGCACCGCCGCGCTGATCGCGATGGGCTGTATCATGGTGCGCCAGTGCCAGTCCAACACCTGCCCCGTCGGCGTGTGTACCCAGGACGAGGAACTGCGGGCCAAGTTCACCGGCAATGCGGATAAGGTGGTGAATCTGATCACCTTCTACGCGCAGGAAGTGCGCGAGATTCTGGCCTCGATCGGGGCGCGCAGCCTGGACGAGGTGATCGGCCGTGCCGATCTGCTCAGCCAGGTCAGCCGCGGTAACGCCCACCTGGACGATCTGGATCTGAACCCGCTGCTGCTGACCGTGGATGGCGCCAAGGACATCGTTTACGACCGCTACAAAGATCGCAACGCTGTGCCCGATACGCTGGACGCGGAAATCGTGCGCGATGCGCATCGCTTCCTAGAAGATGGCGAGAAAATGCAGCTGTCCTATGCCGTGCAGAACACGCACCGCACCGTGGGCACGCGTACCTCCAGCCATATCGTGCAGAACTTCGGGATGCGCAACGCGCTGCAACCGGATCATCTGACGGTGAAACTGACGGGCTCGGCCGGGCAGTCGCTGGGGGCTTTTGCCGCCCCCGGTCTGAAGATCGAAGTGTCTGGTGACGCCAACGACTATGTCGGCAAGGGCCTGTCGGGCGGTACTGTCGTGGTGCGTCCGCCGATGCACTCGCCGCTGGTGGCCAGCGATAACACGATCATCGGCAACACGGTTCTGTATGGCGCGACCGATGGTTACCTGTTTGCCGCCGGCCGCGCGGGCGAGCGTTTCGCCGTCCGCAACTCGGGTGCGAAGGTGGTGATCGAGGGCTGTGGCTCCAACGGTTGTGAATACATGACCGGCGGGATTGCGGTGATCCTGGGCTCTATCGGGGCGAACTTCGGGGCGGGTATGACGGGCGGTATGGCCTATCTGTATGATCCGAACGGTGATGCCGCCGACATGATGAACATGGAAACGCTGGTAACCTGCCCCGTGACCGTGGACCATTGGGAGGCCGAGCTGAAAGGCCTGATCGAACGCCATGTTGCCGAAACCGGCAGCCGCAAGGCCGCAGATATTTTGCAGCATTGGGACATGGAAAAGGGCAACTTCATGCAGGTGTGCCCCAAAGAGATGCTGGTGCATATCCCGCACCCGCTGAGCCTGGAGGATACGGCGGTTCCGGCCGAGTAACCCCCCGGTTGATCTTCGTGGAAAGGCGTCCTTCGGGGCGCCTTTTTGCTTTTCGGGGTGATGTGGCGCGAATCCCTTTTCAGCACGGCGCCCGCCGCCTATAGCTGGGCCGTGGCCAAGACGAAAAAAACACCCGCCAAGAAGGCACCTGCGCGCAAGTCTCAGCGCAAACCCGCGCCCAAGCGCGAGATACTGCCGGTGCGTCCGGCGCTTGGGTTTTTGCGCTGGTGCGCGCGCGGGTTTGCGATGTTTCTGGTGCTGCTGTTTTTGTGGGTCGTTGTCTATTCCATCGTGAACCCGCCCACGACGCTGTATATCTGGCAGGAAAAGGCGCGCCTGGGCGAGGTGGATCGCCAATGGGTCCGGATGGAGGAAATCGCCCCGGTCATGAAGCGCTCGGTTGTGGCGGCCGAGGACGTCAATTTTTGCCTGCATGGCGGGTTCGATATTGCGGCCATCCGCGCCGCGATTGCCGAGGGCGGAAACCGCGGGGCCTCGACCCTGACGCAGCAAGTGGTCAAGAACGTGTTCCTCTGGCATGGGCGCAGTTACCTTCGCAAAGCGCTGGAGGCGCTGATCACGCCGATGGTGGAGCTGGTCTGGTCCAAAGAGCGGATCCTTGAGGTATATCTGAACGTGGCCGAGTTCGATCAGGGCATTTTCGGGGTGGAACCTGCGGCGCGGCATTACTTTGGTGTGGGGCCCGATGCGCTGACCCCGTTACAGGCCGCGCGACTGGCAGCGGTGCTGCCCTCGCCCAAGGTGCGGTCTGCCTCGCGCCCGAATGAGCTGATGCGCCGCCGGACCGCCGCCATTCAGGACGGAGCAGCCACGATCCGCGCGGATGACCGATCTGCCTGTTTCGAGGATTGAAAATCCTCCGGCAAGCGGGCATTGAAGGAATATCCTCAACCCAAGAGCACACCCAACCATGGCGCAACTATACCATTTTCCTCTGTCCCCGTTCTGCCGCAAGGTCCGTCTGAGCCTGGCCGAAAAGCGGATCGACGTGAAACTGGAGGAAGAACGCTACTGGGAGCAGGACACCGAATTCCTGCGCCGCAACCCCGCCGGCAAGGTGCCTGTATTGCGTCTGGACGGGAAAATCCTGACCGAAAGCGCGGCAATCTGCGAATATCTTGAGGAACTCTATCCAGATCCGCCGTTGATGCCCAGCGATCCCGAAGGCCGCTATGAGGTGCGTCGCCTGGTCAGTTGGTTTGACGACAAGTTTCATAACGAGGTGACCTCGAAACTGCTGTATGAGCGGGTCAACAAGAAGGTCATGGCGCGCGGCTTTCCCGACAGCGGAAACGTCAAGGCAGGGGCCAAGGCGATCAAATACCATCTGGATTACATGGCCTGGTTGCTGGATCACCGGCGCTGGCTGGCCGGAGACAGCATGACGTTGGCGGATTTCGCAGCTGCGGCGCATCTGTCGTCATTGGACTATATCCGAGACGTGGATTGGAACCGCTCTGAGGTGGTCAAGGATTGGTACGCCAAGATTAAATCCCGCCCGGCGTTTCGCTCGATTCTGGCCGATCAGATTCCCGGCTTTCCGCAGCCGCCGCATTATGCAGATCTGGATTTCTAATCCCGGCCTGCCCCGCATGGGGGCGGTTTCATGCTGAAACAGAGCCTGATTGAACAAGCGCGGGCCGAAGGGTTCGATGCCTGTAAAATCTGCCTGCCAACGGCGATTCCACAAGTGCCCGCGCGTTTGGGGGCTTTTCTGGAAAACGGGTATCACGGGCAGATGGCCTGGATGGAGAAACGCGTGGAATGGCGCGGGAACCCGGCCGCGTTGTGGCCCCAGGCGCGCTCGGTCATTATGCTGGCCGAAAGCTATACGCCGGAGCATGATCCGCTGGATATTCTGCAACAGCCGGACCGGGCCGCGATCTCGGTTTATGCGCAGAACAAGGACTATCACGATCTGGTCAAAAAGCGCCTGAAACGGCTGGCGCGCTGGCTGATCGCCCAGGCGGGCGGCGAGGTGAAAGTATTCGTCGATACCGCCCCCGTTGCAGAAAAACCCTTGGGGCAGGCGGCGGGTCTTGGCTGGCAGGGGAAACACACCAATCTGGTCAGCCGCGATCTGGGCAGTTGGTTCTTTCTTGGGTCGATTTTCACCACGCTAGAGCTGCCCGAGGACAGGGCCGAGGTGGATCACTGCGGCTCTTGCACTGCCTGTCAGGACGTCTGCCCGACTGGGGCCTTTCCCGCGCCTTATCAGTTGGATGCCCGGCGCTGCATTTCCTATCTGACTATCGAACATCACGGCCCGGTGCCCGAAGACCTGCGCGGCCTGATGGGCAATCGGATTTATGGCTGCGACGATTGTCTGGCCGCCTGTCCATGGAACAAATTCGCAATCGAGGCACGTGAAATCCGGTATGGCGCGCGGCCCGAGCTGCTGTCTCCGGATTTGGCGGCGTTGGCTGTGTTGGATGACACAGGGTTTCGTGCGTTTTTCAGCGGCTCTCCGATCAAGCGGATCGGGCGGGATAGATTCGTGCGTAACGTCTTGTATGCCATAGGGAATTCGGGGCAGCCACGGCTACAGCCCATTGCGCGGGATTTGTGCCAGGATCCGGATGCCACGGTGGCGGATGCGGCAAGATGGGCGGTGAAGCGTCTGGATAAAATGTAAAGCACACTTGACTTCTTGGCGAGCATCCGCAATGTAAAGTCAGTTTTACATTTTATCCGAGAGGTCTGCCAATGCGCGCCTATATGCTTGAGTTTACCGGGGCTATTTTCATCTATGCGGCGATGGTTGGCCTGTCTGTCTTTCTGTTTACCCACTACGGGTACGAGGGGCTGTGGGTCTCTGTTCTGCCCGTGCCGGCGACTTTCCTGGTGGCCTGGGCGGTTTTGCGGAACATCCGGCGGATGGATGAGATGCAAAAGCAAATCATGGCAGAATCCATCGGGATGGCCTTTGTACTGACGGCGCTGATCACATTCAATTATGGTTTTCTTGAAAGCGCAGGATTTCCACGTCAAAGCGCCTTCTGGGTGTGGGGAATCATGGGGCTGAGCTGGGCGGTATCTCAGGTCATTGTTATGCGCCGTTACCGATGAAAATCACAAATCAGGTACGTGCCTTGCGCCGAGACAAAGGGTGGACGCAGGCAGATCTGGCGGCCGCATGTGGCGTGTCGCGCCAGACCATCGTCGCCATCGAGAAACGCCGCTACGATCCCAGCCTGTCCCTGGCCTTTCAGATCGCGCGTGCATTCGCAGTACGGGTTGAGGACGTGTTTCACCCGGAGCCGCCTGATGGCACGAATCCGTGAGCACCCTTTGCATTTCTTACGTCTGGCCCATCTAATGGGCAAAACCAAACGGAGGACACCATGCCAAAATACGAGCGGAACCCGGATGTCATCGCGGCCCTGACGCCCGAACAGCATTGGGTGACTCAGGAAAACGGAACAGAACGGCCGGGGACGGGCGTGCTGCTAAACAATAAGGCTCCGGGGATTTATGTGGATATTGTCAGTGGCGAGCCGCTGTTTGCCTCGGGGGATAAATATGAATCCGGGTGCGGCTGGCCCAGTTTTACAAAGCCGATCGAGCCCGCTCATATCGCCGAGCTGCACGACACCACCCATGGCATGATCCGAACCGAGGTGCGCTCGGCCCATGGAGACAGTCACCTGGGGCACGTGTTTCCGGATGGGCCGCCTGATCGCGGGGGGCTGCGTTATTGCATCAACTCGGCCAGTCTGCGGTTTATTCATCGCGATGACATGCAGGCCGAGGGCTACGGCGATTATCTGAACCAGGTGGAGGACGTGTAATGGCAGAAGAACGCGCTGTTCTGGCAGGCGGGTGTTTCTGGGGAATGCAGGAATTGATCCGGCACCAGCCGGGCGTGTTGCGCACCCGTGTCGGATACACCGGCGGGGACGTGCCCAACGCGACCTATCGCAATCACGGCACCCACGCCGAGGGGATCGAGATCATTTTCGACCCGGCGAAAACCTCGTATCGGGCGCTGCTGGAGTTCTTTTTTCAGATCCACGACCCGACCACACTGAACCGTCAGGGCAATGATCTGGGGATGTCGTATCGGTCTGCGATTTACTATGTGGATGCGGCGCAGAAAGCCTGTGCCATCGACACGATTCAGGATGTCGAGGCCAGCGGTCTGTGGCCCGGCAAAGTCGTGACCGAGGTAGAACCCGTAGGCGATTTCTGGGATGCCGAGCCCGAGCATCAGGATTACCTGCAACGTCTGCCCAATGGCTATACCTGCCATTTCCCACGGCCCGATTGGGTGCTGCCGAAACGCTGAGTTCAGCTGAATTAGAGCCTGAACAAGAGACTGGGCGCCCCATGTGGGACGCCCCTTTCGTTATCAGAAACGGAAGCTGGCGCGCACCTGCGCTGTGGTGGCCTCGACATCCGTGCCCGAACCGTTGAAATCCCCGAAATCGTGGTACAGAATCTCTCCGCCGACGGTCATGTTATCGGTCAGTTTGTGCTCATAGCCGATACCGGCGAAATAGCCTTCGTCGCTGCCCAGCGTGTCAATCTCGGCGCGGGCTGCACCGGCGGTGGCATAGACCAGGCCCGGCCCGGTGTCATAGCCCGCGCGCAGTTTCAGACGCGCCAGGTTTTCCAGCGTGTTGCCGCCTGCGTCGATCTCTGCCCAGTCGTAATCCACACCGGCCCCCAGCACCCAAGAGCCAAAGTCATAGTCATACCCCAGGGTCAGACCACCGATCAGATCGTCGCCGGAAATATCGCCCGACACGTCGCCCCAGCCGATCTGACCACCGACATAGCCGCCGGTCCAATCCCCGGTCAGCGGCACCGCGACAGGCGTTTCAATAGCAGGCTGCGCGGGGGCTGGCTCGGGCGAGCCGGCGAGCGCGGGGGCGGCGATCAGGGTGGCGCCGACGGTGCCCATCAGGACGGATTTGAGTGTCATTTTCGTTCCTTTCAACTGCCTCCGGCGCCGCGACATTGCGGCACCGTTATTGCTGTAACGGGCCAGATAAGAGTTCCGTCGCAGAAGTGGAGAGACAGCCGAAAGGTCGGCAAAGGCTGGCTGAAACCAGCCCGAACGGGTGGCAAAGTCTGGCCGACAGGGCGGCACGGGTCATCACAACTCAGAGAGATGATCCAAACAGGCCGCCATGTGCCTCGCGCAGCGCTTTTTTCTGGACTTTGCCCATGGTGTTGCGCGGGAGCTCGGGCAGGAAAAGGATCTTTTTGGGCTGTTTGAACTTGGCCAGCCGGGCCGAGGTGACGGTCTCGATCTGGTCCGCGCTCAGCCCAGGGTCAGAGGCGACGACAATGGCCACCACGGCCTCGCCGAAGTCACGATGCGGCACGCCGATGACAGCGCTTTCCAGCACGCCGGGGATGTCGTCGATCAGGCTCTCCAGCTCTTTGGGGTAGACGTTGAACCCGCCGGTGATGATCAGATCCTTGGCGCGGCCCACGATGGTGACATAGCCATCCGCATCGCGCGTGGCCAGATCTCCGGTGATGAACCAGCCGTCGGGGCGCAGTTCTTCGGCGGTTTTTTCCGGCATCTGCCAGTAGCCCTGAAAGACGTTATCGCCGCGCACCTCGATCACGCCGATCTTACCCTGGGCGACTTCGGCCCCGTCGTCCATGATGCGCAGTTCCACACCGGGCAAAGGGAAGCCCACGGTGCCCGCGCGGCGTTCCGCGTCATAGGGGTTGGAGGTGGACATGTTGGTTTCCGTCATCCCATAGCGTTCCAGAATGCGGTGGCCAGTGCGCTGTTCCCATTGCTCATGCGTGTCCACCAGCAGCGGCGCCGAGCCCGAGATGAAAAGGCGCATATTTCGAGCCTGTTCCAGCGTCAAACGCGGATTATCCAGCAGACGGGTATAGAAGGTGGGCACGCCCATCAGCGCGGTTGCCGAGGGCATGGCGTCCAGAATGGCCTGTGCGTCGAACTTGGGCAGGAACACAACCGAGGCCCCGGATAGCAGTGCCACATTGGTGGCCACGAACAGGCCGTGCGTGTGAAAAATCGGCAGCGCGTGGATCAGCACGTCATCGGGGGTAAAGCGCCACAGCTGACGCAGGGATTCCGAATTCGAGGCCAGGTTCTTATGGCTGAGCATCGCGCCTTTGGATCGGCCCGTGGTCCCCGAGGTATAAAGAATTGCGGCCAGATCATCAGCTTCGCGAGCGGCGGGGCGGAAGACCGCATCCAGCGCTGGCAGATCGGCGGTCAGCGTTCCGGCTCCGTCCTGATCCAGCGTGAGAACAGTGGCGTCCCCAGCCAGCGATGACAGCTCGTCCAGCCGCGCGGGATCGCAGACCAGCACGCGGGGGGTGGCATCAGTGATGAAATAGGCAACCTCGGGGCCGGTGTAGGCGGTGTTCAGCGGCAGAAACACTCCGCCCGCCAGCACGGTGCCCAGATAAAGCTGCACGGCCTCCAGCGTTTTTTCCACCTGCACGGCCACACGATCCCCCGGCAGCAGCCCAAGCGCCTGCAGCTTCTGCGCCATTTGCTGCGCACCGGCGAACAGCTGCGCATAGGTGACATCCGGCAGGCCAGGCCGCGTGGCGAACACCTTGTCCGGGGTGCTGTCGGCTGCATGAGACAAACGGCTGACGAGGTAATTCGAGGGATACATGCGCGGGCCTTCCAGTGATCAACGTCCAAAGCGCTACGGTTTTGGCACAGATTTCCCCAAGATCAAGGGCTTTGCCCGGATTGACCTTTGCTGCGGATCGGCGCAGCATTCGATTAACATGCGAAGGGAAATCCAATGCAGCCGCTGACCGGGATCGCGCTGAAGCTTTGTTCAGTGCTGATGTTCATCTCCATGGCCTCTTTGATCAAGGCAACGTCGGATCATGTGCCGGCCGGGCAGGCGGTGTTCTTTCGCTCGCTTTTCGCGGTGCCGGTGATCCTGGCGTGGCTGACGATCCGCGGGGATTTGCGGACAGGCCTAAGGGTGAAATCCCCCATGGCGCATTTCTGGCGCGGGTTCGTGGGGACGGCGGCGATGGGTATGATGTTTGCCGGGCTTGGCCTGTTGCCCCTGCCCGAGGTAACCGCGCTGGGCTATGCCGCGCCGCTGCTGACGGTGGTTTTCGCGGCGATGTTTCTGGGGGAAACGGTGGGCGTATTCCGCCTGGCCTCGGTTGCGCTGGGGCTGAGCGGAGTGTTGATCATCCTGGCCCCGCGCCTGACCCTGCTGTCCGAGGAAACCGTGCAGATGGCCCAGGCCGTTGGCGCTGTTCTGACGCTGATGGGGGCGGTCTGTGCGGCATTGGCGCAGATCTACATTCGCAAGCTTGTCCAGTCCGAGCAGACCTCGGCCATTGTGTTCTATTTTTCGCTGACTTCGACCCTGTTGTCGCTGCTGACGCTGCCTTTTGGCTGGGTGTTGCCCGCCCCGCGCGAGGCGCTGTTGCTGATCGTTGCCGGGCTGCTGGGCGGGATGGGGCAGATTTTCCTGACTTCGGCCTATCGGTTTGCGGGGGCCTCGGTGGTGGCACCGTTCGATTATGCCTCGATGGTGTTCGCGCTATTGATCGGCTATTTCATCTTTGCCGAAACACCCACCACGCAGATGCTGCTGGGCGCTGCGATTGTGATTGCTGCCGGGGTTCTGATCATCCTGCGCGAGGGGCATCTGGGGCTGAAACGGTCCAAGGCGCGCTCGGGGATCACGCCGCAGGGTTAGTGGCCCAGCAGGCGGGCCGCCGCATAACCCGGTGCCATCAATGCCCGCCGATACCGCCCCAAAGGCATGGCTTTGGGGACATCGCGCATCAAGGCCGGATAGTGCGGCCCGGCCTCCTGCTCCAAGGTCAGCCGCGCCAGGATTGCGCCGGCCTGCGTGCCCATCGCCACCCCGTTCCCGTGATAGCCAAACCCGGTGAAAGCACCGGGCATTTCGGGGATCGCGCCCACGTAAGGGGACAGGTTCGGAGTAAAAGCCAGAACGCCATTCCAGCCATAGGGCGTTTCCACGTGGCGCCAGAAGGGAAAGGCCTGCTCGAACTGGCGGCGGGTGCGTGCGCGCATCGACTGAAACGCGCGCTGGCCAGTGAAATAGCCGCCGCGCATCCCAAAGAGGAACCGTTTGTTCGGCATCAGGCGGAAATAATGCAGGAAAGTCGACTCGGTATAGGCCATCTGGGTGCTGTTCCAGCCGTCGGCGATTTCTGTATCGGTCAGCGGACGAGTGACCAGGACATTGGATTGCAGCGGCATGAAACGGCTGCGCATCCAGGGCGGCACATCCTCTGAGGAATAGCCGTTCGTGGCAAAGATCACCTTATCCGCGCGCAGACGTCCGGCGGCTGTACCGAGCGTATAGCTGCCATTCTGCCGGGTGACGGACAGCACGGGGCTGTGCCCATGAATGCGCGCGCCCGCGTTTCGCGCGGCGTGGGCCAATCCGTCGGCGTATTTGCGTGGGTTCAGACCGAATCCATGCGGTAGGGTCAGCGCACCATGATACGGCCCGCGCATCCCTAATCCGGGCAGGTCTGCGCGTTCATGCAGGGTGGTGGCAAAGCCATAATCAGTCTCTATTTCAGCCTGATTCTTGCGTAAATGCGCCATGGCCCGCCGGGAATGCGCCAAAATGGTTTCGCCCTCGGAATGGGTTTCGGCGTCAATGTCATGGGTGGTCAGCAGGTTGCGGACCAGCTGGATTGCGGCCAGCTCGGTTGCGCGCCAATGGTGCAGGCCTTCCGGCCCGTGCCGCCTGCGAATGGTCTGAGAGCCAAGCGCAGTGCCACCCAGACAGCAAAACCCTCCGTTCCGGGCCGAGGCCCCCCATCCGGGTGTCTGCGCGTCCAGAACGGTCACCGCGCAGCCCTGAGCAGCCAGATGCAGCGCGGCGGACAGGCCGGTAAACCCCGCGCCGACAATGGCAATCTTTGCGTGCTGATCGCCCTGAAGCTTGTCCAGCCCTTGCAGGCTGGTTGGCCCCCAATAGCAATCGGCAAGGGGGCCGGGCCCATAGGCGAACTGGTCCAGAACGCGTTCCATGGTCAGCCTGCTGCGCGCTCTTCTTGCTGGCGTTGCACCGCCGCGCGTTTCGTTACCAGCGAGGCCGTGATGACCCCCACCGCAACGATCCCGATCATGATGGTCGAGAGAGCGTTAATCTCGGGCGAGACGCCCAGGCGCACGGCGGACCAGATCTTGATCGGCAGGGTGGTGGCCGACGGCCCCGAGGTAAAGGACGCGATCACCAGATCGTCCAGCGACAGGGTAAAGGCCAGCAGCCACCCCGAAATCACCGCCGGCGCAATGATCGGCAGCGTCACCAGGCGGAAGGATTCGAACTGTGTGCAGCCCAGATCCAGCGCGGCCTCTTCCAGGGATTTATCGAAACTGACCAGCCGCGAGGACACCACCACCGACACATAGCACATCGAGAAAGTCGTATGCGCCAGAATAATGGTGACGATGCCGCGGTCCAGGCCAATCCCGATGAACAGCAGCAGCAAGGACAGGCCGGTGATTACCTCGGGCATCACCAGCGGGGCATAGATCATGCCGGAAAACAGCGTGCGCCCATGGAACCGCCCCGCGCGGACCAGCACATAGGCGGCCATCGTTCCCAGGGCCGTCGCGATGGTCGAGCTGACAACGGCTACTTGCAGCGTGACCCAGGCGGCTTCGAGGAAGGCATCGTTGTTCAGCAGCTCGCCATACCATTTGGTGCTGAATCCGGCCCAGACAGTGACCAGTTTCGACGCGTTGAAGCTGTAGATCACCAGAATGACCATCGGCAGATACAGAAATGCAAAGCCAAGCGTCAGCGAGGTGGCATTAAACCAAGTGAAACGTCTCATTAGCCCTTCTCCCGCTCTTTTTGTTCGTTCCGCTGGAACAGGATGATCGGAATGATCAGGATCAGCAGCAAGACGACCGCCACGGCGCTGGCGACAGGCCAGTCACGGTTGGCCGAGAACTCTTCCCACAGAACCTTGCCCACCATCAGCGTGCCGGACCCACCCAAAAGCGAGGGGATGACAAACTCGCCAATCGTGGGGATGAACACCAGGAAACAGCCCGCGATGATGCCGCTTTTGGACAGTTGGATCGTCACCAGCCAGAACGCCGACAGACGCGAACAGCCCAGATCCTCGGCGGCCTCCAGCAGCGACCCGTCCAGCTTTTCCAGCGCCGAATAGATCGGCAGGATCATGAAAGGCAGATAGGTGTAAACGATGCCGATGTAGACGGCGGTATTGGTGTTCAGGATGGTCAGCGGCTCGGATATCAGGCCGGTCCACATCAGGAACTGGTTCAGGAAACCCTCTTTTGACAGGATGCCCATCCACGAATAAACGCGGATCAGAAAGCTGGTCCAGAATGGCAGGATCACCAGCATCATCAGCGTGGGGCGCCATTCATCGGGGGCCATCGCCATGCCATAGGCAATCGGATAGCCCACCAGCAGCGTCAGCAGCGTCGAGACCACGGCAATTTGCAGACTGGAGACATAGGCCTTCCAATACAGGTCATCCTCGGTCAGCCAGACGAAGTTTTCGAAATCCAGCTGGCTGAAGAAGTCCTTTATCGCGGCCCAGCCGCCGCCCAGATCCAGTGTGGGCGTATAGGGCGGAATGGCCAGCGCGACGTCACTCAGCGAGATTTTCAACACGATCACAAAGGGGATCAGGAACAGCGCCAACAGCCATATATACGGAACAGAGATCAGAAACAGGCGCCGCATGTTATTGCTCCAGTACCGAGCCGGCGGTCAGCGTCCAGCTGAGCCAGACCTCGTCTTCCCAGGTAAAGCCCCGGCGCGACAGGCGGCGGGTGTTGGTGGCCTGCGCCTTGACCATCAGGCCGCCGGGAATTTCAACGTGATAGGTCGAGATATTGCCCAGATAGCCGATGTCGATGATCTTACCTTTGACGGCGTTCACGGCGCCTTCGGGCTTTTCGGCGGAAATGCTGATTTTCTCGGGCCGGATCGCGACAAAGGCGGTTTGCCCGTCCACAAGCGTGCGGCTGGTCTGGGCATGAATAGGGGGCTGATCGGCGTGCCATTTGATGTCATACCCGTCCGGGCCGGTTGGCGTGGCCGTGCCTTGAATGATGTTCACGTCCCCAATGAAATCAGCCACATAGACCGAGTTCGGCTCTTCATAGATATTCGCGGGGGTGGCGACCTGCATGATGCGGCCCTCGTCCATGACGGCAACGCGGCTGGCGACGGTCATGGCCTCTTCCTGGTCGTGGGTGACGATCACAAAGGTGGTGCCGGTTTTTTCCTGAATGTCCATCAGCTCGAACTGGGTTTCTTCGCGCAGTTTGCGGTCCAGCGCGCCCAGGGGTTCGTCCAGCAGCAGCAGTTTCGGCGCGCGCGCCAGCGATCGCGCCAGGGCCACACGCTGACGCTGCCCGCCCGAGATCTGGTGCGGCTTGCGTTTGGCGAATTTGGACAGGCGGGTCAGGCGCAGCATTTCCTCGACCCGCGTGTTGATCTGATCTTTTGGCATTTTCTGCCGCTTTAGCCCAAAGGCGATATTGTCCCAGATCGAAAGATGCGGGAACAATGCGTAGGACTGGAACATCATGTTCACCGCGCGTTCATTCGGCGGTACCTGTGCCATGTCCTGCCCGGCGATGATGATCTGCCCGGTCGTGGGGGTTTCAAAGCCAGCCAGCATCCGCATCATGGTGGTTTTCCCGCAGCCCGACGGCCCCAGTAGCGCAAAAAATTCGCGCTCGTAGATGTCTTGGGTCAGGTTGTCGATGGCGGTGAAATCGCCAAACCGTTTGGTCACGCTTTTGAACTGAATCAGAGGCGTTTCGGTTTGGTCTTCCCAGGGGGCGAATACGGTTTCGGTCATGTCAGTCTCTACACATAAAAAGGGCCCGCGCCATGACAGCGCGGGCCGGTACAGGCGTTTCTTAGGTGCCCGATTTGATCTTGGTCCACAGGCGGGTCACGGTGCGCTGAACCTTCTGCGGGTAGGGGCCTTTGATATAGGTGTTCGCCATGGCCTCGGCGCTGGGATAGATCGCCGGATCGCCAATCACGTCTTCCTCAAGGAATTCCTGCGAGGCCTTGTTGCCGTTGGCGTAGTAGACATAGTTCGACGCTGCGGCCATGTTGTTTGCGTCCAGAATGAAGTTCAGGAACTTATGCGCCGCTTCGGGGTTGGGGGCGTCGGCGGGAACGGCCATCTGGTCAAACCACATCAGGGCGCCTTCGGACGGGGCGTTATAGGCGATCTCGACACCATTGTCGGCCTCGTCCGCGCGGTCACGCGCTTGCAGGATGTCACCCGACCAGCCGACGGCCACGCAGATATCACCATTGGCCAGCGCGTTGATATATTCCGAGCTGTGGAACTTCTGCACATAGGGGCGCACGCCGACGAACAGCGCTTCGACCTTGCTGAACGCGTCCTTATCGTGGCTGTTGGGATCTTCACCCAGATAGGTCAGCGCGGCGGGGATCATCTCGTCCGGGGCGTCCAGGAAATGCACGCCGCAGGCGCTGAGCTTTTCCATGTTGACCGGGTCGAACACCAAAGACAACGAGTCGATCGGCGCATCGTCTCCCAGTATCTCTTTGACCTTGCCGACATTCACGCCGATCCCGGTGGTGCCCCACATGTAGTTGATCGAGTAAGCATTGTCGGGGTCGAACCGCGCGGTGCGATCCTGGATCGTGTCCCACAGATTGCCGATGTTGGACAGCTTGGCGGTGTCCAGTTTCTGGAACACGCCCGCCTGGATCTGGCGTTGCAGGAACGAGCCGGTCGGAACCACGACATCATAGCCCGAGCCCCCTGCCAGCAGCTTGGTTTCCAGCACTTCGTTACTGTCGAACACGTCGTAGATCAGCTTGATGCCGGTCTCTTCTTCGAATTTGGTCAGCAGGCCTTCGTCGATGTAGTCGGACCAGTTGTAGACGCGGACTTCTTCGGCATTGGCCATGCCGGCGCACAGGGCGGCGATGGCTGTCACGGATAGCAGGCAGTTCTTCATTTTCTTTCTCCCCTTGGATTCCCGGTGGTTTTTCTCCGGTCTATCCAAATTTGATCAAAAAATGCCCGTCAAGGCAATATGGTAATGTTTCCACGGGTCATTTAAACTCGCAACAAATGGATGAAAGCCAATGCGGAGAAAAAAGGCAGCATGGATGGGGACGCCCAAAAAACCGCCACTAAAGAAACCGGCAAAGCGCGGCTTCCTGCGCATGAGGTGATCTATCGTAAATTGCGTGAACAGATTCTCTTCGGAGAGATTGCGCCGGGGCAACCCGTTACCATTCAGGGGCTGACCGGAAGCCTGGAGGCCGGGATGACGCCGGTGCGCGAGGCGATCCGGCGGCTGACGGCCGAGGGTGCGCTGAAATTCCAGGGCAATCGCCGGGTCATCGTGCCGCCTCTGACGGCCGAGAATATATCGGAAATTATATATGCAAGGCAATGGCTTGAGTCCCATATGGGCCTGCGCGCAACCGAGCGTGCAACGCCCGAGGATCTGTCGGTTCTGACCGAGCTGGACGCGGCCCTGGATGCCGCAATCGCACGCGGTGATCTGCGCGGTTATCTGGAGTATAACTATCGGTTCCACGCCAAGATTTACGAACTGGCCGATGCCCCGATTCTGGCCACCATGGCCGAGGGACTCTGGCTGCGCTTCGGCCCCTCTCTGAGGGTGGTGTGCGGGCGGCTGGGGACCCAGAATTTGCCGGATCGTCACAAGGATCTGCTGGGGGCCATGCGGACCGGAGACGCAGAGGCCGCAGCGCGTGCCTGTCGCGAAGACATGCTGCAAGGAATGGAGCAAGTGCGGGACATGTTGCAGCCGCAGACCGAATTAAACTGATTCGATTGACACGCAAAAATTTGATCATATTGTGAATGAACGCGGCCAGTTCACAGTCTGGCCGTGATTCGCCATTTCGAACGACGAGGCCTGGGATGACCATCATCAGCAATCATATGCCCACCGAAGAATTGCAAAAACTGGATGCGGCGCATCATATGCACCCGTTCACGACCCAGGATGAGCTGGCCGCAAAAGGCGCGCGTATCATCACGCGGGCCGATGGGGTCTGGGTGCACGACAGTGAGGGCAACCAGATCATCGACGGGATGGCCGGGCTGTGGTGTGTAAACATCGGCTATGGCCGCCAGCGCCTGGCCGATGTCGCCGCGCGCCAGATGGCTGAACTGCCCTATTACAACACGTTCTTCATGACGACACACGTGCCCGCGATCGCGCTGAGCCAGAAACTGGCCGAAATCGCGCCGGGCGATCTGAACCATGTGTTCTATGCGGGCTCGGGGTCCGAGGCAAATGACACGAATTTGCGTATGGTGCGGACCTATTGGGCGCAGAAGGGCAAGCCCTCGAAGCGGATCGTCATCAGCCGGAAAAATGCCTATCACGGCTCGACGGTTGCGGCCGGTTCCCTGGGCGGGATGAGCGGAATGCACGCGCAGGGCGGGCTGCCGATCCCCGACATCCACCACATTGATCAGCCTAACTGGTGGGCCGAAGGCGCAGACATGTCCCCTGCGGAATTTGGCCTGGAACGTGCTCGCCAGCTGGAGCAAGCCATCCATGAGCTGGGCGAAGACAATGTTGCCGCCTTTATCGCCGAACCCGTGCAGGGGGCTGGCGGTGTGATCGTGCCGCCCGAAACCTACTGGCCCGAAATCAAGCGCATTTGCGACCAGTACGATATTCTGCTGATCGCGGACGAGGTGATCTGTGGCTTCGGTCGGACCGGCAATTGGTTTGGCAGCGAAACCGTGGGCTGGACTCCGGACATCATGACCATCGCCAAGGGCCTGTCCTCGGGCTATCAGCCGATTGGTGGCTCGATCGTCAGCGATGAAATTGCCGCTGTCATTGGCGCGTGCGAATTCAATCACGGCTATACCTACAACGCCCATCCGGTGGCGGCCGCCGTGGCGCTGGAAAACCTGAATATCATGCAGGAAGAGAAAATCGTGGATTACGTCCGCGATGACATCGCCCCCTATCTGAAAGAAAAATGGGAAGCCCTGGCCGATCACCCTATGGTGGGCGAGGCCAAGATTGTCGGGATGATGGGCTCGATCGCGCTGACCCCGCATAAGGAAAGCCGCGCGGCCTTTGCCGCCGAGGCCGGGACTGTGGGATATATCTGCCGCGAACGGTGCTTTGCCAACAACCTGATCATGCGTCACGTCGGGGATCGGATGATCATCAGCCCGCCCCTGGTGATTTCGCGCGAGGAAGTGGACACGCTGATCGACCGCGCGGTGAAGTCGCTTGACGAAGGGTTGGCTCGCGTTAAAGATGAGGGATTGTGGGAGGCAGCACCCTAAGCACGCAATTCCTGCTTCCCAAGACAAAGGAGCAGGCAATGAAATCGTTTCTGGGGCTGTGGGCAATTGTAGCTGTTGTATGTGTTGCCTATCTGGTTTTCTGGCCTGTCCCGGTCGATCCCAAACCTTGGAACGCTCCGAAAAACCCTGGATATTCCGGGGCGTTCGAACCCAATGAACGGCTGAAACAGCTGACATTTCTGGACATTGCAGGGCGTTCCGGCCCCGAAGATATCGCGATTGGCCCTGACGGAATGCTTTATATCGCGGTTCATGACGGGGAAATCCTGCGCTGCGCTCAGAACGGTGGTCAGACCGAGGTTTTTGCAACCACAAAGGGCCGCCCGCTGGGGATCGAGTTCGGACCGGATGGGGTGCTGTATGTTGCCGATGCCTATCTGGGTTTGCTGGCGATCGACCCGCAGGGCCAAGTCAGCTTGCTGGCGGACAGCGCGGATGGGGTGCCGATCCGTTATGCCAATGATGTGGATATTGCGGCGGATGGTACGATCTTCTTCACCGATGCCTCGACCCGTTTTGGTGCTAAGGCGCATGGGGGTACGCTGCCTGCCTCGATTCTGGACCTGATCGAACATTCCAGTAATGGGCGGGTTCTGAAATACGACCCGCAGACGGGTAAAGCCACCTTGTTCACCAATGGGCTGACCTTTCCGAACGGGATTTCCATTGGCGCAAACGGGGATGTCTACGTGGCTGAAACCGGGACTTACTCGGTTTGGCGATACGCGCCGGATGGGACGGGGCGTCAGGTGCTGCGGAATCTGCCCGGATTTCCGGATAATCTAAATGCCGCCCCGGACGGAAGCTTCTGGCTGGGGCTGGTCAGTCCCCGAAATCCGATTGTCGATCGGCTGTCTGCGCGGCCACGGTTAAGGCAGGCGATCCTCAGGCTGCCGGAAACGATGAGGCCCGCGCCGAAACGCTATGGGTTCGTGTTGCGCATGGATGCCGAAGGGCGGGTTCTTGAAACATTGCAAGACCCCGCCGGAAGCTACGCACTGACAACCGGCGCCATCACCGCCGCTGACGGTAGCATCTTTGTGTCCTCGCTGACCGAGCGCCGTCTGGGGGTGTTGCCGGCGAACTGATTCCTTTCAACAGAATCTCTAAATGGGGGATTTTTGCATAGGCGATACATCTTTGGCGCGCGCGCCTCCCCTTAGGTCGCCCTTTGAATGCGCCTCAAATTTAGGCGGTAAGAATTTTTTCAGAATTCAAAAATATTAAAATATCCGAAGTTTGCATGTGAACTAAGCAAAAAATTTTGCATAGAAATCAAAGGATCAGGGTAGTGTTTAATATAATGGCAATAAGGTCTGGGGGAACATTCAAAAATCGTGAGAATGTCGAATTTGGCCCAAAAGTGCCGCTATCCGGTTGCAACCCGATCCAACCCGCGTTTTAGTTTACCTTAAATAAAGCAGTTTAACTGCGAGTTACAAAAAAAACGGGGAGCCATATCTTGGCTGAACAACAAACCAAGGATGCATTCGTCCAGTTCGACCGAGTGCAAAAGAGCTATGACGGTGAGACGCTTGTCGTCAAAGATCTGAACCTCAGTATGCCGAAGGGCGAATTCCTTACGATGCTGGGGCCGTCTGGGTCGGGGAAAACCACGTGCCTGATGATGCTTGCCGGGTTTGAGACCGCCACACACGGCGAAATCTTGTTGGACGGTCGTCCGATCAACAACATTCCGCCGCATAAGCGTGGCATCGGCATGGTGTTCCAGAATTACGCGCTGTTCCCCCACATGACCGTGGCTGAAAACCTGTCCTTCCCGCTGGAAGTGCGCGGCATGGATAAATCCGTGCGCGAGACCAAGATCAAACGGGCCTTGGACATGGTGCAGATGGGCGATTTCGGCAATCGTCGTCCGGCGCAGCTGTCCGGGGGGCAGCAGCAGCGGATCGCCCTGGCCCGCGCGCTGGTGTTTGAGCCCGAGCTGGTTCTGATGGACGAACCGCTGGGCGCGCTGGATAAACAGCTGCGCGAGCACATGCAGTTTGAAATCACCCGTCTGGCGCATGAGCTGGGGATCACCACCGTTTACGTGACCCACGACCAGACCGAGGCTCTTACCATGTCTGACCGCGTGGCCGTTTTCGATGATGGCCGCATTCAGCAGCTGGCCCCGCCGGATCAGCTGTATGAAGCCCCGCAAAACAGCTTTGTTGCCCAATTTATCGGTGAAAACAACACGTTGCTGGGTGAGGTGGTCGAAATAAAAGGCCCCGATCTATGCGTTGTCCGCCTGGAAGATGGCGAGCTGATTGACGCCAAGCCGGTCAATGTTTCGAAACCGGGCGAGAAGACCCGCGTCTCGATCCGCCCCGAACGTGTCGAATTCAACAAGGACCGCCTGCAAGAGGGCGCTCATACGCTAAAGGCCGAGGTGCTGGAGTTCATCTATATGGGTGACATTTTCCGCACCCGTCTGCGCGTGGCCGGAAACGAAGAATTCGTTGTGAAAACCCGGAACGCACCTGACCAGGATCGTCTGGTTCCGGGGCAACAGCTGGAAATCGGCTGGCTGCCTCAGGACTGCCACGCCCTGGACGCCTGATAGAATCCGCAGGCCCGGTCAGAGGCTGGGCCTGTGTCGTTCAAGGAGAGGTGACTTTGCCCGTTTCACTCTCTCTGTCATCATCAAATTACGGGCACCAATGGGAGTTATGACAATGAAACTCAAGACTGCTCTTCTGGCTTCGGCGCTGACCACCGCAGCGTTTGCCGCTCAGGCTGGCGAAGTGACGGTAATGTCCTGGGGTGGCGCCTACACCAAGTCGCAGGTCGAGGCCTATCACAAGCCCTTCACCGCCAAGACCGGCGTGAAGATCAACTCGATCGACGCGGACAACCCCGCGACCCCGATCAAGGCGCAGGTTGAGGCCGGGAATGTCTCGATCGACGTGGCTGACGTGGAATTCTCGGATGCTGTGCGTCTGTGTGACGAAGGCCTGCTGGAAGAAATCGACGCCTCGATGCTGCCCGCAGCCCCCGATGGCACCCCGGCTGCTGACGATTTCATCGACGGCGCGATTCAGGATTGCGCGGTTGCGAACATCGTTTGGTCAACCGTTTTTGCCTATAACAAAGACAACGTCTCGATGGCGCCCGCCACCATCGCCGACTTCTTTGACACCGCAAAAATCCCCGGCAAACGCGGCCTGCGGAAATCGGCCAAAGCGACCCTGGAAATGGCTCTGATGGCGGATGGCGTTCCTGCGGGCGAAGTCTATGACCTGCTGGACACCGATGCCGGTGTGGATCGCGCCTTTGCCAAGCTGGACAGCATCAAGGCAGACATCGTCTGGTGGGAAGCCGGCGCTCAGCCGCCGCAGCTGCTGGCAGATGGCGAGGTCGTGATGTCGACCGCCTATAACGGCCGTATCTTCAACGCTGCGGTTGCCGAAAACCAGCCGCTGGAAGTCGTCTGGGACGGTCAGATCATGGACTTTGACCTGTTCGTCGTGCCCAAAGGCGCCCCCAACAAGGACGCCGCGATGGAGTTCATCGCCTTCGCAACCGATACCCAGCGCCTGGCCGATCAGGCTTCGTGGATTTCCTACGGTCCTGCGCGTAAATCGTCGGGTGCTCTGGTGGGTAAATACTCGGATGGCGTGACCGAAATGGGCCCGCATATGCCGACCGCTGCGGCCAACCTGACCAACGCTCTGGTTAACAACTTTGAGTTCTGGGTCGATAAAGACGCCGAGCTGAACGAGCGTTTCAACGCCTGGCTGGCCAACTGATCCGGCCTTTGGGTCGCCCCTGACCTGGGGGCGATCCTGACACTTTCGGGTACGGGCCACCAAGGCCCGGCCTACCACGGGGAAAGGTGACATCCACATGACCGACGCAAGTGCGAACGGAGAGATGCTGACAACGGCTGATGGCAAGCCGCTGAAGCAGGCTTTGGCCAGGGCACAGTCCCATGCCAGACGGCGCGCATTCTTTCTGGTGCTGCCGCTTTTAGCCTTTATTCTGATCACGTTCGTGATGCCAATTGGCCAGATGCTGAAGAGATCCGTGCATAACGAAGGTTTCACGATCCACGAGGAAATCGGCACTGGCGTTCGCACCCCGATTATGGCGAATTTGAAAGCGTGGTTTAATGACAACCCGCTGGGCACTGAACCGGACGAGGCCGCCTATGCTGCGCTGGCCGCTGATCTGCTGGTGCTGAAGGATCTGCGCGCTGCCGGTCAGGCCGGCACCCGGATCAACTATGAACTGTCGGGCTCGCGCTCGATGTTCACCAAGGCCGCAAGAAAAGCCAAAAAACTGGAGCCTCCGTATAAGGCCGCGATCCTGGATCTGGATGAGGATTGGGGCGATCCCGCCCTGTGGCGTGTGATGCGCGATGCGTCCTCGTCCTATACGTTCAACTTCTACCTGGCTGCCGCCGACCGTACCAAGGATGCGGATGGCAATATCGTCATGGTGAATGAAAACCGGCAGGTCTATGTAAAGCTGTTCCAGCGGACGCTGTTCCTGTCGCTGTTGATTACCTTTCTGACTTTTGTGCTGGCCTATCCGATTGCGCATTTGCTGGCGACACTGCCGCTGCGCCACTCGAACCTGCTGATGATCCTGGTGCTGCTGCCTTTCTGGACGTCATTGCTGGTGCGTACGACCAGTTGGATGGTGCTGCTGCAATCCCAAGGCGTGGTCAACGATGCGCTGGTGGGGATTGGCCTGCTGGGGGATGAGAACCGATTGCAGATGATGTATAACCAGCTGGGGACGGTGATTGCGATGACGCATATCCTGCTGCCCTTTATGGTGCTGCCTCTGTATTCGGTGATGCGTCCGATCAACCCGTCCTATGTGCGTGCGGCCCGCAGTTTGGGTGCAACCAGCTGGACCGCGTTCCGCCGGATCTATTTCCCGCAAACGGTGCCGGGCATTGGGGCTGGCGCGCTGCTGGTGTTCATTCTGGCGGTTGGCTATTACATCACGCCCGCGCTGGTGGGGGGGGCCGATGGTCAGCTGATTTCCAACCTGATCGCGTTCCACATGCAGAAATCGCTGAACTGGTCCCTGGCTGCGGCGCTGGCTGCGATGCTGCTGGGCGGGGTGATGATCCTGTACTGGCTGTATGACCGCCTGATCGGCATCGACAATCTGAAACTGGGCTAAGAGGAGAGACAGACATGGCACTTCCGTCCTACGCCGATCCGCTGGAAAAAGCCTGGCACTACACCTATCTGGTGATCTGCGCGTTGATCTTTCTGTTCCTGATCGCGCCGATTCTGGTGGTTATACCGCTCAGTTTCAACTCTGAGCCCTATTTCACCTTCACCGAGAAAATGCTGAGACTGGACCCAACCGGCTATTCCACCCGTTGGTATGACCTGCTGCTGACCTTTGGGATGCTGGCCCCCGAGGCCCCGCGCGATTTCAGCTGGTGGGCCGATGCCTGGTCGAATGCGGCCTGGATCAATGCGGCGAAGAACTCGATCATCATCGGTTTCTTTTCCACCATTCTGGCCACCGGGCTGGGCACTGTGGCGGCGCTGGGTCTGTCCCGCCCCGAGATGCCCTTTCGCCGGGTAATCATGGCGATCCTGATTTCGCCCATGATCGTGCCGATCATCATCGTGGCTACGGGGCTGTTCTTTTTCTACTCTGAGATTGCGATCCAGAATTGGGGCATTCCCTATCTGGGCGTGATCCTGGCTCATGCGACTTTGGGCATTCCGTTTGTGATTATCACCGTGACGGCGACTCTGGTGGGGTTTGACCATTCGCTGACCCGCGCGGCGGCCAATATGGGCGCGGACCCGATCAGCACCTTCCGCCGGGTACAGATGCCGCTGATCCTGCCCGGCGTGATTTCCGGCGCGCTGTTTGCCTTTGTCACCTCGTTTGACGAGGTGGTGGTGGTGCTGTTCGTCGGTGGCCTGGATGAACAGACGATCCCGCGTCAGATGTGGAACGGGATTCGTGAGCAGATCAGCCCGGCGATCCTGTCGGTGGCGACGATTTTGGTGCTGATCTCAATTGCGCTGCTGACCACGGTGGAACTGCTGCGGCGCCGCTCGGAGCGTCTGCGCGGGATGAGCCCTGGCTGATTTTTGAGTATTTACAGCAAGATGAAAGAGCCGGGGGTGGAATTTCCCGGCTTTTTCTATATGGGAAGGGGCGAACAGGAGGCGGATATGAGCGACGATCACAAGGCAAAAATGCAAAAGATGCAAAAGGCGCATCAGGACAAGGTGGCCGAGGCAACCGACCCTGATCGCGGGCTGATTCTGATCCATACGGGCAACGGCAAGGGCAAATCCTCGTCTGCTTTCGGTGTGATCGTCCGTGCGCTGGGCTGGCGGAAAACTGTGGGCGTTGTGCAGTTCATCAAGGGCAAATGGATCACCGGAGAGCGCCAGTTCTTTGATCGTCTGGGCGGTGTTGACTGGCACACGATGGGTGAGGGATTTACCTGGGATACGCAGGACAAGGACCGCGATATTGCAGCGGCCACGGCGGCGTTCAATCGTGCCTGCGAGATGATGGAAAGCGGCGATTACGATCTGATCGTGTTGGACGAGATCAACATTGCTCTGCGGTATGATTATCTGTCTGCTGAACAGGTGCTGGAGGGGCTTAAGCGCCGGTCTGACCGGACCAGCGTGATTCTGACGGGCCGCGATGCGCCGGAACTGCTGTGTGATTATGCCGATTTGGTGACGGAAATGACTGAGATCAAGCACCCTTACGCCGCCGGTATCAAGGCGCAGCGTGGGGTGGATTTCTAAAGTAAAAACGCCGGCGCTAAGGGCCGGCGTTTCCATTTTATCGGTCAGAGATCAGGCGCGGACCAGCGCCTCATATGCTTCGGAAATTTCGCGGCACAGATCGCCCACTTCGAATGTCCAATCGCCGATCTGACCCACGGGGGTGACCTCGGCGGCCGAGCCGGTCAGCCAGCATTGTTCCATATCGTCCAGTTCCTCGGGGAGGATGTGGCGTTCGTGCACGGTGATGCCGCGGTCCTTCAACATGCCGATCACGGTTTGGCGGGTCAGGCCGTTCAGGATGGCGTCGGGCAGGGGGGTGTGGACCTCGCCGTCCTTGACGAAGAAGATATTGGCGCCGGTCGCCTCGGCCACGTAGCCACGGTAATCCATGAACAGCGCGTCCGAGCAGCCTTTGGCCTCGGCCGCGTGTTTGGACATGGTGCAGATCATATAGAGACCCGCTGCCTTGGCCGAGGTCGGGATGGTTTCGGGCGAGGGGCGTTTCCATTTGGCCACGTCCAGTTTCGCACCCTGGTATTTCGCATCGCCATAATAGCTGCCCCATTCCCAGGCGGTGACGGCCATGCGCACCGGGTTCCGGGCGGCGGATACGCCCATGTCTTCGCCTGCGCCGCGCCAGGCGACGACGCGCACATAGGCGTCGGTCAGGTTGTTGGCGTCCAGAACGGCTTGTTTGGCGGCCTCGATTTCATCCACGGTGTAGGGGATGGGCATGTCCATCATTTCACCCGAGCGCAGCAGGCGTTCGGAATGTTTGCGCGACAGGAAGATTTTCCCGTCATAGCAGCGCTCGCCTTCGAAAACAGAGGAGGCATAGTGCAGGGCATGGGTCAGAATGTGGACATTGGCGTCGCGCCAGTCCACCATTTTACCATCCATCCAGATTTTACCATCGCGGTCATCATACCCGGCCATTGCTGTTCCCCTTACCCTCGTTCGATTTTCGAAAGTTGCGCAATTTCGGTCCGTATCGGACAGTTTCTTGCGCGAAAGCTGCGATTCGGTATCAGTTCGCTCTTGGAATGTCAACAAGACTGACTTAAGCTGCCTCTTGCGCGGGCATTTTGTTAACAGTTTTCACAGGGGATGGCGATGTCAGAAGTAACCACCGGCGAGAACCTTCTGTTCCTGACAGACGAACAACTGCGCCAGGGAATCGAGGCAATGTTCTTTGCTTATCGGGGGTTTACCGAAGATCCGGATCGTATTCTGGCGGGCATGGCCTATGGGCGCGCGCATCACCGGGCAATCCATTTCATCAATCGCGCACCGGGAACGACCGTTAACAATCTGCTGATCCTGCTGGGGGTGACCAAGCAATCGCTGAATCGTGTGTTGCGCACCCTGATCGAAGATGGTCTTGTCGAAAGCCGGGTCGGCGTTGCCGATAAACGCGAACGGCACCTGTTCCTGACCGAAGAGGGCGCGGCGCTGGAGCGCAAACTGTCCGATGCGCAGCGGGCCCGGATGCGGACGGCCTATCGTGCGGCGGGGCCGCAGGCGGTGGCCGGATTCCGCCAGGTGTTGGAGGCAATGATGGACCCTGAAATGCGGCGCAAATACCACGCCCTGCGCGAGAATGGCGCATGAATGACGTCGATCCTCATCTGCTGATCGTTGACGATGACGAACGCATTCGCGGGCTGTTGCAGAAATACCTGATGCGTAACGGGTTTCTGGTGTCTGCGGCGCGGGATGCGGTTCATGCGCGGCGGCTTTTGTCGGGGTTGGAGTTCGACCTGATCGTGATGGATGTGATGATGCCGGGCGAGGACGGGATCAGCCTTACACGGGCCCTGCGCGCGGACATTTCTACCCCGATCCTGCTGCTGACCGCCAAGGGCGAAACCGAGGATCGGATTGCCGGGCTGGAGGCCGGGGCAGACGATTATCTGGCCAAGCCCTTTGAGCCCAAGGAGCTGCTTCTGCGGATCAACGCCATTCTGCGCCGGATGCCCGAGGCCGCCCCCGCCGACACGGCCCCCAAGGTGCTGACGCTGGGCCTGATCCGCTATGACGTGGACCGGGGCGAGCTGTGGCAGGACGAAGACATGATCCGCCTGACCGCCACCGAAAGCCAGCTGATGAAGATTTTCTCGGCCCGCCCGAACGAGCCGATTTCCCGCGCCAAACTGGTCGAGGATCTGGGCCGCGATCGGGGGCAGGCGCAGGAACGCGCGGTGGATGTACAGATCACACGTCTGCGCCGGAAAATCGAGGCAGACCCCAAGCAGCCTCGGTATTTGCAGACGGTCCGCGGGGCCGGGTACATGCTGGCCCCGGACTGACCGTTCAGCCGGCGGGGGGGCGATTGATCCGGCGGGCGCGATGGGGGATGATCCTTTGGGCCTTACGAAGGAGGGTCAGAGATGACGACCGCGTTTTATTCTCATACGGCGTGTTGGGGGCATGTCACCCCTGCGGGGCATCCCGAACAGGTGGCACGCCTGGATGCCGTGACCACGGCGCTGAAGGGAATGGCCCTGGACCGTCACGAAGCGCCTTTGGGAACGGATGCGCAGATCCTGCTATGTCACCCTGAAACCTATCTGCAAAAGATCCTGAAGGCCGAGCCGCAGGCCGGCTCGGTTGCGCTGGACGAAGACACGTTCATGTCGGCCGGGTCGGTTCAGGCGGCGCGCCGGGCGGTCGGAGCCGCTGTTGCCGCTGTCGATACGGTGTTGGATGGGCGGGCGGATAACGCCTTTGTCGCCTGTCGCCCGCCGGGCCACCATGCAGAAACCGCCCGTCAGATGGGATTTTGCCTGTTCGGGAATGTGGCGATTGCGGCCAAACATGCGCTGGCGCGGGGGGTGGCACGCGTTGCTGTGGTGGATTTCGACGTGCATCATGGCAATGGCACGCAGGATTTGCTGTGGGACGAGCCGCAGGCGCTGTTCTTTTCCTCGCATCAATCGCCGCTGTGGCCCGGCACCGGCACCGAAGGCGAACGCGGCGCGCACGATCAGATCGTTAATCTGCCCCTGCTGCCCGAATCCGGCGGGGCCCAGATGCGTGAAACCTATGAGCGCCGCGTTTTCCCGATGCTGGACGCGTTTGCGCCCGAACTGCTGCTGATCTCGGCCGGGTTCGATGCGCATCGTGCCGATCCTCTGGCGCAATTGAACTGGGAGGTCGAGGATTTCGTCTGGCTGACCCGTCAACTGAAACAATACGCAAAGGGGCGCGTGGTTTCCGTGCTGGAAGGCGGCTATGATCTGCACGCATTGGGCATGTGCGTGGCCGCCCATGTGGCTGCGCTGATGGACGGTTAGGTGATCTGCCGCAGGTCTCGGAGCAGCGATTTCGCCATTTCCCTGCCGTGTTCGACACGGTGCTGCGGCATCTGCGGGTGCTCGACCCGGAACAGGGTTTCAAAGCAGATCAGATAGGGCAGATATAGCTCTTGTTCCGGCGCGGTCAGCTGCATTGCCTTGGCCAGCGCGTCAAAAGCCAGCGCGTCCACTCCGAATTTCCGCGCCTGGCCAAAGAACAGCCCGCGCCGTGCCATATGTGTCAGGGATCGGGCCATATCCTTGTAGATCGGCGCGACCGAAGAGCCGCCGGTGTCGATGCCTGTCAGAATCTGGCCGTTCAGGATCAGGTTATTGGGGTGAAAATCCCCGTGCGGGATGGACACGCGCCAATCGTGCCCGCCGATCTGCCTGGACAGGTGCCGCATTTTGCGGAACACGCGGGTTTCGACCTCGGCCAGGGCAGGATGAGGCTGTTTGGCTGCCGCATCGCGCGCCCGGATCAGCCAGTGGCGCACATTGGCCTGGCGGGTGCTCTGGCTGGGTTGGGTGTAGGCGGCCAGCCAATCGCCTGCATGGGCATACACCGGGGCGCGGTCCTCTGGGTTAAGCGTCCACAGATGTTTCATCAGCGGAGTGCCGGGGATATGACTGATCACCATCAGGCCCGAGACCTCATCGAAATGCAGCGGACAGGCCACCTGACAGGGCCCGCGGGACATATAGGGATGCGTCCGGTTCAGCTCGGCCCATTCACGGGTGATCTGTTTGCGGCTGGCGGCAGACAAAGGCATCCGGAACACGGCGTCCTGCTGCGCCAACGTGCCGCGCAAAATGATCCGGTTGTCGGGGACAAAGCGAAACAGCTGCGTGATCTGGGCCTGCAATCCGGCGGCGCTTGCGGCTTGTTCAACCAGCAGGCTGGCGGCGGCGGCCTCTTGAGGAAAGGCCTTGGCGTTGTTGGTTGTCACGATGCTCATCCCTGGCAGCATCCGGCAGGGGGCGCGGCGCGTCAACCGAATTGAACCTGCCCGCCTGCGCCGCTATGGTGCCTGCGAAACCGCTAAGGAGTGTCCGATGACCGCCCGCCCCGTATCTGAAATGTCCTTCGAAGAGGCCATGGCCGAGCTAACGGCTGTCGTTGACAAGCTAGAGGGCGGAGAAGCCACGCTGGAAGAGTCGATCGAGCTCTACACCCGTGGGGCCGATCTGAAAAAACGCTGCGAGACCAAGCTGCGCGAGGCCGAGGAAAAGGTCGCTGTGATTACTCAGGATGCGGATGGGAACGCGACAGGTCTGAAACCGGCCGAGGGGCTGTGATTTCACAATGACGGTGGTATTGGCGACGGCTCTGGCCGATGCGCGCGCGCAGGCCGAAGGCTATATTGCGCAGACGCTGAACGGTCAGGACAGCCCGGTGGCGCAGGCGATGCTGTATGCGTGCCGGGGCGGCAAGGGGCTGCGTGGGTTCCTGGTGCTGGAAAGCGCGCGTTTGCATGGCGTCGATGCGCAGGCTGCCCTGCCCGCCGCCGCCGCGATCGAGGCCATGCACGCCTATTCGCTGGTCCACGATGATATGCCCTGCATGGATGATGACGATCTGCGCCGCGGCCAGCCGACGGTCCATCGCAAATGGAACGAGGTCACGGCCGTTCTGGCGGGGGATGCGCTGCAATCTCTGGCGTTTGAAATGCTGTGCCGGGCCGAGTGTGATGCAGGCCGTAAACTGGAATTGATCCAGGGCTTTGCCGCGCGCGCCGGGATTGCCGGGATGGTTGGCGGTCAGGAAATGGATATTGCGGCTGAAACGGCTGCGCAGGCTTTGACTTTGCAGGAAATCACGCGGTTGCAGGCGGGCAAAACCGGCGCCTTGATCGAATGGGCCGCGACGGCGGGCCCGGTGATGGCGGGCGCGGAGTGTGGCCCGCTGGCCACCTATGCCGAATGCCTGGGGCTGGCCTTTCAGATCTGGGATGACGTTCTGGATATTGAGGGCGACGCCGAAACCGTCGGCAAGGCCGTGGGCAAGGACGCGGATGCGGGCAAGGCGACTTTTGTCTCGCTGCTGGGCCTTCAGGCGGCAAAAGACCGCGCGCATGATCTGGTGACACGGGCCTGCGATGCGCTAGATCCTTATGCGAACGAGGCAGAAACCTTGCGGGATGCGGCCCGGTTCGTTATCTCGCGTGCAAGCTAACAGCCAGCCCGGAGGGGCCATGTCGGACCGACCGAAGACGCCATTGCTGGATCAGGTAAGCCTGCCTGCGGATCTGAAGCAATTCACCGATGCGCAACTGCATAAGCTTGCGCAGGAATTGCGCGACGAAACCGTCAGTGCGGTATCCGTGACGGGCGGGCATCTGGGCGCGGGTCTGGGTGTGGTGGAGCTGACGGTCGCCCTGCACGCCGTATTCGACACGCCCAAGGATAAACTGATCTGGGATGTCAGCCACCAATGCTATCCGCATAAAATCCTGACCGGGCGGCGTGATCGTATCCGCACCTTGCGCCAAAAGGACGGGCTGTCCGGTTTTACCAAACGATCCGAAAGCCCCTTTGATCCTTTCGGTGCGGCGCATAGCTCGACCTCGATTTCCGCCGCTTTGGGCTTTGCCGTGGCCCGTGATCTGGGCGGCAGTGCCGAAGGCGGGCTGGGCGATGCGATTGCCGTGATCGGCGATGGCTCGATGAGCGCGGGCATGGCGTTTGAGGCAATGAACAACGCCGGCCATCTGAAAAAGCGGATGATCGTCATTCTGAACGATAATGAAATGTCGATTGCCCCGCCGGTGGGGGCGCTGTCCAGTTATCTTAGCCGTCTTTATGCGGGCGAGCCGTTCCAGGAATTCAAGGCCGCCGCCAAGGGGGCCGTCAGCCTGTTGCCCGAACCCTTCCGTGAGGGGGCAAAACGCGCCAAGGAAATGCTGAAGGGCATGACTGTCGGCGGCACTTTGTTCGAAGAGCTGGGGTTCAGCTATATCGGGCCGATTGACGGCCACGATCTGGATCAGCTGCTGCCGGTGCTGCGCACGGTCAAGGCGCGGGCGACGGGGCCCATTCTGATCCATGCGATCACCAAGAAGGGTAAGGGTTATGCCCCCGCCGAACGGGCCCGAGACAGGGGCCATGCGACCGCCAAGTTCGACGTCTTGACCGGCCAGCAGAAAAAAGCGCCCAGCAATGCGCCCTCTTATACCAATGTGTTTGCCGACACGTTGCTGAGCCTGGCCGCCAAGGACGATAAAATCTGCGCTGTCACTGCCGCGATGCCCGACGGGACCGGGCTGAATCTCTTTGCCGAGAGATACCCCAGCCGCTGTTTCGACGTCGGCATTGCCGAGCAGCACGGCGTGACCTTCAGCGCGGGCCTGGCCGCTGGCGGGCTGAAACCGTTCTGCGCGATGTATTCGACTTTCCTGCAACGCGGGTATGACCAGGTGGTGCATGACGTGGCGATTCAGCGCCTGCCCGTGCGTTTTGCCATTGATCGCGCCGGTCTGGTGGGGGCGGATGGGGCCACCCACGCGGGCAGCTTTGACATTGCCTATCTGGCGAACCTGCCGGGGATGGTGGTGATGGCCGCCGCGGATGAGGCCGAGCTGGCGCATATGGTTGCCACTGCCGCCGCGCATGATGACGGCCCGATTGCCTTCCGCTATCCGCGCGGCGAGGGCGTGGGCGTGGACATGCCCGAGGTGCCCCAAGTGTTGGAAATCGGTAAGGGCCGGGTGATCCAAACCGGCAGCCGTGTGGCGATTGTGTCTTTTGGGACGCGCCTGTCCGAGGTGATGAAAGCCGCCGAGGCCCTGACCGCGCGCGGCATCACCCCCACGATTGCCGACGCACGTTTCGCCAAGCCGCTGGATGAGGCGCTGATCGCGCAGCTGGCCGCCGATCACGAGGCTCTGATCACCATCGAAGAGGGTGCCGTGGGCGGCTTTGGCAGCCATGTCGCGCAATTCCTGGCCGACAGCGGGGCGTTCGACGGCGGGCTGAAGTTCCGCTCGATGGTGCTGCCGGATATTTTCATCGACCAGGCCAGTCAGGAAGACATGTATGCCGTCGCCGGGCTGAATGCCGAGGACATCGAGGCCAAGGTGCTGGACGTGCTGGGCATTGCCTCGATCGGGCGGCAGGCGGGCTAAGCGATGGGTCTGCGCGGTCTTCTGGGGGCAACCCGGCACAAGATGCGGCGCAGACAAGAGGCGCGGATGGTGCAGAGCCTGACTCAGGTGCTGCATGGCCCCGCACGGGTGCAGCTACAGATCAATGAATGCGCTGTCGTTTCCATGATGAAGAACGCAGCCTATTGGGTGGCCGATTTCATCCGGCATCATCAGGCCCTTGGCGTGGCGCATATCGTGATTCTGGACAATGGTTCGACCGATCAGACGGTTCAGATCGCGCAGGGCTTTGAGGGCGTTACGGTGCTGCGCAACACGCTGCCGGCTAAGCAATACGAATGCCACCTGCGCGAGGCCGCCGCCCATAAGGTGCTGCAAGGCGGCTGGATTCTGTTCGCCGATTCCGATGAGATGGCCGAGATGCCCGGCGGGTTGCGCAGGCTGCTGGATTACTGCAATGCGCAGGGGTTTACGGCGGTTGTCTCGCAGATGCTGGATCTTTATGCGCCGCTGCCCCTGTCGCGCACGCGGGGGCTGGACTATGCGCAGGCCCGTGCGGTGACGGATCGCTATAGCCTGGGCGCACTTGGCCGCGTGCCGTATTTCGCGCCGGAAAATGCGCTGCACTGGTTCCTGAAGGACAATCGCGGCGCCGAGGGCGTGACCATGCTGACTGGCGGCCTGCGCCGCGAGATTTTCGGTGAGGATTGCCTGCTGTCCAAACATTCTCTGGTGCGGAACCTGCCGGGGGCGCAGCTGATGACGCATCCGCATACGGCCTCGGGGGTGGTTGTGGCGGATGTCAGTTTTGTTCTGAAACACTATAAGCTGGCCGGAGACTTCGTGGCGCGCGATCAGGTCAGCGTGGCCCAGGCAACCTGGGATCATGCCGAGGATGCCCGGCGAATGGGCACCGTTGGCGCGACAGATTTCCAGATCGCGCCGGCTCAATCGCAGGTCTATGCCGGGCCGGGGCAGCTGGTGGAGCAAGGGTTCCTGGTGGCCTCGCAAACCTATTCGGCCTTCGCCAGCCAAGCTTGATTGGCGCGACTGCATGATTTTTGCAACGGTTTTGTGACATCGCTGCACCATGCGCTTCGGTATGGTTGAACGCGCCCATTTTCCGCGTAAATGTCTGCGACGAGCAAAAGACTGCCAGCCACGGAGACTACCAATGAAAAAACTGATCGCAGCTGCACTGTGCATGACCCTGGCCGCCCCGGCCTTTGCCGGCAACCCCGAGTCCGCGCCGGTCGAGCCCGTTGTCATCGCCGCCGAAGCTTCCAGCTCCAGCGATGGTGCCTCGGTGATGGGTCTGGCCCTGCTGCTGGCCGTTCTGATCGCTGCCGACTAAGGCCGATCCGGGGAATGAATTGTGGCGGGGAAACCCGCCCTTTCCCCTGAAAATTTGATTTTTTACCCGTTTTGGGCAATCCTGGGTTACTTTACGTAACTTTATAGGGGGATTTTCCATGAAACGGGTAATTGCTTTTTCCATACTGACAGGTTTGGTTCTGAGTGTTTCGCCCGCGCTTGCGGGTGGTGAAACCGTCATTACACCTGCCGTGATCGAGCATGACGTCGCCGCCAGCAGCAGCGGGAACATCGCGGTTTTGCTGATTGCCCTGGTCCTGGTCGCGGCGGTCGCGGCGCGCTAGGTCTTTTCCTGATCTAACAGGGCCCGCAATCCCGTGCGATAGTCGGGAAATTGCAGAACAACGTCCAACTCATTCTTGATCCGATCATTTCTGACACGTTTGGATTCTGCATAGAAACTGCGGGCCATCGGGGTCATGTCGGCCTTCTCGATTGGAATTTCCGGAGGCACCGGAAAATCCAGCAATTCGGCAGCGTATGCAATGACGTCCTCGGGCGGGGCGGCTTCGTTGTCGCACAGGTTATAGATTGCGCCGGGATTTGGCCGCCGGAGCGACGCGTGCAGAGTCTGCGCGATATCCGCGACATGGATGCGGCTGAACAGCTGATTTTCCTTGATGATCCGTCGCGCGGTGCCATTGCAGACCTTGGCAAAGGGGCCGCGGCCGGGGCCGTAAATGCCAGCCAGACGAAAGATGTGCAGCGGCAGGTCCAAAGATTGCCATTCCCGCTCGGCAGCGACACGCCATTTCCCGCGCTGGGTTGAGGGCGTGAGGGCTGTGTTTTCATCTACCCATCCGCCCTGATGATCGCCGTAAACGCCCGTGGTGGACAGGTATCCGGCCCATTCCAGATGGCTGACGGCACCGATTTGGGGGCCGAACTGCCGCAAAGTCGGATCGCCCTGCGCATCCGGACCGGCCGAGACCAGCATGTGCGTGGCATTGGCAAGCGTCCTGGCGATCTGGCCGTCATCCGCTCCTAACACCAGGGGCACAACGCCCGTTGCGCGAATCGCTTTGGCTTTGTCGGGGCTACGCGTGGTGCCGAAAATGGCCCAACCCTGGGGAAGCAGCCGTTGCGCCAGGGCGGCAGCGCAATAGCCATGGCCGAATGAGATCAATGTCTTAGTCATGTCACTAACCTGCGCTGAAACTTTTCCGACCACAAGTGTTACGAAAATTATTTCATTTATAAATTTCGTAACATATAAAGCATTGAGCGACAGGAGGAGACCCAGCCATGTATTCGCAAGGTTTGATCGGGGCTGATGGCAGCACCCAGGAGACTCAGGAGTTTCTGGATCGGTTCCAGGCTCGGATCGACGCCGAGCAAAAGATCGAGCCGAATGACGAAATGCCCGAGGGCTATCGGCGGACCTTGGTGCGTCAGATCGGCCAGCACGCACATTCGGAAATCGTGGGGATGCTGCCCGAGGGCAACTGGATCACCCGCGCCCCGACGCTGCGCCGCAAGGCCGCGCTGCTGGCCAAGGTGCAGGACGAGGGCGGGCATGGGCTGTACCTGTATTCCGCCGCCGAGACGCTGGGCGTCAGCCGCGAGGAGATGACCGAAGAGCTGCACTCGGGTAAGGCCAAGTATTCGTCGATTTTCAACTATCCCACGCTGAGCTGGGCCGATATTGGCACCATCGGTTGGCTGGTGGATGGCGCCGCGATTATGAACCAGATCCCACTGTGCCGCTGTTCATTCGGGCCGTATGCGCGGGCGATGATCCGTGTGTGCAAGGAAGAGAGTTTCCACCAGCGTCAGGGGTATGAGATCGTGATGACGCTGGCGCAGGGCACGCCTGCGCAGAAAGAAATGGCGCAGGACAGTCTGAACCGGTGGTGGTGGCCCTCGATCATGATGTTCGGGCCGCATGACGCGGATAGCCAGCACTCGGATCAGTCGATGGCGTGGAAGATCAAGCGTTTCAGCAATGACGAGCTGCGGCAGAAGTTTATTGATGCGACCGTGCCGCAGGCCGAGTACCTGGGCCTGAAAATTCCTGACCCCGATCTGAAGTGGAACGCGGAAAAGGGCGGCTATGATCACGGCGAGATCGACTGGAGCGAGTTCTGGCGTGTGGTGAAGGGGCATGGGCCGATGGCGCGGGATCGGATTCGGGACCGCAAGAAGGCCTGGGACGATGGGGCCTGGGTGCGGGAGGCCGCGCTGGCCCATGCCGAGAAACGCCAGGCCCGGAAGATGGCTGCGGAATAATTTGGACGGGTGGGACGACGCTCGTTGCCGTTGGCAACATCGCCCCGCCCACCGTCCCTTTGGGGATTCACGAAAATTGAGAGGAGAGCGAGATGGTGCGTACCACGCCGCTTTGGGAAGTGTTCATTCGGCCTCGGAACGGGCTGTCGCATAAGCATGTGGGCTCGATCCACGCTGCGGATGAGGTGATGGCGGTGCAGGCCGCGCGCGATGTGTATACGCGCCGGGGGGAGGGGACCTCGATCTGGGTGGTGCGGTCTGCCGATGTGGTGGCGTCCGATCCGGATCAGGCCGAAGAGAATTTCGAGCCGACGGCGGATAAGATTTACCGGCACCCCACGTTCTATGACATTCCCGAAGAAGTGGGGCATATGTGATGGCCATCTATCAGGCAATTCTGGAGCTGGCGGACGACAATCTGGTGCTGGGGCATCGGGTGTCGGAATGGTGCGGACATGCGCCCTTGCTGGAGGAAGATCTGGCGATGCCGAACATGGCGTTGGACATGATCGGGACGGCGCGGAGTCTGTATGCGCGGGCGGCTGAGCTGGAAGGCAAGGGCCAATCCGAGGACGACATGGCCTATTTGCGTGGGGAGCGCGAGTATCGCAACTGTCTGCTGGTCGAGCGTCGCAACGAGGATTTCGCCCACACCATGCTGCGCCAGCTGTATTTCGCGGCCTTCATGAAGCCCTATTGGGAAGCTGCGGCCGCAAGCAGCGACGAGGTGATCCGCGGTGTGGCGGGCAAGGCCGTGAAAGAGATGGCCTATCACATTCGTCATGCTGGCGAGTGGGTGATCCGTCTGGGCGATGGCACCGAAGAAAGCGCGACGCGGATGAAGGCGGCTGTCGAGGCGCTCTCGATCTACGTGGATGAGATGTTTGACAGCTCTGAAGCCGCGCAAGAGGCCGAAGCGGCGGGTGTTCTACCCAAGCGCGCCGAGATGCGTCCCGCGTTCGATGCGGTGATCGCGCAGATTTTCGATCAGGCTCTGCTGGATGTGCCCAGCGTGGAATACCCGCATATGGGTGGCCGCGATGGGCGCCATGGCGAGGATCTGGGGCATATGCTGGCCGAGATGCAATCGCTGTATCGCGCGCATCCCGGAGCCAGCTGGTAATGTCCGCTGCCGCGCAGGAGGAGGCGCGCGCATGGGACGCGGCGGCGCAGGTGCCGGACCCCGAGGTCCCCTGCGTCACCGTCGCCGATTTGGGCATTTTGCGCTGGGTTAAGCTCGAAAATAGTGTCGTAAAGGCCGGGGTAACCCCGACCTATTCGGGCTGTCCTGCGACTCTGGCCATCGAGCTGGCGATCGAAACCGCGATCCGCGAGGCCGGGTTCGAAAACGTCCAGATCGAGCGCATTCTGTCCCCCGCCTGGACCACCGACTGGATCAGCGCCGAGGGGCGGCAAAAGCTGCGCGATTACGGGATTGCGCCACCGGAAGAGGCCACCGGCAAGGGTCTTATGCTGTTCGGCGAAACCACCGTGACCTGCCCGCGCTGCGGCAGCGATCAGACAGAACGGCTGAGCGAGTTCGGCTCGACCGCGTGCAAGGCACAGTACCGCTGCACGTCCTGCGCCGAACCTTTCGACTATTTCAAATGTATCTAAGAGGACTGGCAAGATGTTCCACACCCTGACCATCCAGACCGTGACCCAGGAAACCCCCGATGCGGTGGCGATCACCTTTGATGTGCCCACCGATCTGAACGGCGCTTTTGACTGGAAGCCTGGCCAATACCTGACCCTGCGTACCGACATCGCAGGCGAGGATCTGCGCCGCTCTTACTCGATCGCCAGCCTGCCGGGCACACCGCTGACCGTGGGCGTGAAACGGGTCGAGGGCGGTAAATTCTCGACCTTCGCACAGGGGCTGAAGGCCGGGGATACCATGCAGGTCATGCCACCCGAGGGACGCTTTACCCCCCACGCCGAAAAGGAACTGATCCTGATCGCGGCCGGGTCCGGCATCACGCCGATGGTGTCCATCGCCGCCGATCAACTGGCGCAGGGGCATCAGGTCACACTCGTCTACGGCAATCGCAAGACCGAAAGCATCATGTTCCGTCAGGCTCTGGACGCGCTGAAGGATCGCTATACGGATCGCTTCACGCTGATCCACATCCTCAGCCGTGAACCCCAGGATGTGGACCTGCTGAACGGCCGCATTACCGGGGACAAAATCGCCGCTCTGGCCCGCGCGGGCGCAATAAACCCGAAGGCCGACGGTGTCTACCTATGCGGCCCCGGTGACATGATCGACGACGTCGCCGCGACGCTGGAAACCGAAGGCGTGGCCAAAACCGCCATCCATTACGAGCGCTTCTACGAAGGCGAGGCCCCCAAAGCCCCGGTCTCTGCCGCCGCCCAGGCCGCCGCGGCCCAAGGCGTCACGGTCGAGGTCATCCTGGACGGCTCCCGCCGCATCTTCGAGTTCGACACCCAGGATGACACCGTTCTGGATGCCGCCGCCCGCCAGGGTCTGGAACTGCCCTATTCGTGCAAAGGCGGCATGTGCTGCACCTGCCGCTGCAAGGTCGAAGAAGGCAGCGCCGAAATGGCCGTGAACTACTCTCTCGAAGAATGGGAGCTCAAGGCAGGCTTCACCCTCGGCTGTCAGGCCCGCCCGACCAGCGAAAAACTTGTGCTGGATTTCGACGCCGCCTAGCCCTTCTTTTTGATGAAAATACTCCGGGGGGAGGCCGCAGGCCGTGGGGGGCAGTCAGCCCCCCTTACGCCCGCTCCAGCAGCTTTACGGTCTTGGCACAGGGCCAGCCCTCGAAAAACCCGTCCAGGATTTCATCGAAAACCGAGTCAGCCCCCGCGATTGCAGCAAACAGCGTCGCGCTGGAACGCAGCTTCATCGCGTCCACTTTGCCCAGAATAGCCTCGGGCCGGGTGCCCTGATGGGTCAGCATTAATCTGCACATCCGCTCCAGCCGTGGCCCCAGAACGGGATGCGCCAGATAGGCCTGCGCCTCGGACAGCCCCTCCAGGCCATACCGCTGGGCAAAGTTTGACCGGCCCAGCCCGCGCAATTGCGGAAACACGTACCACATCCAATGCGTTTCTTTGTGGCCGGCGGCGATTTCGCGTTCTGCATCGGCATGGTTGCGCGCCTGCGCCAGAATGAAGCGGTCCAGCCCTTCCATCACGGCTGCTCCTGCGGGGGCAAAACGCGCAAGGGAAATCCCTCCGCATTCAGCCCCGTCAGGCTGGCCCCGAAACCACGGGCCGAGACCGTCTCGTAATCCATTTGCCATCCTTGCCGCCGATGATGCGCAAAGGTTGAACGCGGCCGTCCCTCGTGTCAACTTTACCGAAAAGAGAGGCACGCATGACCCCGACCCCACAGGACTCAATTGTTGAAATTCCCGACTTGTCGCAACCGCAGGCTTTTGACGATCCCAAACTGGCCGTTGCCCGGCTGCAAGAGCTGTACCACGGCGCGGTGACCTTCCTGCAAGACAGGTTCGCGCAGGCCATGCGGGACGGGCAGGCCAGGGCCCGGTTTCGCGCGTTCTATCCCGAGGTGCGGATCACCACGACCAGCTTTGCGCAGATCGACTCGCGTCTCAGCTTTGGCCATGTGGCCGAGCCGGGCACCTATGCCACCACCATCACGCGGCCCGATCTGTTCGAACATTATCTTGAACAGCAGATCGGCCTGCTGATCCATAACCATGGGGTGCCCGTGGTGATCGGTGTGTCCACCACGCCCATGCCGGTGCATTTCGCGATGGCGGTGGGCGGGGCCACGGTCCCGCAAGAGGGGGCGGCGGCCTTTACCCTGCGCGACGTGTTTGACGTGCCGGACCTGGGAACCACCAATGATGACATCGTGAATGGCACCTATGGCCTGCCCGCCGATGGCACTCGTCCGCTGGCACCGTTCACCGCGCAACGGGTGGATTATTCCCTGGCCCGGTTGTCGCATTACACGGCCACCGACCCCGCGCATTTCCAGAATCATGTGCTGTTCACCAACTACCAGTTCTATGTCAGCGAATTCGAAGCCTACGCCCGCCGGATGCTGGCCGATCCGGGCAGCGGCTATACGTCTTTTGTCAGCACCGGCAATACAGAGATCACCGGCCCCGACGATCCGCTGCCGCCCAACGACAAGATGCCTCAGATGCCGGCCTATCACCTGAAGCGCAAACACGGCGCCGGGATTACGCTGGTGAATATCGGGGTGGGGCCGTCGAATGCGAAAACCGCGACGGATCACATCGCGGTGCTGCGGCCTCATGCGTGGATCATGGTGGGGCATTGTGCGGGGCTGCGGTCCTCGCAGAGCCTGGGGGATTTCGTGCTGGCCCATGCCTATCTGCGCGAGGATAAGGTGCTGGACGATGATCTGCCCGTCTGGGTGCCCGTGCCCGCGCTGGCCGAGATCCAGATCGCGCTGGAAAGCGCCGTGGCCGATGAAACCGCGCTGGAAGGATATGATCTGAAACGGGTGATGCGCACGGGGACCGTCGCCAGCCTGGACAATCGAAACTGGGAGCTGCGCGATCATACTGGCCCGGTGCAGCGGCTTTCCCAGTCCCGCGCGGTGGCCCTGGATATGGAAAGCGCCACCATCGCCGCGAACGGGTTCCGGTTCCGTGTTCCCTATGGCACGCTCTTGTGCATCAGCGATAAACCGCTGCATGGCGAACTGAAACTTCCGGGCATGGCCAGCGATTTTTACAAAACCCAGGTTTCGCGGCATTTGCTGATTGGCATTCGGGCGATGGAGCGGTTAAGAGACATGCCTCTGGAGCGGATCCACAGTCGGAAACTGCGTAGTTTTGATGAAACTGCGTTTCTCTGACCTTGGGTCAGGCCCCGCAAACTGCATGTTTTTAAGGGGTCAGGCCCACAATTTATTGTGTTCCCCCACGACATACAGTTAAATACCGCGCAATGAGGCCCAAGCAATCGGGCAAATGAAGGAGAACAAAAAAATGACCAAACCGTTGACCAAGACTCAACTGGTTGCCGCACTGGCCGAGGAAATGGGCGCCGAGAAAAAAGCTGCTGCCGCTGCTCTGGAAGCTGTGACCACCATCATCACCCGCGAAGTGTCCGGCGGCGGTGCCGTGACCCTGCCCGGCGTCGGCAAGATCTACTGCCGCGAACGCCCCGAGCGTATGGTGCGTAACCCCGCCACCAACGAGCAGATCAAGAAAGAGGCCGACAAGGTGGTCAAAATGACCATCGCCAAAGCGCTGAAGGACAGCGTGAACGCCTGATCTTGCATTTGATCAAAGTTTCGGAAAGGGTCGTCCCATTGGGGCGGCCCTTTTCATTTGCAGGAGTCATCGGGTGGATATCAAGGCAATCGGCATGGGCATGGCCTTTGCGCTTATGTGGTCCTCGGCCTTCACCTCGGCGCGGGTGATCGTGCAATATGCGCCGCCCATGGCGTCCTTGTCTTTGCGGTTCCTTCTGTCGGGTCTGATTGGCGTGGCGATTGCGCTGGCGCTGGGGCAGAGCTTTCGCCTGACGCGCGCCCAATGGCGGGCGACGATCCTGTTCGGCCTGTGTCAGAATGCGCTGTATCTGGGGCTGAACTTTGTCGCGATGCAAACGATTGAGGCCAGCCTGGCCTCGATTGTTGCCTCGACCATGCCGCTGATGGTGGCGCTGGCCGGCTGGGTGATTTTCAAGGATCGCTTGCCGAAAATCGGTGTTCTGGGGCTGCTGCTGGGGGTCATCGGCGTGGTGATCATCATGGGGGCCCGGCTTGAGGCCGAAGTGGACCGTTTCGGTCTGTCGCTGTGCTTTATCGGTGCGGTTGCCCTGACCATCGCCACGCTTTCGGTGCGCGGGGCGTCCTCGGGGGGGAATGTGATGATGATTGTCGGGCTACAGATGCTGGTGGGTTCGGCGATCCTGGCGGTGCCGGCCGCGCTGCTGGAGGATATGACAGTGACGCTGAACTGGCAGCTGGTTGTCGCATTTTTCTATACCACGCTGGTGCCGGGCCTGACGGCAACCTGGGTGTGGTTCTGGCTGGTGAATCATGTGGGGGCGGTGAAGGCCTCGACCTTCCATTTCCTGAACCCGTTCTTTGGGGTGGCCATTGCGGCGCTGCTGCTGGGCGAAAGCCTGGGGCTGCTGGACGTGGTTGGCGTTGCGGCCATTGCGTTGGGGATTCTGGCGGTTCAGCTATCCAAACAGCGCCCCGCCTAAAGAATGGCCAACAGGGCTGACAGGGTAAAGAACGCGCCGAACGTGGCCCCCAGCAGCGCGATCGAGGCCACGCCCTCGTGCCCGTATTCCTGCGCCAGCACCGTGTAGATGCCAAACATCGGCATGGCCGCTGACAGGATAACGGCGGTTTGCATATCAGCCCCCAGCGTGGGCAGGCCCAGCAACGGAACCAGCATTGCGGCGGCAAACACCATCGCGGGGTGGAGGATCAGCTTGCCCACCATGATCTGAGCGGCCAGCCCGGTATTGCCGCGCATGGGCAGGCCCACCAGCGAGCCTCCGATCACGAACAGCGCCAGCGCCGAGGCCGAGGCCGCCAGCATATCCAGCAACCGATCCGCCCCCGAGGGCAGCTCGATCCCAGACAGCATCAGCGCAAAGCCGCCCAGCAGCCCCAGCACCATCGGCCGTTTGATCACCGACAGGAACAGGTTCCCCAGCATACGGCCCACCGAGGCGTGCTCTTCTTTGCGGGACAGTTCCAGCAGGACCAGACAGATGGGGATGATAAAGAAGTTCTCGATCACGAAGTTCAGCGCCAGGATGACACCCGCCTGATCCGGGAACAGCAACAGCATCACCGGATAGCCCACATAGCCCGAATTGGGACTCGAGGCGCCCATGGCCCCGATGCCGCGCCGCGCAGGCCCCACGCCTTGGACCCACAGGATCGTATAGGTCAGGGCAATTGTGGCCAGCCCGCCAAACAGAAAGACAGTCATGTAGCTGAAGTTCAGAACCTCGGACAGATCGCGGCGCCCCACTGCGCTGAACAGCAGCGCGGGCAAGGCTACGTTCAAGACGTATTTGCCCAGGGTGCGCATCTCGGATTGGGCGAAAACACGGTATTTCACCGCCGCATAGCCCAGCCCGATGGCCGCGAAAATGGGAAAGGTGATGGTCAGGATATCCAGCATGTCAGCTCCAGTGGGTGGGCGGGGGCGCGCCGATTTCTGATGCGAAATGGGCCAGAAAATCGCGCATACGCAAGACGCGTTCCTGCGCAATTGCGCGTCCGCGATCTGTCAGCATTCCGTCGGGCAGGCGCAGCAGTTTTATCGGCCAGTGATCCAGCGCGAATAGCGTGTCGTCCGGATCGCGCGTCGTGGCAAACGGATCCTGGGGGTCATAGAAGCTCCGCCCCAACTGCCCCGAGACAGCAAAACTGCGGGCTATGCCGATTGCCCCCAAAGCGTCCAGCCGGTCAGCATCACGCAGGATGCGCGCAGTGTCTGATTCAGGCTCTATTCCAGCGGAAAAGCTATGTGCCGTGATGGCGTGACAGGCCTGTGCGATCTGCGCACTGGACAGGCCAAGCGCGCGCAGATGCGGCTGCGCGGCCCTGGCGGACAGGGCCGAGGCCTGCGCGCGGTTCGGGGCGTCCTTGGGCAGGTTCACCAGATCATGCAGGTAAGCGGCTGCCATCAGGGGCACAGTGTCGACCGGCAGCGTCTGGGCGATATCCACGCAGGTCAGCCACACCCGATCCAGATGCGCCAGATCATGGGCTGCGTCCTGCGCCATTTCCTCGGCCGCGATCTGGCGGAGCTTGTGGCGCAGGGGGGTGCTCACCCGATTTTGCCCCGGTTTTCCCCGATCTGCCCGCGATGCAGCAGCAGATGGTCCAGGATCACGCAGGCCATCATTGCCTCGCCCACGGGAACGGCGCGGATGCCGACGCAGGGGTCGTGGCGGCCTTTGGTGATGATCTCGGCGGCCTCACCGGATTTGGTGATGGTCTGGCGGGTTTTCAGGATTGAGGAAGTCGGTTTCACCGCGAAGCGTACGACCAGATCCTGCCCGGTGGAAATGCCGCCCAGAATGCCGCCCGCGTGGTTTGACGAATAGACAGGCTGGCCGTCATTGCCCATGAAAATCTCATCGGCGTTTTCCTCGCCGGTCAGGCAGGCGGCGTTCATGCCTTCGCCGATTTCCACGCCCTTGACTGCGTTGATGGACATCATCGCGGCGGCCAGATCGGTGTCGATTTTGCCATAGACGGGGGCCCCCAGGCCGGCGGGGACGCCCTTGGCGACGATTTCCACCACGGCCCCGACAGAATTGCCCGATTTGCGCAGCGCGTCCATGTAATCGGCCCAGTCGGCTGCGGCGGTGGCATCGGGACACCAGAACGGGTTCTGGTCGATCTGATCCCAATCGAAGCGGGAACGGTCAATTTTATGCGGGCCGATCTGGGTCATGTAGCCGGTGATTTCCACACCCGGCACCAGGGTCTTGATTGCCTCGCGGGCGACGCCACCGGCGGCCACGCGCGCCGCGGTTTCACGGGCCGAGGACCGACCCCCGCCGCGATAATCGCGGATGCCGTATTTCTGCCAATAGGTGATGTCGGCATGGCCGGGGCGGAACTTTTCCGCGATGTCGCCGTAATCCTTGGATCGCTGATCGGTGTTTTCGATCATCAGCTGGATCGGAGTGCCGGTGGTCTGGCCTTCGAACATGCCGGACAGGATTTTCACCTGATCGGGCTCGCGTCGTTGGGTGGTGTATTTACTGGTGCCCGGTTTGCGCAGATCCAGCCAGTGTTGCAGCATGTCAGCCGTCAGCGCCACCCCCGGAGGACACCCGTCCACAGTGGCCCCCAGGGCCGGCCCGTGGCTTTCGCCCCAGGTGGTGACGCGGAAAAGATGACCGAAAGAATTCATGCTCATGGGGCGCTCCTTTGGGGGTGGAATACCGGGGCCGGGCGCGCAGAACAAGCGGTTTTGCCTTGAAGGCAAGGGGGCAAGGCGCTAGCTGTGACATCACCTCGGGGTGCCCGGCGCAAGCAACGGTGGGCTGAGATGCGTGATGCGAACCCGTTGAACCTGACCCGGTTAAGACCGGCGGAGGGAAGGTTTGGATCATTTCCCGACTGCTCCGCCCGTCGCAATGAGGAGGATACGATGAAGTATCTTGCGCTTGCCTCGGGATTGTTTGCCGCCACCGCTGCTGTGGCCGAAACACCCGTTCTGACGATTTATACCTATGACAGCTTTGTGTCGGACTGGGGCCCCGGCCCGGCCGTGGAAAAGGCGTTCGAGTCCGAATGCGGCTGCGATCTGCAATTCGTGGGCGCGGGCGATGGCGCGGCGCTGCTGGGACGGCTGAAACTGGAAGGCGCGCGGACAAAGGCCGACATCGTGCTGGGGCTGGATACCTCGCTGACGGCGGATGCGGCGGCGACGGGGCTGTTTGCCGCACATGGCGTCAGCGTGGACTATGATCTGCCCATCACCTGGGAGGACGCGCATTTCGTGCCCTACGATTGGGGTTATTTCGCTTTCGTCAAGAACGCGGATCAGGACGGGCCCGCGAATTTTCTGGCCTTGGCTGACAGCGATCTGAAGATTGTCATTCAGGATCCGCGCAGCTCGACCCCCGGTCTGGGCCTGCTGATGTGGGTAAAAACCGCCTATGGCGACGAGGCCCCCGCGATCTGGGAAGGCCTGTCGGACAATATCGTCACCGTCACCAAGGGCTGGTCCGAGGCCTATGGCCTGTTTCTGGAAGGCGAGGCCGATATGGTCCTGTCCTACACCACCTCGCCGGCCTATCACCTGATCGCCGAAGAGGATGGCTCGAAGGCTGCGGCCCGCTTTGACGAGGGGCACTACATGCAGATCGAGGTGGCCGCGAAACTGGCTGCCTCGGATCAGCAAGAGCTGGCGGATCAGTTCCTGGCCTTCATGGTTTCGGACGCTTTCCAATCTATCATTCCGACGACGAACTGGATGTACCCGGCGGTGACGCCCGCAGCGGGCCTGCCCAAGGGATTCGAGACCCTGATCCAGCCGGAAAAGGCCCTGATCGTTCCGGCGGATATGGCCGATACCGTGCGCGATCAGGCGCTTGAGGAATGGCTGCGCGCCCTGTCGAAATAAGCCGGGTTCTGCCCGGAGTGTTGGCCGCGATTTCTGTCGCGGCCTTCGTGCTGTGCGCAGTCGGAGCGGTGCTGTGGTTCGCAGGGGGCGGTGGAATGCCCGGCCCTGGCGATTGGGCCGCGCTGCGGTTCACCGTGATGCAGGCGGCTTTGTCCGCGTTGTGCAGCGTCGGGCTGGCCATTCCGGTGGCGCGCGCTCTGGCGCGGCGGGCATTTCCGGGGCGCTCTGTGTTGATAACGCTGCTGGGGGCGCCGTTCATTCTGCCGGTGATTGTGGCCGTTCTGGGGCTGCTGGCGGTGTTCGGCCGCAATGGAGTGCTGTCCAATCTGCTTGGGGTGGTGGGGCTGCCGCCGCTGTCCATCTATGGGCTGCATGGGGTGTTGCTGGCCCATGTCTTTTTCAACCTGCCTTTGGCGACGCGTCTGATCCTGCAAGGCTGGCAGGACATCCCGGCCGAGCGTTTCCGCCTGGCGGCGACCCTGGGCATGGGGCCGGGGCAGGTGCTGCGCTTTCTGGAATGGCCGATGTTGCGCCGGGTTCTGCCCAGTGCCCTGCTGACGGTTTTCGGCCTGTGTCTTAGCAGTTTTGCCGTGGTGCTGATGCTGGGCGGAGGCCCCAAAGCCACCACGCTGGAGCTGGCGATCTATCAGGCCTTTCGTTTTGATTTCGACCTGGGCCGGGCCGCGACGCTGGCCGCTATTCAGGCGGCTTTGGTGGGCTCGGTCGTGTGGGTCGGCCTGCGCATCAGCCGGCACGAGGCGGATACTGTCGGGCTGGATCGGGTCATCGGGCTAAGCTCTGGCGATGGGGTGTGGCTGCGGGTGCAGGATGGGCTGGTGTTGCTGCTGGCCTCGGGGTTTTTGCTGGTGCCGTTGGGGGTGATCGTGGTGAAGGGCGTGCCCGGACTGGCGGTCATGCCGGTTTCGGTCTGGGGGGCATTGGGCAATTCGCTGATGGTCACGGTGGCCTCGACCAGTCTGGGTGTGGGGCTGGCGCTGACCATCGCAACGGCGGCGGTGCGGGTTGGCTGGGCGGATGTGCTGGGAATGATGGGCTTTGCGGCATCGCCTTTGGTTCTGGGCACCGGGCTGTTTTTGATCATCACCCCGTGGGCCAGCCCCTCGGCGCTGGCTTTTGTGGTGACGGCACTGGTGAATGCGGTGATGGTGCTGCCTTTTGCGCTGCGCGTCCTGAGCCCGGCCTTGCAGAGCATCGAGCACGATTTCGGCAATCTGGCTGACAGTCTGGATATGCGTGGCTGGGCGCGGTTCCGGTTTCTGATCCTGCCGCGCGTGCGCCGGTCCATCGGGTTTGCGGCGGGGCTGGCGGCGGCGATGTCGATGGGGGATCTGGGGGTGATTGCCCTGTTTGCGGATCCGACGCAGGCGACTTTGCCCTTGCAGATGTACCGGCTGATGGGCGCCTATCAGATGGAGGCAGCGGCTGGCGCGGCGCTTTTGTTGCTGGCGGCCAGCCTGTCGCTGTTCTGGATCATGGATCAGGGAGGACGCGGAAATGCTGAAGCTTGAAGGGATCGTCGTTGAGCATGACGGGTTCCAGCTGTGGGCAGACATGGAGGTGCCCGACGGGGCCCGCGTGGCTGTGATCGGGCCGTCAGGCGCTGGGAAATCCACGCTGCTGAACGTGATCGCCGGGTTTCAGGCGGCCTCTGCGGGGCGTATTTTTCTGGCTGGGCAGGAGGTGACGAAAGTGCCTCCGGGGCGGCGGCCTCTGTCGGTGTTGTTTCAGGATAACAACCTGTTCCCGCATCTGACGGCGGCGCAGAATGTGGGGCTGGGGCTGCGGCCTGACCTGCGCCTGACCGCGGCGCAGAAGACGCAAGTGCATCAGGCGCTGCAGCGCGTTGGCCTGCAAGGGCTTGAGGCGCGCAAACCGGCGCAATTGTCCGGAGGACAGCAAAGCCGCGTCGCGTTGGCGCGGGTGCTGGTGCAGGATCGGCCTCTGGTGCTGCTGGACGAGCCGTTTTCCGCCCTGGGCCCCGCGATGAAGGCCGAAATGCTGGATCTGCTACAACAGCTTTTGGGGGAAACCGGCGCGACTTTGTTGTTGGTGACCCATGACCCCGAGGATGCCAAGCGTATCGCGCCTCAGACAATTCTGGTGGCCGATGGTGCGGCGCAGGGGCCGCTGGACACACAGCAGACCTTTGCTGATCCACCAAAAGCGCTGCGGGATTACCTGGGTTAGTCCAACGTCCGGGCTTCATCCACCAGCATCACCGGGATGCCATTGCGGATGGGAAAGGCCAGTTTGGCGGATTTGCTGATCAGTTCCTGGGCGTCGGCGTCATAGTCCAGCGGGCCCTGTGTCAGCGGGCAGATCAGCGCCTCAAGCATACGGCGGTCAAAGGCAGGTGTGTCGGTCATTGTATCGGTTCCTCGGCGTCGCCGCCGCGTAGCGCATATTCGATCAGGGTGACAAGCGTTTCGCGGCGGGTGCACAGGCAGGGGGCCTCAAGCAGGGCCTGTTTGTCCTCGGGATCCAGATCCAGCAGCATAGACAAAGAGTTGATCAGGAATTCGTCATCCGCGCCTTCCAGCGTTTCCCAATCGGTTTCCAGCCCGCGCTGGGTGAAATAGTTGCACAAGGCATTCAGGAACTCGGGCCGGTCAAAGCGTTCGTCCTGTTCCTCGGGGCCCAGATCGCGGCTGAACCCCTGCCAGGATACCTGACACCGGCGATAGGGGGTGAATCCCTCGATCTCGTTCAGAATCCGGAACCGGGAAATGCCGCTGAGCGTGATCATATAGCGCCCATCCTCGGTTTCGGAAAACTGCGAGACCCGCCCCGCGCAGCCGATCTGGTGCAGCCGCTCTTTGGCGCCGCAGGGCTGAACCATCCCGATCAGCCGCCCCGGCGTTTTCAGCGCGTCATCCAGCATTGCCAGATAGCGGGGCTCGAAGATATGCAGCGGCAGGCGCGCGCGGGGCAGCAGCAGCGCCCCGGTCAACGGAAAGACCGGCAGGATATCAGGAAGGTCGAATTTCAGTGCCATGGTGCACGAAGGTAGCCCGCAAAGGCCATCAGGCAAATATCATCGAGCTAAGTTTGCGACGGCCGTTCAAAACAATGGGGTCATTGGGTTTCAATGCCTCGAAAATCGTGAACAGCTGGGCCTTGGCGGCACCGTCATTCCACTCGCGATCCCGGCGGAACAGTTCCAGCAGCTGGTCCACGGCGTCCTCGATCTGGCCGTTCGCGTGCAGCGCCTGCGCCAGATCAAGCCGCGCCTGATGGTTGGCCGGGTCCGCCTCTAGCGCGGTGCGCAGCTCATCCAGAGGGCCGGAGTTGGCGGCCTGACGGGCCAGTTCCAGTTGCGCGCGGGCGGCCTCGATCGGGGCTGAGGCGGCCAGGGTGGCGGGCACGCCGTTCAGGGCAACCTCGGCCTGGTCCAGTTCGCCCGCAGCCAGATGGCACCGGATCAGCCCGGCAAAGGCTTCGGCGTTTTCGGCGTCTTCTTGCAGAACGGCCGCGAAAACCTGAGCGGCATCGTCCAGCGCGCCCTCGGTCAGCATTTCCTCGGCTGCGGCCAGCGCATCGTCCAGCCCACCGCTGGCATCGCCGCCGGCCGCTTCGATTGCGCGTTTGATGAAAGCGTCAATCTCGGATGTGGGAACGGCGCCCTGGAACATATCGGTGGGCCGGCCTTTGACAAAGGCAACGACGGTGGGAATGGATTGCAGCGGCAGCCCCTGTTGGGCCAGAGCCTGCGCCAGCCGCTGGTTCTGATCCACGTCGATCTTGGCCATTTTCACAGCGCCCTTGGCGCGGGTCACCGCGTCCTCCAGCATCGGGCCCAGCGTTTTGCACGGCCCGCACCAGGTGGCCCAGAAATCCACGATCACCGGCACCTCATTCGAGGCCTCGACAACATCGACCATGAAGTTCTCTTCGGTGACGTCCTTGATCAGATCGCCCGCAGGGGCAGCGTTTTGTCCAAGTTCCAGCATGTCAGATCGTCCTTACGGATTGCGTTGCGTCATATATGAGGCCTGCACGGGCCGGGAACAACCCGTCAATCTTTGTCTTTGCTGATATGCAGGCGAACAGTTTGTGCCCCAAAAGTCAGGCCTGCCAATCCCGTAGTGGCAACGATGTTCAGACCTGGGATCAATGACAACAGGCCGCCAACGGCCGAGATCAGTCCGATCTTGTAGAGGCCCCCATAGGTGCCGTGGTCGTGGTCCAGATATTTGATGCACCTGTCAGTCAGTTTCGCCAGTTGAAGGAGCCTGTCTTTCAGCCCCTTGGCCTCGGCCTCAGTCAGGGGGCGGTTGTGATTTTCTGGCAGTTCATCCTGCAAGGCGATCAACTCGGCCTCCATCACGTTCAGAAAGCTGGCCTTGGCATCGTATTCGGCCTTGGCGTCTTCGCCATTGGGGATGGGGATCAGCTTGTGTACCGCCTGTTCTTGCTGAACCAGCACCATGAGATGTTCGAGGCGGGACGAGAATTCCGGGCGATCGTCTTGGAACTGCGCGCGGAGTTGCGCGGCAGAGATGGCGTTCGCTGCTGAGGTAACCGATTGGCCAGTTGATGACGGAGATTTGGTGTTCTTGGGCGGCTTCCAGTTTTCCAGGTAGTCAAACAGGGTCTGGGCGCGTTCTTCTGGGTCTCTGATCTTTGCAATCCGTGCGATTTCTGGGTCTTGGCGCGCTGCTCGACAGCCTCGAAATCGCAAGCCCTCCTCTCCTGGAGCAGCGGCGAGTAGTGAGAGATGGCGAAGTGGACGCAGGTTTTCCACATCAGTGGCCTCAATACTCAGGTTTCTTATACGTTTCAGTCTCTTGAGGGGTGAAATGTCAGCTACTTTCGTATCGAAAAGCTGAAGTCGCCACAAAGATGTAAGATCGGACAGCGGTGACAAATCGCTAACAGGTTCATAGAATAGCTCTAATACGTTTAGATTTTTAAGAGCTTCCAATGCGGAAAGGTTCGACACTCGCGTAGCGCCGAGTTTTAGATGATGCAGCGAAGTCAGTTTCGCCAAAGGTGAAATATCTTCTAATGATTTGAGGCAGTAAAGTGACAGATTTGTCAGATTTTTCAGCCCGGTCAGCGGAGTAAGATCCTCCAAGTGATTAAAAGATATATCGAGATGGCGTAAGCTGTGTGCCTCAACTATGTTCGGCGGCAAACAGGACATTTTTCGATGGCTAAGATCCAGATGCTGCCATTCATGCTTGATGGCCTCTTCTACTAAGCGTTCGTTTGCGGCATCGGTTCCGTTGAAGTCACTCATTACTCTCGCCTCTGGTTGAGGGAAGAATAGTGAGGCGAGGTCGGCCACGCAACGATGGGCGAAGACTTACAGATCGAACGTGGCAAACACCGGCGCGTGGTCCGAGGGTTTTTCCCAGCCGCGGGCGTCGCGCAGCACCCGGCTGGCGTGGGCGGCGTTGGAGATGTCGGGGGTGGCCCAGATGTGATCCAGACGGCGGCCCTTGTCGGCGGCGTCCCAGTCCTTGGCGCGGTAGGACCACCACGAATACAGCTGCCCGGCGGGGATGTCCTGGCGGGTGATGTCCACCCATTTGCCGGCCTCCATCACGTCGGTCAGGTGGTTCACCTCAATGGGCGTGTGAGACACGATTTTCAGCAGTTGTTTGTGGTTCCAGACGTCATCTTCGCGCGGGGCGATGTTCAGGTCGCCCACCAGGATGGATTTTTCAGGGGCGTCCGAATGGAACCAGTCGCGCATCTCGGTCAGGTAGTCCAGTTTCTGGCCGAATTTTTCATTGATTTCACGGTCGGGTTTGTCGCCGCCGGCGGGGACATAGAAATTGTGGATCGTCACTCCGTTTTCCAGCCGTCCGGCCACGTGGCGCGCATGGCCCAGGCTGGCGAAATCCTGATCCCCGGCATCCTCGATCGGCAGTTTGGACAGGATCGCGACGCCGTTGTATCCCTTCTGCCCGCGCGCCACCATGTGGGTGTAGCCAAGCGCGTGGAACCGTTCGAGCGGGATTTTTTCCACCGGGCTTTTGCATTCCTGAAGGCACAGGGCATCGGGCATTTCCTGCTCCATCAGCTGGCAGACGATGGGCTCGCGCAGGCGGACCGAGTTGATGTTCCAGGTGGCAAGCGTGAAGGGCATGGGGGTCTCCTGAGTTCGCGATTGCGGGCAGGGTAGAACAGTGCGCGGGCAGGGGAAAGGCCGCGTCGCGTGGAATTCCGCACAAAAAAAAGACCCGGGCGAAAACCCGGGTCAGTCCAACAGGGAGGTGCATATGATCACCCGCATATGCGACGGGATGCATGATTGATAGCCAAAGCCCAGGCGTGCCTCTTTGATCTGGCTCAACCTCAGGCTTTGTCGTCAGGCGACCAGCTTATAGCCGCCCGATTCCGTCACCAGCAGCCGCGCATTCGAGGGATCAGGCTCGATCTTCTGGCGCAGGCGGTAGATGTGGGTTTCCAGCGTGTGGGTGGTGACACCGGCGTTATAGCCCCAGACCTCGTGCAGCAGCACATCGCGCGGGACAACGCCCTCGGTCGAGCGGTACAGGAACTTGAGGATATTGGTTTCCTTCTCGGTCAGGCGGATTTTCTTTTCGTCCTCGGTGACCAGCAGTTTCATCGACGGGCGGAAACTGTACGGCCCCAGCTGGAACACGGCGTCCTCGGACTGTTCGTGCTGGCGCAGCTGAGCGCGGATACGGGCCAGCAGGACGGGGAACTTGAACGGTTTGGTCACGTAATCATTCGCGCCGGCGTCCAGGCCCAGGATGGTATCGGCATCGCTGTCATGGCCGGTCAGCATCAGCACGGGGGCCTTCACGCCCTGTTTGCGCATCAGGCGACACAGCTCGCGCCCGTCGGTGTCGGGCAGGCCGACGTCCAGAATGATCAGGTCATACAGGCCTTCTTTGGTTTTCTGCATGGCGCCTGTGCCGTCGCCTGCTTCGAAGACGTCGAAGTCCTCGGTCATGATCAGCTGTTCGCTTAGCGCCTCGCGCAGATCCTCGTCATCATCGACAAGCAGGATTTTCTTGAGTTGTCCCATGTTCGGACCCTCCTTGGTTCATGCTAAAAACATGAGGTCACGCGATTGTTCCGACAAGTTATGCTGCAAAACTCTCACGGGCTCGTGTGAATCCGCTGCGAAATGTTTCAAATCGCATGAAAAAGACGTACATGTTCGGGGAAATTGACGGAAAGCCCCCATGAGTTTTGCCCCAGATGTAACAGAAATCCTGGCTCGCGCCCGCGCCGATCTGCGGATGGGGGTGCCTGTTGTGCTGTCCGGCGCGCCGGGGATGCTGGTGATCGCGGCCGAAACCCTGTCGGCGCAGCGGCTGGCGGATCTGCGCGCATTGGGTGGCGACCCGGTGCTGGCCATCACCGCCCGCCGCGCCGAAACCCTGAAGGCGCGCTGCTATGACGTGGATCTGGCGCGGGTCATTCTGCCGCCCGATGCGGGTCTGGGCTGGATTACCGGCGTGGCCGATCCAGCCGATGACCTGATGATGCCGATGAAGGGGCCTTTGTTCACCCAGCGCGGCGGCGAGGTGCGCCCCCATCGTCTGGCCATCAACCTGGCGAAATCGGCGCTGCTGCTGCCGGCGGTGGTGATGCTGCCCTTGGCCGATCCCGATGCGTTTGCCGCGCAAAATGCGCTGACGCTGATCCAGACCACGCAGGCCGAGCCTCTTCTGGCGGCCTCGCCCGTTCCGCATCCGGTGGTCAGCGCCCGCCTGCCCGTCGAGGCGCATGAGCAAGGCCGCCTGCATATCTTCCGCCCCGAGGACGGCGGCGAGGAACATTACGCCTTTGAAATCGGTGCGCCTGCGCGGGACAAACCTGTTCTGGCGCGTCTGCACTCGGCCTGTTTTACCGGCGATGTGATGGGCAGCCTGAAATGCGATTGCGGCCCGCAACTGCACGCCGCTCTGGATCAGATGGGCACCGAAGGCGCGGGCGTTCTGCTCTATCTGAATCAGGAAGGGCGCGGCATCGGCCTGGCCAATAAAATGCGCGCCTATTCGCTACAGGATCAGGGGTTCGATACGGTCGAGGCAAACCACCGCCTGGGCTTTGAGGATGACGAGCGCGATTTCAAACTGGGGGCGCAGATCCTTAAATCCATGGGATTCAGCGCCGTGCGCCTGCTGACAAACAACCCCCGCAAGATCGCGATGATGGAAAAGAACGGCATCGCCGTGGCAGACCGCGTTCCGCTAAAGGTGGGCGAGACCCATTTCAATCGCGGTTACCTAGCCACCAAAGCGGCCAAGTCGGGCCATTTACTCTAGGCTCCGGCTGACCCGCTGCACCTGCGCCAGGACATCCACCTACAAACCGCTCGGATCACCGTGATCAGCCTGTACCCGATTGCGCCTGGGCGCGCGCCTCGGCAATACTGCGGGCATGAATGCTCACGATCTTGTCCTCACCCCGACCCATATCCGATTCCTGAACCGCCGCTTTCCCTGTACCATCGGCCAAGGCGGCCTGACCTCCGACAAATCCGAAGGCGACGGGGCCACCCCCCGCGGCACACACCGTATCGTAGACATCTTCTACCGCGCTGACCGCCTCACAGCCCCAACCCCCAATGCCAAACCCATCGGCCCCCGCGATCTCTGGTCCGATGCGCCTACCGATCCGGCCTATAACAGCCGCGTTCAGGCGCCCTATCCGCATAGCCACGAACAGATGCGCCGGGCTGACCCGATGTATGATCTGATCCTCGTGACCGACTGGAACTACCCCAACACGACCCCACACAAAGGCTCGGCCATCTTCTTGCACCAATGGCGTCGCCCCGGCCGCCCGACCGCTGGCTGCGTGGCCTTCGCCCGCCCGCACCTGCGTTTCATCGCGCAAAACCTGCGGCCACACAGCCGCCTGATCATCCGCTGACCCGCTTCTTTGTTCCTCAAATACTCCGGGGGAGGCCGCAAGGCCGGGGGCAGCGCCCCCATACCCCCTAGAACAAAGCCCGCAACGCCCGAGCCAACAAATCCCCCTGATCCACCTGCAACCGGACAGGCAGCGTGATCACTTTTTGCTGGAAATCACCTGGCAGACGCACCGCATCCTTCTCGGTCGTTACCAGCTGGGCGCGGCGCAGTTTGGCTTCGTTCTCCAGGCGGGTCATCAACGCAGGGGTCAGGGTCTGATGATCGTCCAGGGCCTCGGCCCGGATCACCTGCGCGCCCAGCCCGCGCAGAGTCCGAAAGAATTTTTCAGGATGGCCGATCCCGGCAAAGGCCAGAAACGGCGTATCCGTCCAGTCCATCCCGGTTTCCAGAGGGGCCAGGTGGCCGGTCAGATGAGGCAGGCTCAGCCAGTCCCGCCAGGTATCGGCAAACTCTGCCTGAGCCTGCTCATCCCCGATAGACAGCACCATGTCGGCGCGTTGCAGCCCCTGCCGGACAGGTTCACGCAGGGGGCCCGCAGGCATACAGCGCCCATTGCCGAACCCTTTTGCGGCATCCACCACGACGATCGAAAGATCCTTGTGCAAAGTAGGGTTCTGAAACCCGTCATCCATCACGATGACATCCGCGCCCTTCTGTTCGGCCAGACGGGCCCCGGCGGCGCGGTCCTTGGCGACGATGACCGGCCCGAAGGCGGCCATCAGCAGGGGCTCGTCTCCGACATCATCGGCGTGGTGCTGGCGCGGGTCTACCTCGATCGGTCCCTCCAGACGCCCGCCATACCCGCGTGACACGACACAAGCCACCACCCCCATGGCCTGTAACCGCTGGACGATTTCGATGGTGGTGGGGGTTTTGCCCGTGCCGCCAGCATTCAGATTGCCCACGCAGATCACCGGAATTTTCGCGCGGTAAGGGGTGCCCTTGGCCAATCTGCGGCGTGTCAGAGCCGCATAGAGCGCGCCCAAAGGTGCCAGCAGAACCGCTTGCCATGCAGCAGGGCGATACCAGAATCGAGGGGGTTGCATCAGAGCGCCTCCTTCAGGTCCAGAACGTCCTGAACCAGATTCATCAGCCGGTCTGTCGCCTCGGCCCCGTCCGAGCTGACCTCCCACGCGGCATGGGCCATCAGGGCGGCCTGATCGGGGGCGGACAGCCGGGTGATTGCCCCGGCCAGAGTTTCGGCATCGCGCACGATCCGCGCGGCTCCGGCGCTGGCCAGACGGGAATAGGCGGGCAAGTAGCGGCTGACATTCGGGCCATACAGGATTGCCGACCCCAGGGCGGCGGGTTCGAAGGGGTCTCGGCCTCCATGGCCGGAAATCAGCGAAGACCCCATAAAGGTGATCGGCGCCAGACGATACCACAATCCCATTTCACCCCGCGTATCGGCCAGCAAAATCTGCGTGGCTTCTTCGGGCTGATCGCCATGCGACCAGGTGGCAACCCGCCAGCCTTCGTCCTCCAGCCGGGCCTGAAAATTGGGGCCGCGGGATTCGTCATCGGGGACCAGGATCAACAGTTGCCGATGCGAATAGCGCAAAGTCGCGCGGTGCGCTTGCAAGATTGTATCCAGTTCCTCGGGTTGCATCATGGCGGCCAGCCAGACGGCCCGCCCGGCCAGAGCTTCGGCCAGATCGTCGCGTGTCTGCGCATCGCAGGGCAGGGCGGTTGCGGCCTCTTGCAGGCGGCCGGTTTCTTCGACCTGAGCGGTGGGAATGCCCAGGCGCCCCAATCTGCGGATGGCCGCCGTATCGCTGGCCATGATCTGATCGAACAGGCCCAGAATTTGGCGGCTCAGATCCGGCAGCCACTGAAACCTGTGCACATCAAAGCCGGTTTCCTCGGCATCGATCAGGAACATGGGCACCCCGGTCCGAGAGGCCTCGTGCAGCAGGGCAGGCTGTAGGTGCCCCCCCGTCCACAGCAGCAAATCGGGCGACCAGTGTTTCAGAAACCGGCGGATTTCGCTGGCGGATTCCTCGGGGATGGGCTGCCAGATCACATCGGGTTTCAGATGATCCGGCTGCGGCAGTTCACGCGGTGTTGTCAGCAGCAGGGTCACTTTGGTGCCCTGCGCCCGCAAGCGTTGGGCCAGTTGCAGTAGCGCGGCGGCTTTGCCGAGGCTGGTGGCGTGGCCCCACAGAAGATCGCCCGCCGGACGTTCGCACGGAAACTGCGCCACCGCGCGGGGCGCGCGCCGGGTCAGGGCCAGATAGGCCGTCAGGCTAAGCGAGCGCGCCATTCGCAGGCGTTAACCCAGTTTCTGGGTTTCCGACCCTTCCTGTTCCTCTTCCAGCAGGCGGTGCACATGGGCCACGAAATAGCGCATATGGGCATTGTCCACGGTGCGCTGGGCCTCGGCCTTCCATGCGTCGCGCGCCGAGGCGTAATCGGAATACATCCCGACCAGGTGAATGTCGTTGACGTCTTTGAATTCGGTTCCACTGGGGTCTACCAGTTCGCCACCGAAAACCAGGTGCAGGCGTTGGGTCATGTCAGGTTCCTTTCAGGCTGGGGGCACCCTACTGCGCGGCCCGCGATGCTGCAAGGCGGCGAGGGCTCAGCCGGGGTGGCGGTCGCGCTCGGCAATCGGGTGGCCGGCACGTTTGTAATCGCCGATTCCGCCGCGCAGGCTGGCGCTGCGCAGCCCCATTTCTTGCGCGATCTGGGCCGCCAGCAGGGATCGCCATCCCGAGGCGCAATAGAACACGAATTCCTTATCCTGGGCGAAATAGGGTTTGTGATAGGGGCTTTCGGGGTCGATCCAGAATTCCAGCATCCCGCGCGGCGCGTGACGGGCCGAAGGGATCAGCCCCTCGCGGTCCAGCTCGCGCGGGTCGCGGATGTCCACCAGCACCACGTCGGGGTTTTCAATCAGCGCGGGCGCGTCTGCGGTTTCGTAGGATTTGACGGCCGCATCGGCGCGCGCCAGCAGGTCTTTGTAGCCCAGAGCCATGATGATCCCCTTGGTTTTACCTTATGGTGTGCCTTGGGGCAGGCTAGGCAGATGGTGGGGCGAATCCAAGCGTTGATTAATGCGGCCGGTCACTCGGGCCATTGCGCCAGACGGCCGGCCAGATCCGAGTGCAGGGCAGGGGCGGCGGCCACCACGCCTTTGACCTGCGGATGCGGGTTGTTAAAGCGCAGCGGCTGGCCGCGTTTGTCGGTGGTTATTGCCCCGGCCTCGCGCAGGATCAGATCGCCGGCGGCGATGTCCCATTCCCAGCTGTCGCGCAGGGTCAGCATCGCGTCAAAGCGTCCCTCGGCGACCAAGGACAGCCTGTAGGCCAGCGAGGGCCGATAGGCGCGTTTGATCTCGGGCACTTTCTGGCCGCGCCAGTTATGCGGATGTAGGTTCGGCTTGGCCGCGATCATGCTGGCGCCGGTCAGCTGCGTCCTGTCCGAGGCCCGGATCGGCACCCCGTTCAGCGTGGCCCCCTGTCCGGCGCTGGCGGCATAGAGCTTATCCAGAAGCGGCAGGTAGATCGCCGCGGCCGTGACCTGCCCGTTCGTAGCGATCGCCAGGGAATGCGCCCAGGTGTCCGCGCCTTCGATAAAGCTGCGGGTGCCGTCAATCGGGTCGATGATAAAGACCTTTTCCTGCGCCAGCCGGGCCTGGGTGTCCTCGGTTTCTTCGGACAGCCAGCCGTAATCGGGACGGGCGGCGGGCAGCTCGCGTTGCAGCATCTCGTTCACGGCCAGGTCGGCCTCGGTCACGGGGCCCTGATCGTCGGGTTTGTGCCATGTCTTTGCGGTCTTGCCCGAGTATCGCGTGGCAATCCGGCCCGATTCCCGCGCGGCCTCGATCAACAGGTCCAGATCAGTCGCCGGCAAGGGTCATCCCCTCGATCAGCACAGAGGGCACGACGCGTGACAGATGCGTGCGCGCGTCATTGGCCGGGATCAGGCGCAGCAGCATATCGCGCAGATTGCCCGCGATGGTGCACTCATTCACCGCATGGGTGATCTGGCCGTTTTCCACCCAGAACCCGGCGGCACCGCGCGAATAATCCCCTGTGTTGGGGTTGATCGTCGCGCCGATCATCGAGCTTACCAGCAGCCCGGTGCCCATATCGCGGATCAGGTCGTCACGGGTCTGATCGCCCTGTGTCAGTGACACATTCCAGATCGAGGGCGCAGGCGGGGCCGACACGCCGCTGGCCGCGTTCGCGGTGGAGGGCATCCCCAGTTTGCGCCCGCTGGCCAGATCCAGGGTCCAGCCGGTCAGGGTGCCGTTCTCGACGATGGTGCGTTTCTGTGTCGGCAGGCCTTCGGCATCGAAAGGGCGCGAGGCCCCGACGCGCGGGCGGTGCGGGTCTTCGATCAGCGACAGCGTGTCGGGCAGAACCTGGCTGCCCTTTGCGTTCAGCAGCCACGATGACCCCCGCGCAATCGCGCTGCCATTCACCGCCGCCAGCAGATGCCCGATCAAGGAAGAGGACACCCGTTCATCGAACAGCACCGGATAGGTGCCGGTCTTGGGCTTGGATGCGCCCATGCGGGCAACGGCGCGTTCGCCAGCGGTTTGGCCCACATCCTGGGGCGTGCGCAGATCGGCCTGAAAGATGCGCGAATCCCCGTCATAGTCACGCTCCATCCCGGTGCCGCTGCCTGCGATGGCCACGCAGCTGACGGCGCGATCCGTCCGGTCATAGCCCCCCGCAAACCCGTTCGAGGCGGCCATGTGATATTGCCGTTTTCCATAGGCCGTAGTTGCGCCGCTGACCTGAGTCACGCCCTTGACGGCCAGCGCGGCGGCCTCGGCGGTCTGGGCGTCCGATTGCAGGGCGGCGGGGTCGGGTTCCGCTGCCGGGTCGCACAGTTCCAGCGCGTCAATATCCCAGCCTGTCGCCAGCTGATCCGGCGCGGCCAGGCCGATATAGGGATCCTCGGGGGCCTCTTTGGCCATGGCGACGGCGCGTTCGGCCATCGCGCGCAATGTCTCGGGCCGGGTGTCCGAGGCAGAGACGTTCGCCTGGCGCTGCCCCACCAGAACCCGCAGGCCGATATCCGTGCCCTCGGACCGTTCGGCCTGTTCCAGTTTGCCCGCGCGCACATCAATCGAAACTGAGGTGCCGGTGACGGCAATCGCATCGGCGGCATCGGCGCCGGCGGTTTTGGCGGCGTCCAGCAGGGCTTGGGTCAGGTCGGGCAGGGATTGTGTCATGCAGGTCCGTGTTCTGATGTTTGTCGTCAGGTAAACGCAGCGGGGTGAATGCGCAAGCGGCGGGCGTGAAAAGGCCGCGGACAAGGCTGCCCGCGGCCCCGAGTGCCTAAGTTCGGGTTATTTCAGGCGCTGGCCGTTGGCCAGAACGTGGCCCTGCTCGTTCACCTCGATTGTCGAGGTCAGGGTGTCCTCGCCCGCGCCGGGGACGGCGAACAGGCCCATCATCATGCGCGCGCCCATGGCCTGATCTTCGGGGACAAAGCCCATGGCGACCAGTTTATCCAGCAGCCCGTTGCCGCCGATCAGTTTCAGGTTCAGCGTGCCTTCGGGCCGGGGCATCCCGTCGAACGAGGTCAGGTCCGTGTTATCGAAGGTGAACCCGCCATTGCCGGTCAGTTCGGCCCCGGCGGCGCGCACGGTCAGCGTGTTGATGTTCGTGGCGTGCAGCTCACCCGGAGGGGTGCCGCCCAGCTGTGCCATCGCCTTTTCGTCCATCAGATCGTGGGTCAGTTTGACCTGGCCGGTCAGGTCCACGTCAATGGTGGCCGGATCGCGCGGCAGTTGCTGCGTGGGGTCAAAGATGCCCCACAGCAGATCCGCCATGGTGAAATCGCCTAGCGTCAGTGAAATCTGGTAATCCTGTAGCGCGTCGGACTTGGCCAGCGGCATCATCAGCTTCATCGCGGCCTGCTGCATCCGGAACGAGACCGGCAGCGGAATATCCGAGCCTGACATATCTACCGCCAGCCCCTGCGAGGCCAGCTCGTATACCAGCTGCCCCGCATCCATGGCGATGCCAAACGCGCCGCCCGTGGTGCTGGTGCTGCCCGAGAATTGATCTTCGGGGCTGGTAAAGGTGAACTCGGTCTGACCGCCGGTATGGGTGAACCCGCCGTTGAACCCGAAACCGGCCTTCAGCGCGGCGTTCATGTCCTGCATATCCACGCCCTCGGGCATCGAGGACGCGCCGTCACTGCTTAGCCCGCTCAGGGCACCCTTCAGGAAAACGCGGCCTTCTTTGCCGTCGGGATCAGCCATATCCAGCAGGTAGTTCAGCGATTGCGCGGCAAAGGACTGCTTGGCGGTTTTCACCGCGCCTTCAACGGTGTTGGACAGCCCGCTGACGCCGGTCATCTCCAACTTGGCGGCGCCCAGATCGATGGCCTCACCCTCGACGGTCAGATTGGTCATCTCAACGCCCAGAGAGTCGGCCTTGTAGGTAAAGGTCATGTTGTCCGGCGTGCCCGAAATCGTGTTCTTCATGCCCGCGCTGGTCAGGTTCAGGATGAATTCGACGTCGTCGTCATTTTCGACATCCACCTTGGCTTTCATAGGCAAGGCAGCCGGGATGATCATATCAACCGTGCCGTCCCCGTTTTCGGCAAAGGACATGGTGCCCAGTTCGAGGGTCACCTTGCCCTCGTCCTCGGGTATCACGACGTTCATCACGATATTCGACAGGGTCAGGGTTCCGCCCGACATCGATTCGTCGGCTGAGACGGAATAGCCAAATTGCTCCATCTGCTCTTTCCAAGAGCCCCAGACATCCTGCGCGGTCACGTCGGCAAATGCGGCCGATCCCGTCAAACAAAGCGCGGTGGCCGCGCTGGTATTCAACAAAGTCCAATGTTTCATAATCAAACCTTCCTTATAATTTCGCCGTAGCTTCCGTTCATTGGCCGGCGTGGTCAAGGCCCAAGCGACTGGACCCGAGGGCAGAGGCGGTTTACCACATGCAGGCACAACAGATAGGAACGCAGGCGGCAGGATGACAGAGTTTCTTGGAAAAACAGTGATGATCACCGGCGCCAGCCGTGGCATCGGTGAATCGGCAGCCCGGCTGTTCGCGCAGGCCGGGGCGAATGTGGTGCTGATGGCCCGCTCTGAAGGGCGGATTGCGCAGATCGCGGAGCAGATCGGGGCGCAGGCTCTGGCCGTTCCCGGTGATGTCAGCAAATGGGCCGATGTGCAGGCGGCGGTGCAGCTGGCCGTGGATCGGTTCGGCGGGCTGGATATTCTGATCAACAACGCTGGTGTGATCGAGCCGATCTCGCCCTTGATTGACGCCGACCCCGAGGGCTGGGGCGCGGCGATCGACATTAACCTTAAGGGCGTTTTTTACGGCCTGCGCGCGGCCGCGCCGGTGATGGTGGCAGCCGGAGGCGGAACGGTGATTACCATCAGCTCGGGTGCGGCGCATAACGCGCTGGAGGGCTGGAGCCACTATTGCAGCTCCAAGGCGGGGGCGGCGATGCTGACCCGGAACGCCGATCTGGAACTACGCGGGCGGGGCCTGCGGATCATGGGGCTGTCGCCCGGCACCGTGGCCACCCAGATGCAGAAGGAAATCAAGGTCAGCGGCATCAACCCCGTCGCGCAGCTGGAATGGGAGGATCACATCCCCCCCGAATGGCCCGCGCGCTGCCTGATGTGGATGTGCGGGCCGGCGGGCGATGATCTGTGCGGCCAGGAAATATCGCTGCGCAATGAGGATATTCGCAAAGAGGTGGGCCTGACATGATCGAGCTGCAAAAGGACAACGGGCTGTGGGTGGTAACGATCAACCGGCCCGACAAGGCGAATTCCTTGACATCCGGAATGCTGGAACGCCTGTGCGAGATCTATGAAAGCGCCGGTGACGCGCGGGTGGTGATCCTGACCGGGGCGGGCAAAGTGTTCAGCGCCGGTGCCGATCTGGACGAGGCGCGGGCGGGGCTGGCGACCTCGGGTCTGTGGGAGCGTCTTTCGGGGGCGGTGGCCGCCTGTCCGGGGCTGACGATCGCCGCGCTGAACGGCACGCTGGCCGGCGGTGCGAACGGGATGGTGCTGGCCTGTGATATTCGCCTGGCCGTGCCGGGGGCGAAGTTTTTCTATCCGGTGATGAAGCTGGGATATTTGCCGCAGCCTTCGGATCCGGGGCGGATGGCGGCTTTGATCGGGCCATCGCGGACCAAGCTGATCCTGATGGGCGGGCAGAAAATCCTGTCAGATGAGGCGCTGAGCTTTGGCCTGGTGGATCGGCTGATTGACGGCGATGTGGTGGCGGCTGCGAAAGAGATTGCCGCCGACACGCTGGGTGCGAAGCCGGAAATCGCGGTGGGGATCAAGGCCCTGTGCGCCTGAGGTGGGCGTGATCCGAAGGGGCGTTCTGACGCACGCGCAGGATGTCTCGTCGGCGGCCTTTGGCCTTCTCCTCGGGGGGGCGCCTGGTGCAAGCGTTGCGTCTGGAAATCCCGCGCTCGTTCGGATGCGCTGAAAGAGGCGTGGATTTCACCGAGGCAGAGGGGCAGATCGGACCGGGGCGTATTGTGGCTTGTGTCATTGGGCCCGGCGCGGCAGGTAGAGTGTGGCCGGAACGGGCCAGAACGCAAGGAGCAGGCGAATGGATTTTGATCTATCGGAGCAGCCCGAGATCGTACAGCAGGCGGCGGGCTATGCTTTGCAGATCTGGGAGCTGGCGCAATCGTGGCTGCTGAGCCCGCAGGCGTGGTCTCAGTTCGGGCTGCTGCTGGTGGCCTGGTTCGTGGCCGTTATTGCCTCCAAGCGGTTGCAGCCCTTTCTGCTGCGGTTTCTGACCCCAGAAGAGGACACGGGCTATACCGCGCGGGCGCGTCTGTTCGTGAGGCAATTTCTGCCGCTTTTGCTGCCGCTGCTGGCCTGGCTGTTCACCGGGATCGGCGAAGGCGTGGTGCGCTCGATCTTTGATTCCGGGGCGGTGATTGCCTTTGGCAAGCGGGTTTTTCTGTTCGTGGCCGTGCGTCTGCTGGTCCGCGAGATCATCAAGGATCCGTTTTTCAAGCTGCTGGGGCGCTATGTGATGCTGCCTCTTGCGGCGGTTTATGCGCTGGGTCTGCTGGATTTTGTGACGGCCAAGCTGGAAGAAACAGTGGTGCCGCTGGGCAACCTGTCGTTTTCGATGCTGGATCTGATCCGGTTTGTGATTGTGGGCGGCGTGATTTTCTGGCTGGGGCGGTGGTCGAACGATCAATCTTCGACCTTGATCCAGAAACAAGAGGCCATGCGCCCCGCGACCCGGCAATTGGCGGTCAAAGTGGCCGAGATCGGGATTTTCGGCGTCGCGTTTCTGGTTTTCATGAACATCATGGGGATTCCGCTGACCTCTTTGGCGGTGCTGACGGGGGCGATTGGCGTGGGGCTGGGCTTTGGCTTGCAGAAAATCGCGTCGAATTTCATCTCTGGCGTGATCCTGCTGGTCGAGGGGCAGGCCACCGTTGGCGATTACGTGGAACTGGATGGCGGTGAGGCCGGCACCATCGTGAAAATGACCGCTCGCGCCGCGATTTTGGAAACTTTCGATGGGCGCTGGATCGTGGTGCCGAACGAGGATTTCATCACCACCCGCGTTGTGAACTATTCGGATCAGGGCAGCGCCAACCGATACGAGGCCGCTTTCTCGGTCAGCTATGACACGGATATTAACCAGGTGCCCGATGTCATTCAGGCGGCTGTGGCCAGGCTGCCCTTTGTTCTGGATGACCCCGAAGGCCCCGATTGCGAGCTGCGCGGCTTTGGCGATTCCGGCATAGATTTCTGTGTGGAATTCTGGGTGAATGGCATTGATGACGGGCGCAACAAATATAGCTCTCAGGTGTTGTTTGCGGTCTGGAATGCGCTGAAAGAATCCGGAATCGAAATCCCCTATCCGCATCGTGTGATCGAGTTCAAGAACGGCCTGCCGGGATGAGCTATGCACTGGTCATCGGCGCAGGCCCGGCTGGGTTGATGGCGGCCGACGCGCTGTCTTCGGCGGGTCACCGGGTGATCGTGGCCGAGGCCAAGCCCTCACCGGCGCGCAAATTCCTGATGGCGGGCAAATCCGGCCTGAACCTGACAAAAGACGAACCCACGGATCGCTTTGTTTCGCACTTCTTTCAGGCCGCGCCGACCCTGCGCCCTATGCTGGCCGCTTTCGGCCCCGCTCAGGTGCAGGACTGGGCCAGAGCGCTGGACCAGGAGATCTTCACCGGCTCCTCCGGGCGGGTGTTTCCCAAGGCGATGAAGGCCTCTCCTTTGCTGCGTGCCTGGCTGCGTCGGCTTTCGGATCAAGGCGTCGAAATCCGCACCCGCTGGCGCTGGACATCCGGCCTGCGCAATCCGGTGTTCGATACGCCCGATGGCCCGCAAACTCTGACCCCTGCGGCGCTTATCCTCGCCTGCGGCGGTGCCAGCTGGGCCAGGTTAGGCTCTGATGCGGACTGGGTGCGCCACCTGCCGGTCAGGGATCTGGCCCCGTTCCAGCCCGCCAATATGGGCTTTTACGTGGACTGGTCTCCCCATATGGAAAAACACTTCGGCCAGCCGGTGAAGAACACCCTGCTCAAAGCCGGCCCCACCCACATACGCGCCGAGTTTGTCCTCACCCGCCGCGGGGTCGAGGGCGGCGGCATCTACGCCGTCTCCCGCCCCTTGCGCCAGGGTGCTCCCCTGACGCTGGACTTGTTGCCGGATCTGCCCACCGAAACCATCCGCGCGCGCCTGTCGAACACCAAACAATCCCTCCCGAACCGCCTGCGCCGCCTGCTGCGCGACCCGGTCAAACAAGCGCTTGTGCTCGAATGCGCCCGCCCCCTGCCCAATGACATCGCGCCACTATTGAAAAACCTGCCCCTGCCGGTCACCGCCCCCTTCCCCATGGACGAGGCAATCTCCACCGCAGGCGGCCTGCGCTTCACCGCTCTCACAGACGGGCTGATGCTGCAATCACACCCCGGCATCTTCGCCGCCGGAGAAATGCTCGACTGGGAGGCCCCAACCGGCGGCTATCTGCTCACCGGCTGCCTGGCCACGGGCAAATGGGCGGGCGAAAATGCCGCCCGCTTCCTGGCCTCTTCTTTGCTCTGACAATACTCCGGGGGAATGTGCCGCAGGCACAGGGGGCAGCGCCCCCAGATGCCTCAGTTGGCAACTGCCCGCTTAAACGCATCCCGCCCGCGCATCGCCTTGGCATAGGCCAGCAGCGCTTCGTTCTCGAACGGGAATTTCGCGGCATAAGCCCAGTTCAGGCAATGAGTCGCAATGATGTCGGGAATCGTCATCTTCTCGCCCATCAGAAACGGGCCTTCCAGACATTTGGCGATTCGCTCGGCGTTGCGTGCGAATTCCCACTTCAGGCTGGTTTTCACCTCGGGGACGCGTTTGTCCTCGGGCAGGATAAAGCCATGCCGCGCGCCAGCCCACAGCACCGCATCCATTTCATCCAGGATCATATTGGTCAGCCCGTCTTGCCGGGCGCGCTCGATCGTGCCGGCCGGATAGGTCAGCCCGCCGTGTTTATCGGCCAGATAGGTCATGATCGCGGTTGAATCCGTCAGGATCGTGTCGCCTTCTTTCAGCGCGGGAATCTTCCCCGAGGCATTGCAGGCATAGGCCTCTTTCGAGTGCGGCTTGGCCTTGATCTGCTCATAGGGCTGGCCCAGTTCCTCTAGCATCCAGGTGACGCGAAAGGCGCGGCTTTGGGTGTCGCCAATGACTTGGTACATAAAATCTTCTCCCTGTTCGCCCGCGTGTTGCGGGGTCTCCTGCTGGGAACAAAGCGCAGATTCCATAAGAAGGCCAGAGTAACCTAACGGCGTAACTTAGCGCCGGTTCATCCGGGCGATGCGGATCAGCATCCGTTCCACCAGAGCCATCGCCGGGGCATTCTGCCCGGCCGAGCGCAGTTGCAGATCGGTGTCGGTGATATGGGCCAGCGCGCGTTCCAGCCGCTCGGAGCCCAGGGTTTGGGCCTGCCGGGTGCTGCGCTCTTTTTGTTTGAAATTGCCGGGGATGAACACGCGCCCACCGGGATTGGCCGCGATGGTATAGAGCGTTCGGAAATGCCGGGTTGCGCCGATGCACAGGGTGACGGGATTGGCCCCCTGCGCCTGCATTTTCTTCAGCATCGGGTCCAGTTCGCTGTCACGCCCCTCGGCCACGACATTCAGCAGATCGTCCAGCGCCGCCTCGGTCGAGGCAGGGGCGCAGGCCTGAATATCGGCGCTGGTGACGGGGGTGTCCTCGCTGCGTTTATACAGCGCCAGTTTTTCCAGCGTCTGCCGGAAATCGCCGGGTTGCAGATCGCGCGCCAGGGCGGTCAGGTCCTGCATGGCCCCGTCAGCCAGCCGGGTCAGGCCGGAACGGGCCAGCTCGGCCTCGATCTCGTCCCGCGTCATCGGATCGTCATAAAGCGCGGCGGCAAAGGCGTTTGGATGCGCCTCGAACGCTTTGCGCAGCTTCGAGGTAGGTTTCAGATCGCCCGCCGTCACCACGATCTGCGCATCGCCCTGGGCCCAATCGGTCAGAGCATTCAGAATCGCGGGGGCGGCGGTCTCGTTTGCATCCTCGACAAAGGCGACGCGCTGGCCGGGGAAAAAGCTGATCGCCTTGACCGCATCCAGCAATTGCGCGGGATCTTTGCGCAGATCGGCGCCGGGAATGCGGGTCAGGCGCATTTCCTCTTCGCCATTGGGGCCGATCAGGGCGGCGATGGCCTCTTGGCGTTTCAGGGCCACGCGCATGGCATCCTTGCCGAAAATCAGCAGCCCGGCCTTCGCCGGATCGGGCTTCGCGAAATAGCGGGACGCCTCGCGCGGGGGGAGCTTCATTCCGCCAGCCCCGGCGAGGCCGCGATCAGCCGCGTGACGATCTGATCGGCCAGGATCACCGCCAGCCGTTCGCGGGCATCGCGCTCTGAGGCCAGGGTGGCCACCGTGCTGGAGGTCGTCGAATAGCCGGTAAAGCTGTTGACCTTACCGCTGGTCAGAACCGTGCCGGTATCGGCATCGCGCAGCGCGTAGGCGGCGCTGCCGACGATGTTGAACCGCGTGGTGATGTTGTCGGCGGATACGGCCATGCGTTCCTCGACAAAGGTCAGCTGATAGCCCAGCTGATAGCGTTCCTGCGCGGTGCGTCCCAGCCGGGTTTCCAGCCGTTGCACCAGCAATTGTTCGTCCCGCGTGTCCGGCGCATCTACGGCGATTGCCGATTGCAGCTGCGTGGCCGGGCCCGATGGCCCGTAAGCAGGGGCAAAGCCGCAGCCCGTCAGGGCCACGGTCAGTCCGATGATCAGGGTTCTACGGTTAAATAACCACATTCACGATGCGTCCGGGCACTACAATCAGCTTCTTCGGGGTGGCCCCATCCAGAGCCTTGATCACAGCATCCTGCGCCAGCGCCAGCTTTTCAACCTCTTCCTTGGGCATATCCTTGGGCACGCTGATTTCCGCGCGGCGTTTGCCGTTGATCTGGATCGGCAGGGTGACGGCATCGTCCACCAGCATTGCCTCATCCGCGACGGGCCAGGTGGCGGTGGCAATCAGGCCTTCGCCGCCCAGCAGTTGCCAGATTTCCTCGGACAGGTGGGGGGTCATGGGCGACATCAGCTGCGCCAGAACCTGCGCGGCCTGGGTTTTTGCGCCCTTCCCGGCCTTGGATTTCGCCAGCGTGTTGGTGAACCCATAGAGCTTCGCAATCGAGGCGTTGAAGCCAAAGCTTTCGATCCCGCCGGTCACGTCATGGATACATTTGTGCATCGCGCGCAGCAGGGCCTTATCTTCGCTGGGGTTCTCGGCGGCATCCATGCCCGCGATGTCATTGGCGATGCGGTAGACGCGCGCCAGGTGCTTGGCGGCTGCCTCGGCGCCAGCGGCGGTCCATTCCACATCCCGTTCGGGGGGCGAGTCGCTCAGCACGAACCAGCGCGCGGTATCGGCGCCGTATTGCTGGATGATCTGCACCGGGTCCACGACGTTGTTTTTCGACTTGGACATCTTGGCCGAGGGCACGATGGTTACCTCGGTCCCGTCCTTCAGGAAACCCTTGCCGTCGCGCAGCGTCACTTCCTCGGGGTAGTGGTAGACGGGCCGGCCATCGGTGCCGGTGGTTTTGTAAATCGCGTGAGTCACCATGCCCTGGGTGAACAGGGCGTTGAACGGTTCCTTGGATTTCTCGGGCAGGTGGCCGCAGATGTTCATCGCGCGGGCAAAGAAGCGCGAATAGAGCAGGTGCAAAATCGCATGTTCAATGCCACCGATATACTGATCCACGTTCATCCAGTATTCGGCCTCGGCCAGATCGGTGGGCGTGTCGGCGCGCGGGGCGGTGAAGCGGGCGAAATACCAGCTGCTGTCCACAAACGTGTCCATCGTGTCGGTTTCGCGCTGCGCAGGCTTACCGCATTTGGGGCAGGTGCAGTTCCGCCAGGTCGGGTGACGGTCCAGCGGGTTGCCGGGAATATCGAACGAGACATCATCGGGCAGTTTGACCGGCAGGTTTTCCTTTTTCTCGGGCACCACGCCGCAGGTGTCGCAATGCACCACGGGAATCGGACAGCCCCAATAACGCTGACGCGAAAGGCCCCAGTCACGCAGGCGGAATTTCGTCACGCCCTGGCCGATGCCATTGGATTCGCAATGATCCACGGCGGCGGCGACGGCCTCGTCCCCGGTTTGGAGCTCGGCCCCGGCGAAGCCCTTCACATAGCGGACTTTTTCCGATTTTACCGGCACATAGGGGGCGTTTTCCGGGTAATCCCCTTCGAGCGGTTCAAAAGTCGGGATGATCGGCAGGCCGTATTTGGTGGCGAACTCATGGTCACGTTCGTCATGGGCCGGGCAGGCAAAGACCGCGCCGGTGCCGTAATCCATCAGGATGAAGTTGGCGATCCAGACGGGCAGTTCCCAATTCGGATCCAGCGGGTGTTTGACGGTCAGCCCGGTGTCAAAGCCCAGCTTTTCGGCGGTTTCGATGGCCTCGGCGGTGGTGCCGCCCTTGCGGGCCTCGGCGCAGAATTCCGCGACCTCGGGGCGCTGAGCCTCCAGTTCCTTGGCCAGCGGATGATCGGGCGAGATGCCCACAAAGGACGCGCCCATCAGCGTGTCGGGACGGGTGGTGTACACCTCGATCTCGCCCCCGTCGGTGCGTTCAAAGCTGAATTGCAACCCGCGCGATTTACCGATCCAGTTGGCCTGCATCAGTTTGACCTTGGCGGGCCAGTCATCCAGCCCGTCCAGCGCATCCAGCAATTCGCCCGAGAAATCCGAGATCTTGAAGAACCACTGCGTCAGCTCGCGCCGTTCCACATCCGCGCCGGAACGCCAGCCCTTGCCGTCGATCACCTGTTCGTTGGCCAGAACGGTCATATCCACCGGATCCCAGTTCACCACGGCGTTTTTGCGGTAAACCAGCCCCTTCTCGATGAAGTCGATGAACATCGACTGCTGCTGGCCGTAATATTCCGGATCGCAAGTGGCAAACATCCGGGTCCAGTCCAGCGCAAAGCCCAGCGGCTTCATCTGGCCGACCATCGTGTCGATATTGTCGTAGGTCCAATCCTTGGGGTGCCCGCCCGAGGCCATAGCCGCGTTTTCAGCCGGCATCCCGAAGGCGTCAAACCCCATCGGGTGCAGCACGTTATGCCCGGTGGACATCTTATAGCGCGCGATAACGTCGCCCATGGTGTAGTTGCGCACGTGCCCGATATGGATGCGTCCCGAGGGATAGGGGAACATCTCTAGCACATAGTATTTCGGTTTGTCGTCGCTGCGGACGGCCTTGAAGGTTTCAGCCTTGTCCCAGGCTTCTTGCCACTTGGCTTCGATTTCGCCGGCAGAATAGCGCGTCATATCGGGCGGACCTTTCCTTAGTCGCGTGTCGGAACGGGTGATAGGCATGTGTGGGCCGCTGGTCTAGGGGGAAGTCGTGAAAACCAGCCCTGTTCGAGGCAGTTTTGCGGGGTATAAAGAAGAAAACCCATACAGGCCCGTCCATGAAAATCCTTTTTATCCATCAGAATTTCCCCGGCCAGTTCAAACATCTGGCTCCGGCCTTGGCTGCGCAGGGGCATCAATGCGTCGCGCTGACCCTGCGCGTGAAAGAGCCGGGCACCTGGCAGGGGGTGCGTGTTCTGCCCTACCGGCTGACGCGCAAACAGGGGACGGGCATTCATCCTTGGGTGCAGGATTTCGACACCAAGGTCATCCGGGCCGAGGCCTGTTTCGCCGCCGCGCTCAAGCTGCGCGATCAGGGGTTTACCCCCGATATCATCGTCGGTCACCCCGGCTGGGGTGAAACGATGTTCCTGCGCGATGTGTGGCCCTCGGCGCGGATCGGGCTCTATTGCGAGCTGTATCACCTGTCCGGTCCCGATCATGTGGGCTTTGATCCCGAGTTTCAGTCAAAGACAGGCCCGGCCGAACCCATGCGGATACGGCTCAAGAACCTCAATAACCGGATGCATTTTGATGTGGCGGATGCGGGGCTGTCGCCGACAAGGTTCCAGGCCAGCACTTTTCCGGCTGACTGGCAGGACAAGATCAGCGTCATTCATGATGGCATCGACACCGATCATCTGGTGCAGAACCCCGGTGCGCGGCTGACTTTGCCCGATGGGTCGGTCGTAACGCGCGAGGATGAGGTGATCACCTTCGTCAACCGAAACCTGGAACCTTATCGGGGCTATCATATCTTCATGCGCGCGCTGCCGCGCCTGCTGAAGGAGCGCCCCAACGCGCGGGTTCTGATCGTTGGCGGGGATGAGGTCAGCTATGGCGCGCGTCCGCCCAAGGGGCAGACCTGGAAACAGATTTTCATAGATGAGGTGCGCGGCCGTATTCCCACCCCCGATTGGGACCGTGTGCATTTTCTAGGCCGCATCCCCTATGATCAGTTCATCAGCCTGTTGCAGGTCAGCCGCGTGCATGTCTACCTGACCTATCCCTTCGTGCTGTCCTGGTCCCTGTTCGAGGCCATGTCCACTCAGGCCGCCATCGTCGCCAGCGATACCGCCCCCGTGGCCGAGGCCATCACCCACGATGTGAACGGCCGTCTGGTGGATTTCTTTGACAAGGATGCGCTGGTGAGTGAAATTTCTGGCCTGCTGGACGACCCTGCGGCGCGCGCTCGGCTGGGGGCTGCGGCGCGGGATCTGATCGTGCGGAATTACGACCTGAAAACCGTCTGCCTGCCCCGGCAGTTGGACTGGATTGAACGTCTGTATCAGATGGCTCCGGGTGCGGTGGCCGGTTAGGAGGGACACATGACGAATGAGACATACCTGCTGCGCGCCGCAGAGATCGACGCCATGGACGGGGCCCGGAAAACCCATTTCCTGAACCCGAATGCGCAGCGTCTGAACAAATCTCTGGGCGATGCAACGGGGCTGACGGGGCTGGGCGTGCATCTGATCGAGGTGCAACCGGGCCATGAAACCACCGAACTTCACCTGCACCACCACGAGGATGAATGCGTCTATATCCTGTCCGGCACCGGGACCGCTGTGATTGGCGATCAGGAACACGCTATCGGGCCCGGCGACTTTCTGGGCTATCGCAAGGGCGGGCTGGCGCATACGATTGTGAACACGGGCCAGACGGCTCTGCGCTGTCTGGTGATCGGCCAGCGGCTGCCCCATGACGTGTGCGATTACCCGAACAAGGACAAACGCCTTTTTCGCAGCGCGGGGTTGCCGTGGTCTCTGGTGGATCGGTCCGCAATTGCAGTGCCGGGCGGCTCTGTGGGGCGGAAATAGCCCGCCACAATCGGCGCACACGGGCAAAATGCCGGTAATGAAGGCCCCAAAGAAAACCCCCGGCGCCGGGCGCTCGGGGGGGGCGTTTACATCGGGATTGCGCCGATCAGAAGCGCCGTGCCGAAATCCGCAGCTGACGGGCGCGTGACAGAATCGCATCTTCAACCGCGCGCTGGGTGCTGGCGCTGATCGGGCGGCCGGCCTTGTCCTGCATCGCGACGACCAGCGAGCGCGCCTCTAGCGCGGGGTCTTTTACATGAACCGTCGCGCGATAGGCGCGCCCCCCACCCGGAGGCGTGCCATACCCCATGACAATCACGCCCGTGAACGGATCCACCGATTCGACCGGCAGAAAGTTCAGCACCTCCAGCGAGGCGTTCCAGATAAAGCGGTTCACCGCCACGTTCACATCCGAGTTCTTCTTGCGGAAGGCATCCCAGATGCTGGTGCCCTCGGTGCGGAAGGCGCGATCGCGCGGGGTCAGGTTCGAGGCGTCGGCCTCTTCGGTCGGGGGTCCGCCAGCGCAGCCCGCCAGGGCCAGAACGGCCGCCAGCGCCACCGCTTTCGTTTTGATGCCTGTGAACGTCATAGCCAAGCCCAGTTCCCTTAAGAATTATGGAAACCTTCCTATCCAACCGCCCGTGTCTGGGCAAGGTCTTAGTCCCGTCCGGTCCAGAGGCGCGCAAAGGTCGGCCTATGGGCGCGAACGGAATGGGCCCTGACGGACTGTGGCAAAGCTGCACCATCTGCGGGGGCAATGTGACATCGGCATGTCGGTTCGCTTGCAAACGACCCCCGAAAAGAGCGACACAACCGCCATACCCAATACGGATTCCCCGTTTTGGGGCGCATGATTGGAAAACCGAGGGAAAAACTATGAAAAAAGTTCTCTTCGCAACGACTGCCCTGATCGCCACCGCTGGCATGGCAGCTGCAGACATCAACCTGTCGGGCTACGGCCGTTTCGGCGCTCTGTACAACGACGCAACCGATGACACCAACTTCATCTCGCGTCTGCGCATCCAGATCGACGTGTCGGCTGAAACCCAGTCGGGCATCAAATTCGGTGCACGTCAGCGTATCCAGACCGAAGAAAACGGCATGGGCGCAGGTAACGGCGCACGCTTCTACCTGACCACCGGCGGCCTGACCGTTGCTGCAGGTAACATCCTGGGCGCCATCGAAGCCATGCCGAACCTGTACATGGGCACCAAGTCCGCAGGCATGGGCCTGGAAGGTAACGGCTTCACCTCGCTGGTGACCAACACCTACGGCGCTGGCTTCTGGACCTGGGACGCATACTCCTCGGGCGGCACCGGTGTTGTGAACGGCGTCGAAGTGATCTACTCGGCAAACGGCTTCACCGCTCACCTGTCGTCGTCGGACAGCTCGGACGCTCTGGCTCTGGCCTACACCTTCGGTGACTACACCGCAGCCATCGCCGTGCAAGACTCGTCGACCATCGGCGACAAAACCGTTGTGACCTTCGGCGGCAACATCGGCGCAGCTGACTTCCAGATCGGTTACGCTGACAACGAAGGCGTCGACAAGTGGTCGATCTCGGGCGGCGCAAATGTTGGCGCAGCCACCTACCTGTACGGCATGGTGTCGTCGGAAGACGGTGCTGGCGAAACCTACGGTCTGGGCGTCAGCCACGATCTGGGCGGCGCGTCGATCGAAGCTGGCCTGACCCAGAACGACATCACCGACGTGACCCTGCTGTCGGCTGGTTTCTTCTTCGCGTTCTAATCGAACCAGAAGATCCTTATAGGGAAGAGCGGGCCTTGCGCCCGCTCTTTTCTTTTGCGCAGCCGGGTTTTGACTGTCTGCGGAAAACATGTTTCATGACCCTGTCAAAATTGCCGGAGGCCCCATGTCCCTGCCCGAAATCCAGACCCGTATCGCCAAGGCCGAGCAGGCCGCAGGCCGCCCCGCTGGCAGCGTGCAGCTGATTGCTGTCTCCAAGGTGCAGCCCAATGCGCGGGTTCAGGCCGTTCTGGACGAAGGTCACCGCCTCTTTGGGGAAAACAAGGTTCAGGAAGCCGCCGCCAAATGGCCCGATTTCCGCTCTCAGTACAAAGACGTAAAGGTCCACATGATCGGTCCGCTGCAAACCAACAAAGCGCGCCAGGCCATGCACCTCTTCGAGGCCATCCACACTCTGGACCGTCCCAAACTGGCCAATACCCTGGCCCGTCTGACCCAGGAACTGGGCCACTGCCCCGATCTGTTCATCCAGGTCAACACCGGCGAAGAGCCACAAAAGGCAGGCGTCCTGCCCGCCGATGCCGACAGCTTCATCGCTGAATGCCGCGCGCTGGATCTGCCGGTTCGGGGGCTGATGTGCATCCCCCCCGTGGACGAAGAATCCAGCCTCCACTTCGCCCTGCTACAGAAAATCGCCGCCCGCAATGGGCTCGATCAGCTCTCGATGGGCATGTCGGATGATTTCGAAAAGGCCATCGCCCAAGGCGCCACCCATGTGCGCGTCGGCTCCGCCATTTTCGGGGCCCGCGACTACGGCTAACCCCTTCTTTGCTCTAGCCAATACTCTGGGGGAGCGCCGCCAGGCGCGGGGGCAAAGCCCCCCTTACCCGTCCTCTCCCAGCCTGGGCGAGGGGCGCTGCAAGTTCAGTTCAGCCTCCGAGAATACGATCGGCATCCGCACCCCCGGCACACCGTCCAGGTCGATCCGCATCCCACGCGCCTGCACCTGAGGGTCGTCGAACACTTCGGCCATATCGTTGATCGGTCCGGCGGGAATTCCCTGCGCCTCGCAGCCATCCAGCAGCTCGGCCTTGGTCCAGCCGCGCGTCGCTTCCATCAACAGGTCGATCATCCGGTCGCGATTGGCAATCCGGTCTGCATTCTTCAGGAACTCGGGGGCCTCGGCCATCCAATCCAGGCCTAACAGCTTACAAAGTCGTTGATATTGCGGGTCATTTCCGGTGGCGATGATAATGAACCCGTCCTTGCAGTCGAACACCTGATAGGGCGCAAGATTGGGGTGATAGTTCCCCGTCCGCCCCGGAGGCGTCCCGGTGCTCAGGTAATTCATCGCCTGGTTTGCGGTCACGGCCACCGCGCAATCCAGCAGGGCCATGTCGATATGCTGGCCGGTTCCGGTGCGTTCGCGCTGATAAAGCGCGGCCAGAATCCCCGTGACGGAATACATGCCCGTAAACACATCGGTAATGGCCACGCCCGCGCGCTGGGGCTGTCCATCCGGATCGCCCGTAATCGACATCAGCCCGGACATGCCCTGAATGATATAGTCATAGCCCGCGCGATGCGCATAGGGCCCGGTTTGGCCGAACCCGGTGATCGAGCAATAGATCAGCCGCGGATTCACCTGCCGCAGCGAATCGTAATCCAGCCCGTATTTGGCCAGCCCGCCCAGCTTGAAATTCTCGATCAGAATGTCGGCGTCGCGCACCAGTTCACGGATTTTTTCCTGGCCCTCGGCGGTGCGAAAATCCACGGTGACCGAGCGCTTCCCCCGATTGCACGCATGGAAATAGGCGGCGGTCTTGTCGTTTTCGCGCTCGATGAACGGAGGGCCCCATTGGCGGGTGTCATCGCCAGCCGGGCTCTCGACTTTGATGACCTCGGCTCCCAGATCCGACAGGGCCTGGCCGGCCCAGGGGCCCGCCAGAATCCGTGCCAGTTCAACGACTTTGACGCCTTCCAGTGGGGTGGTCATCAGGCCTCCAGAGCTTCGTCCAGCAAGGTTTTCAGATCGGTATACGACATGTTCGAATGTTTTTTACCGTTCAGGATCAACGAGGGCGTGCTGTCGATGTCGTCGGCCTTGGCGTTATCCTGGAACCAGGTGTACAGGGTCTGCGCGCGGGTGCCGTCGCTTAGGCAGGTGTCCAGCTGTTCCTCGGTCAGGCCAGCGATGCGGCCGATCTTGCGCAGGTTTTCGACGATACCGGCCGGATCGCCCGATCCGACCCACGCCTTCTGATCGCCATACAGCAGGTCCGAGATGCCAAAGAATTTGGACGGATCGCAGCGTGCCACCAGCGCGGCCCACAGGCCGGGGCGGTCGAAATACACATCGCGATAGATAAAGCGGACTTTGCCGGTCTCGACATATTCCTCTTTGATTTTCTTCAGCGGGCCATTGTGGAACGTGGCGCAATGCGGGCAGGTATACGAGGCGTACTCGATCAGTGTCACCTTGGCGTCTTCGGCGCCCAGAGCCATCTCAACCACCGAGGACGTGTCCACTCCTTCCCCTTCGGCCAGGGCAGCCATCGGCGGCAGGCCGTCGCTGCGTTTGGTCAGGGTCAGGGCGCCTCCGATGACGGCGGCGGCGCCAATCACACCCAGTGCATATCTGCGGTCCATCTGCAAAACCTTTCTTAGTGTTTCGATTTGGATAGAACATTTCTGGCCAGGGCTTCCAGTGCCTGGCGCAGGTTTTCATCTGTTGCGCCTTCGGCCATCTGGCGGGCCTGGCTGGTGATTTCCGGATCGGGGGCCTTTGGTTTGGGTTTCTGCCGGTAGGCGAAACTGGCCTGTCCCTCGGAAAATCCGGTGGGCGCGGTCTGTGTGATGCGGATCCGTGCGATGGCGTTATAGCCGTAGACTCCGTTCACCTTCTGGCGGATCTGATCCTTCTGCATTTCCAGCATCGGAGCCTGCGCGCCGGTGGTCAGCAAGGTCAGCGTGGCACCAAACCCCCCGCTGCGCCCGTATTTCACATCCACGGGCCGGGCGATGGCGGCGATATCCTCGCCGACAACCTCGGGCCAGTGGGTCAGCAGGCGGGTAACGGCGAATCCACGCGATTCTCCGGCCTTGCGAATGCGTGATTGCAACAAGGCCGAGGTGCGGGCAAACCCTTTGGTTGTGCTATAGCGCGCGGCCATGACTTGCATCCTTCTGACTGGCGCTATTCTAGTAGCCAGACGAAAAGACACCAGCAGATTACGACCTGACAGGGGATAAAGATTGCGTGACGTGAAAATGGATCAGACCAGTGACTTGCTGGAATGGTATGATGTGAGCGCGCGGGTGATGCCTTGGCGTGTGGGGCCGCAGGATCGGCAGGCCGGCCAGCGCCCCGATCCCTATCGCGTCTGGCTGTCCGAGGTCATGTTGCAGCAGACAACCGTGGCGGCGGTGAAAGAGTATTTCCTCCGTTTTACCACCCGTTGGCCCACGGTGGCCGATCTGGCGGCTGCCGCGGATGAGGACGTGATGGCCGAATGGGCGGGTTTGGGATACTACGCCCGCGCGCGCAACCTGCTGAAATGCGCCCGTGTGGTGGCTGGCGATTTGGGCGGCATATTTCCCGACACGCGTGAGGCCCTGTTGAAACTGCCAGGCATCGGGCCCTATACGGCGGCGGCCATTTCCTCGATCGCGTTTGACCGTGCGGAAACCGTGGTGGATGGCAATGTCGAGCGTGTCATGGCGCGGGTTTACGATGTTCATACGCCTCTGCCCCGCGCCAAGCCCGAACTGACCGCGCTGGCCGAGGCCCTGACCCCGCCGCAGCGTCCGGGGGATTACGCGCAGGCGGTGATGGATCTGGGCGCGACGATCTGCACCCCGCGCAATCCGGCCTGCGGGATTTGCCCATGGCGCGCGCCTTGTCTGGCCCGTCAGCGCGGCACTGCCGCCGAACTGCCCAAGAAAGAGCCGAAGAAACCCAAACCCACCCGGTTGGGCATTGCCTATATCGCGCAGCGCACGGATGGGGCCTATCTGCTGGAACGCCGCCCGGACAAAGGCCTGCTGGGCGGGATGCTGGGCTGGCCCGGTTCGGATTGGAGCGCGGCGCCCCAGCCTGCGCCTCCTTTCCAGGCCGATTGGCAGCAAATCCCGGCCGAGGCGCGCCACACCTTTACCCATTTCCACTTGCGCCTGACTGTGATGATCGCCCGTGCCGCGCCTGATACGCGCCCACAGGTTGGCGCGTTCCGGCCTCTCGCGACATTTCGCCCGTCAGATTTGCCCACCGTGATGCGAAAGGCATTTGACCTGGCCCGGCCCGAGTTCGACAATACCCCCTGAACGCGCCCCTACCCGGAGCTTCCCATGTCTATCGTTCCCATTGCCTCGTTTCGCCGTGCCGCGCCTTTCTGGATGTCGCTGGGGCTGGTGCCTCTGGCCTGGATCGGAGCCGTCTTTGGCGGCTGGACGGTGTTCTTGCTGCCTTTGCTGGGCTGGTGGGTGTTCACCGGACTGGATGCCGCGCTGGGGCTGAACACGGAAAACCCCGATCCAAACACCGAAGAGGCGCAGCTGTTCTGGTATCGCGTGATCACCATGATGTGGTTCCCGGTGCAGGCGATTACCGTGTTCGGGCTGATCTGGTATGTCACGCATACCGGCCATCTGGCGGCCTGGGAACAGATCGTTCTGTTCTTTGGCGTGGGGGTGCTGACGGGCACCATCGGCATCGTCTATGCGCATGAACTGCTGCACCAATCCAACATGTCCGAGCGCTGGCTGGGCGATCTGCTGCTGGCAATGGTGCTCTATTCTCATTTCCGGACCGAGCACCTGCTGGTGCATCACCGCCATGTGGGGACGCCGCGCGATGCGGTGACGGCGCGCTATAATGAGAATTTCCACCGCTTTTTCCTGCGTGTTCTACAAGAATGCCCCCGATCCGCCTGGCAGGCCGAACGCATCATGCTGGCCCGCCGTAAACTGCCTGTCACCAGCCTGCGCAATCCGTTCTGGCGCTATGGGGCGTTGCAACTGGCCGCGATTGTTCTGGCTGTCGTTCTGGGCGGCTGGCAGGGGCTGGCTTTGTTTCTGCTACAGGCGATCAGCGCGATTTGGCAGTTGGAGCTGACCAACTATGTGGAACATTACGGCCTGACCCGCAAACACCTGGGGGACGGCAAATACGAACATGTCAAACCGCACCACAGCTGGAATGCCTCGCATACCGCGACGAACTGGTTGCTGATCAATTTGCAGCGCCATTCGGATCATCACTATAAACCTGACCGGCGGTTTCCGCTGCTGCAAACCTATGATGAAACCGAGGCCCCGCAGCTGCCCTATGGCTATCCTCTGATGGCGGCGCTGGCGACGATCCCGCCGGTCTGGCGGCGGATGATGAACCCGCGTGTGCGCGCCTGGCGGCGGCAATATTACCCCGAAATCGAGGATTGGAGCGCCTATAAGGCCGGCACGAACCCGCTGCCTCGGCATGTGTGAAACCAAAAAGCCCCGCTGGACGAACCAGCGGGGAAGTCAGGTGCCGTGTCAGGCCACAGGCACCGGCGGTGTTTGATATGTCTTAGTTCGCCATCTCTGCGCGAATCTGCTGGCGGAACACGTCAATCGGGACGGTTTTGCCCTCGCTTTGGGTGCTCCAGTAGGTCCAGCCGTTGCAGCTGGGCGCGCCTTCCAATGCGGCGCCAACCTGATGGATCGAGCCCTTCACCCCATCGGCCACCAAAGACCCGTCGGCGCGGACCTTGGCGATCTGGCCGCGGGCGTTCGTCAGCACCTGACCGGGACGCAGCATTCCGCGCTCGACCAGCTGGCCAAAGGGCACACGTGGCGCGGCGCGTTTCGAGGCGCTGACCATCAGGGCCTCGCGGTCGAATTTGCGCACGCTGTCCAGGCGTTTCTGCGCAACCTTGCGGTAGGCTTCCTCGCGTTCGATACCGATGAAATCGCGGCCCAGGCGTTTGGCCACAGCGCCGGTGGTGCCGGTGCCAAAGAACGGATCCAGCACCACATCGCCAGGGTTCGTGGATCCGACCAGCACACGGTGCAGCAGGCTTTCGGGTTTTTGCGTGGGGTGGGCTTTTTCGCCGTTGTCGTCTTTCAGGCGCTCGCCGCCATTGCAGATTGGCAGCACCCAGTCCGAGCGCATCTGGATGCCCTCGTTCAGGGCCTTCAGCGCCTCATAGTTGAAGGTGTATTTCGCACCCTCGGATTTGCTGGCCCAGATCATGGTTTCATGGGCGTTGGTAAAGCGTTTGCCGCGGAAATTCGGCATCGGGTTCGACTTGCGCCAAACGACATCGTTCAAAATCCAATAGCCCGCGTTTTGCATCGCGGCGCCGACACGAAAGATGTTGTGATAAGAGCCGATCACCCAAATAGCCCCATTGGGTTTGAGCAATCGGCGGGCTGCGGCCAGCCAGTCTTGGGTAAATCTGTCATAGGCCGCAAACGAGGAAAACTGGTCCCAGGCATCATCCACGGCGTCCACCTTGGAGTTGTCCGGTCGGTGCAGATCGCCCTTCAGTTGAAGGTTATAGGGCGGGTCCGCGAAAATCAGATCGATCGAGTTCTCGGGCAGACTGTTCATCATTTCGATGCAGTCCCCAGCAAGAATCGTGTTTAGAGGGAGCGCAGGCGCGCCCTTTTTGGTGTGTGTCTTGTTCATTCTCTGCCTCAAAATCCACGGCGCTTTTGCGCTCTTTGGTTTGAGACAAAGATGAGTCAAATGGGATTCTGCGTCAATTTCTTTTTTGAATCAGTCACTTACATTTTTCTGTTGATACAAGATATTGTGGACGGGTTTGAACGAACGTCTATGGTGTGGGGTCACACCAAGGTTTTGCAGCGCTTCGCGGTGTTGGGGGGACGGATAACCGGCGTTTTTCTCCCAGCCATAGCCGGGGAACTGTTGCGCTAACTCCACCATCAGTTGATCGCGCCTTATTTTGGCCACAATCGAGGCCGCCGCAATCGACACTGACAGCCCATCGCCCTTGATCACGGCCTGAGACGGAATGGCCAGATCGCGCGGGATCATATTGCCGTCGATCAGCGCGAAATCCGGCTGTTGCGGCAGGCCCTGAATGGCGCGAACCATGGCGATATGACTGGCGCGCAGGATGTTATGGGTGTCGATTTCCTGAACGCTGGCATGGGCCACGGAAATCTGCGCGACGTCCAGCAACTCCTCCAGCACGGCGGCGCGTTTCTTGGCTGACAGTTTTTTGGAATCGTTCAGCCCGGCGGGAATGCGATTCGGGTCCAGGATGACGGCGGCGGCGGTGACGGGGCCGGCCAGCGGCCCGCGCCCGACCTCATCAACGCCCGCCACGCGCAGGTATCCCTGCGCGTGGGCCGACTGCTCGAAGGTATAATCCGGTGTGCTCATTCCTGTGTTGAAGCCGAACCGGAGGGGCGGATCAAGCCCTTAGCCGCGTTCCAGGCGATACCCGCGGTCTTTCAGGCAATTGATCGAATAGCCGCGTTTTTTCTGATTGCGGTCGTAGAACATGATCTTGCATTTTTTCGGCAGCTCATGCGCGAACGAGTAGTTCCGCTTCAGGCAACGGTTATCCATGTATTTCTGGCGGCCCTCTGGTGTCCAGAAACTGCTGCGGCATTGGGCGGGCAGCACGTTTTTACGGTAGCGGCGCTCGGCATCCCGCGTGGCGCGGGGGGCATGACGGCGGTCGAAATAAACACGCGGAGGCGTGTCCCGCCCATAGCGCCCATGATCATTCCAGCGGTCCCGGTGCTGCCCGTCCCGGTAATACCGATCACGATCATGACGCGAGACCTCGCGCGTGCTTTTCTTATCGTCCTCCAGCGCTTTGCCGATGATCACCAGCGCGGTGGCCCCGGCCAGGAATTTCATCAGATCGTCACCGTCAGCGCGGGCCGGCGCCGCCGAGATTGAGGTGATGGCCAGCGATGCAGCCAGAACAGAAGCGATAAATTTGCGGGACATGGGTGTCCTCCTGTGTTCGGGTTGGTCTTCCGATTTGCCCGATGCGGTGCAGACGGGCTGTGATGGAATCACCCTGGTCCAGGGGGGCAGAGTCGCTCAATAACGCCCTTCGGTTATCGGATAACATTGGATGCAAACCCTTTTGGTTATTGAATAACTACGCCGGCCCGCGCATTCTGAGACCATGAAACAGATCTTTGCCATATTGCTGTCTGCACTGGTTTTGCTGCCTGTCGTCGCCTTGGCGGACGGGCCATGTTATGCCGATTACAAGGCCAAGCAGGACAGCCCTTTGCGTCTGCACTACGGTGTCATGAAACTGGATGGTGCCTGTGATCGGTCCTCGGCCCGGTCCGAGGTCGCCGCGCGTCTGTCCCGCGAAGGGTGGGTGCTGTTGAACGTGTTGTCTGTCTTTGATCGGGACGGGCTAAGCGAAAGGAAAGACAGTGCAGGACGGTATTACCTCCGCTTCTGAAATGCGCCGTTCGGGCGGGCGGATCGTGGTGTTCGGGATCGTGGCGATTGTCGCGATTCTGCTGGTGGCGGCTGTGGTGCTGTTCCTGACGCTGCCCGATGCCAACGCGTTTAACGCGCGGGTCGAACGGATTTTCGTCGAGAGCGACCTGCTGACCGGCCAGGCGGAAATCAAGCTGCTGGAAATTCTGGCCCAGTCCGGCACGGCCTTTTCCGACACGCTGGCCAGCTACCGGGTGGTGATTTTCGTGCTGCTGGTGTTTGCCACCGCGCTGCTGGTGGCGGCGCTGGTGTTCCTGGTGATGCTGGTGACGCTGAACCGCCGCATGGCGCAGATTGAACAAGCGGGGATTCAGGTGTCCTCGTTGCTGATTTCCCGCGATGAAAACACGGTTTATCTGAACAATATGGGCTTCAAGCTGACCGGCGCAGCGATGGAGACCCTATCGGTTCTGGCCGAGGCCCGGATGGATGAGGATGTGCTGTCCGGCTCCGAGATCGAGGCGATGGTTTCGGGCCGTGATGCCGCCGATTGCGAAGAGGCCGCCGGCGCCACCCGGATCAAGCGCCTGCGCGACACGCTGGGCAATCAGATGATTTCCGAGCTGCTGGTGAAAAACATCGCGCGCAAAGGTTACATGCTGGCCGTCGATAAGGACGTGATCCGCATGATCTAGCGCAGGCTGTCGCCGCGGGTGATTGTGGGGGTCAGCTCGATATGGCTGGGCGAGCCTTGCTCGGGGTTTTCGATCCGGTTCAGAATCACCTTGGCGGCTTTGCGCCCGATTTCAGACCGACAGGCATCCATCGTAGCCAGTTGTTTGGGCAGACCTTGCAGCAACTCGACCCCGTTAAAGCCCGCCAGACCGATCCGGCCGGGCACGTCATAGCCTTTCTCGATCAGATACAGCAGCCCGCCCGCGCCGATCATGTCATTCGAATAATAGAGAAAATCCAGATCCGGCGTGCGTTCCAGCATGGCGGCGGTCATCTCGCGGCCCTTGGCCAGCGCCGACCCACCCGAGTAAAACTCCTGATCGGTTACTTCGACCCCGCCACGGGCCAGCGCCTGGGTGAAGCCTTCGAACCGTTTGCGCGCGCGGTGATCCAAAGGCATCTTCGTGCCCAGGAACCCGATGCGTTTATAGCCTGCCTGCAAAATCGCCTCGGCCATCTGGCGGCCCGCGCGGCGATGCGAGATGCCAACGCAGGTGTCCACGGGTTCGCCATCAACGTCCATGATTTCAACCACCGGAATTCCCGCCGCGCGCAGCATGGCGCGGGCCGCATCGGAATGTTCCAGCCCGGCGATGATCACCCCCGAAGGCCGCCAGGACAGCATCTCATAGAGAACCTTTTCCTCTTTTTCGGGGCTGTAATCGGTGACCCCTACAACGGGTTGCAGGCCGGTATCTTCCAGCGTGCGGCTGATGCCGGCCATGACCTCGGGGAACACCATGTTGGACAGGGACGGAATGATCACGGCCACCAGATTGACCCGCTGACTGGCCAGCGCCCCGGCAATCTTATTCGGCACATAGCCCAGCTGTTTCGCGGCTTTCAGCACCTTTTCCCGTGTGGCTGCACTGACATCGCTGCGGTTTCGCAACACGCGGCTGACCGTCATTTCAGACACGCCCGAGGCCTCGGACACGTCGCGCAGGGTAAGGGGGCGGCTGGTGGCTTGGTTCAAATCACGGGTCCTGATAATTGCGGGTTCATAAGTGTTAGCGCGAACCCCGACACTTGTTCAAGCGTTTGCATCGGGCTAAGACGCAAGGGTGCGGTCCCGTGGCTCAACTGGATAGAGCAGCCCCCTCCTAAGGGGCAGGTTGCAGGTTCGAATCCTGCCGGGATCGCCAGTGGGCGTTTGCGCGGTACGCAGATCAGGGCAGGACGATGGCACTCTATACTCCTCGTGAACGGATCAGGCTGCGGCTGCGCGATCTAGAGCATCGCCCGATGCCGGATTGGGCGCGGGCGTGGCTGACCGCCAGATTGCCCGATCCCTACCGATTTGACCTGGCACCGGACCGGGCGCAGCCCCTGATTTTCCTGCATGTCCCCAAGGCCGCAGGGACATCCCTGGCCGAGGCGCTGGGATGGAAATACGGCCATGTGCCGGCCTCGCGGTATCGGATCGCTGATCCTGTGCGGTTTGATCGGGCGCTGCGCGTGGGGTTTGTCCGTAACCCCTGGACGCGTCTGGCCTCGGCCTTCCACTATCTGCATAGCGCGATCGGGATCAATGCCTCGCCGGATGTCCGGTGGGCGACTGATAATTTGGCGCAGTATCCGGATTTCACCAGCTTTGTCATGGCGTTAGAGTCTGATCGGATTTGGAATTCTATTCGGCTCTATCCGCATTTCCGGGCGCAGATGGATTGGATTTCCCTGCCCCGAGACAGCGCCCATTGCCTGCATTTCCTGGGCCGGTTCGAGACGTTGGAACAGGACGTTCACACCCTGTTTCAGCAGCTGGGCATCGCGCAGCCGCTGAATCATCTGCGCCGTCCGCAAAGACCCGGTGCCGGGCCGCACTGGACTCCGCAGATGATCGAGATCGTGCGCCACCGCTATGCCCGCGATGTGCAGACGCTGGGATATGCGGCGCCCTAGGCGCTGGCTTTGATCGCCAGAGCGGCTTGCAGTACCAGCGGCTCCAGGCCTGCGCCGCCCGCTTCGACATAGCTTAGCAGCTGCGCCCGCATCCGAGGTTCCCAGAAATCGGTCAGGTGGTCGGCGACACGCGCGGCCTGATCGTCACCCGGCTGGGTTTTGAAAAACGTGGCGATCTGGTTGGCCATCATGACCATCTTTTCAGGCGACATCTGAGGCTCCGGTTTCGATGCGTTCGGGGTGAGAATACAAGTCAAACCCGCCACCACGGGCAAAGGCGGCAAGCGTAATCCCCGCAGTTTCAGCGGTGCGCACGGCCAGCGCGGTTGGGGCGGACACCGCGATCAGCACAGGGCAGCCCGCCAGAGCGGCCTTTTGCACCAATTCAACGGACAGGCGACTGGTCAGGACAATGGCACCTGTGCCGGGGGCGATACCTGTCTGCACCAGATGGCCGATCAGCTTATCCAGCGCATTGTGGCGTCCCACGTCTTCGCGGGTGGCGATCAGGCCCCGATCGGGGGTCAGAAACCCCGCCGCATGGACGGCGTGCGTCTGGTCATGCAGCGGCTGATGCTGGCGCAGCGCGTCACTGGCGCGGGCTACCAGATCACGCGGCAGGCGCAGGGCCGAGACAACGGGCGGCAGATCTTGCTGGGCCTGATCCAGACTGTCGATGCCACACAGCCCGCAGCCCACCGGCCCGGTCATGGCACGGCGACGGGCGCGCAGGGCCTTGGAGGCCTTGTCCTTCAGCAACAGGCGGGCCTCGATCCCCTGCGCGTGTTCGACGATCTCGAAGCTGTCGATTTGTGCCGGGGTGGTGACGATCCCTTCGCCGATTGCAAAGCCGACGGCGAAATCATCCAGATCGGCGGGGGTGGCCATCATGACAGCCTGCGTTTCGCCGTTGAAAACCAGCACAACGGGCACTTCCTGCGGTAAAGAGCGCGCGATGCGGCGCTGGCCGTCGCGCTGCACCGACAGACCGGGCAGAGAGAGGGCCGGGGGCCTCATTCCGCGGCCTCGATCCGGCGCGACAGGGCGGCCTGGGCGGCGTAATCCTCTTGCCAGTCGGTTGGCCCGTTCGAGGGGCTGACCTGTACCGCCGTCACCTTATATTCGGGGCAGTTCGTGGCCCAGTCGCTGTAATCGGTGGTGACAACATTCGCCTGCGTATCGGGGTGGTGGAAGGTGGTATAGACCACGCCGGGATTGACGCGATCGGTGATCTGCGCCCGCAGCGTGATCTCGCCCGAGCGCGAGGCCAGTTTCACGAAATCCCCGTCCTTGATACCCCGGTTTTCCGCGTCATGAGGGTGGATTTCCAGCCGATCCTGATCATGCCAGACCACGTTTTCCGTCCGCCTGGTTTGCGCGCCGACGTTATATTGCGACAGCACGCGGCCCGTGGTCAGCAGCAGCGGGAAACGCGGGCCGGTGCGTTCATCCGTGGCCACGTATTCGGTGTGGATGAACCGCCCCTTGCCGCGCACGAACCCATCCACATGCATCAGCGGAGTGCCATCCGGGTTGTCATCATTACAGGGCCATTGGATGCTGCCCATTTGCTCCAGACGGTCATAGGTCACCCCGGCAAAAGACGGCGTAGTGGCCGAGATTTCCGCCATGATTTCAGAGGGATGCTCATACTTCCAATCCGCGCCCATGGCATTGGCCAGCATCTGCGTGACCTGCCAGTCCTCATAGCCATTGAGCGGAGCCATCACCTTGCGGACCATGTTGATACGGCGCTCGGCATTGGTGAAGGTGCCGTTCTTTTCCAAAAAGGACGAGCCAGGCAGGAACACATGCGCATAGTTCGCGGTCTCGTTCAGGAACAGGTCATGCACGATGACGCATTCCATCGCAGCCAGCCCGGCGGCAACGTGTTTGGTGTCAGGGTCCGATTGCAGGATGTCCTCGCCCTGACAATACAGCCCTTTGAATGTGCCCTCCACGGCGGCGTCCAGCATGTTGGGGATGCGCAGGCCCGGTTCGGGGTCAATCTGAACGCCCCAGGCGTCCTCGAAAATGGCGCGAACCTCGGGCAGTTTGACATGGCGATAGCCGGGCAATTCATGCGGGAAGCTGCCCATATCGCACGATCCCTGCACGTTATTCTGTCCGCGCAGGGGATTCACGCCCACGCCGGTGCGGCCGATATTGCCGGTCAGCATCGCCAGATTCGCAATCCCGATCACGGTGGTCGAGCCTTGGCTGTGTTCGGTCACGCCCAGACCATAGTAAATCGCGCCGTTCCCGCCGGTGGCGAACAGACGCGCGGCGGCGCGCAGCTCGTCTGCGGGGACGCCGGTCAGGTCCTCGACAGATTCGGGGGAATGGCGCGGATCGCTGGCAAACTCGGCATATTCCTGGAATTCGTCCCAATCGCAGCGCGCGCGGATGAACGCCTCGTTATACAGCCCCTCGGTGACGATCACATGCGCCAGAGCAGTCACCACGGCGACGTTGGTGCCGGGGCGCAGCGCCAGGTGATGCTGCGCCTGAATGTGGTTCGATTTCACCATATCCGTGCGGCGCGGATCCACGACGATCAGCTTGGCCCCCGCCCGCAGGCGCTTTTTCAAACGCGAGGCAAAGACCGGATGCCCATCGGTTGGGTTTGCCCCGATGATGATCACCACATCCGTATGCTCGACACTGTCGAAATCCTGCGTGCCCGCGCTGGTGCCAAAGGTCTGCCCCAGCCCATAGCCCGTGGGCGAATGACACACCCGCGCGCAGGTATCGGTGTTGTTATTGCCAAAAACCGCGCGGGTCAGTTTCTGCACCAGAAAGGTTTCCTCGTTCGTGCAGCGGCTGGATGTAATCACCCCGACCGAGCGCCGACCGTGTTTTTCCTGAATCTTGCGCATCCGGGCCGCAGCGAATTCCAGCGCCTCGTCCCAGCTGACCTGTTGCCAGGGCTGGTCGATACTGTCGCGGATCATCGGGTTCAGGATGCGCTCTTTGTGGGTGGCATAGCCAAAGGCAAAGCGCCCCTTCACGCAGGAATGACCGCGGTTTGCCTTACCCTGTTTATGCGGAACCATGCGCACCAGCTGATCGCCCTGCATCTCGGCCTTGAAGGAACAGCCCACACCGCAATAGGCGCAGGTGGTCACGATGGACCGATCCGGCACGCCCATTTCGATCACGGATTTTTCCTGCAAGGTCGCCGTGGGGCAAGCCTGCACACAGGCGCCGCAGCTGACGCAATCCGAGGACAGGAAATCATCGAACGAGGCCCCGGCGCTGATCCGGCTGTCAAAGCCGCGGCCTTCCATTGTCAGGGCAAAGGTGCCCTGGACCTCTTCGCAGGCGCGCACACAGCGCGAACATGCGATACATTTCTGCGGATCATAGGTGAAATACGGGTTGCTTTCGTCCTTGGGGATGTAGCGCGCATTCGGGGCGTCCCCGGCGCGGGTTTCAAAGTGGTTTTCGCCCGGTGTATAGCGCACATCGCGCAGCCCGACGGCCCCGGCCATATCCTGCAATTCGCAATCGCCATTGGCCGCGCAGGTCAGGCAATCCAGCGGGTGGTCGCTGATATACAGCTCCATCACGCCTTTGCGGATTTTGCGTACCTTCGAGGACTGTGTGTGCACCACCATCCCCGGCGAAACGGGCGTGGTGCAGGACGCGGGCGTGCCGCGCCGGCCCTCGATTTCCACCACACACAGGCGGCATGAACCGAAGGCCTCGATCGAATCCGTGGCGCAGAGCTTCGGCACGGAAATCCCGGCCTCAGCCGCGGCGCGCATGACGGATGTGCCCTCGGGCACCGTGACCTCGAACCCGTCGATGTTCAGCGTGACCGGAGCGCCAGATTTGGCGGGGGTGCCCATGTCGCGGTCATCCCAGGGGATAATCAAGTCCTTCATTCTGCGGCCTCCTGCATCACAGGGAAATCATCGGGGAAATGGGTCAGTGCGGACATCACCGGATAGGGCGTGAAGCCCCCCAACGCACAGAGCGAGCCCTCTTTCATCGTTTCGCACAGGTCGGTCAGCAGCTCGACGGCGCTGGCATCGCCCTGGCCGATCCGGTCCAGCGTTTCCATCCCGCGCACCGCGCCGATCCGGCAGGGCGTGCATTTCCCGCAGCTTTCCACCGCGCAGAACTCCATCGCGAAACGGGCCATTTTCAGCATGTCCGCGCTGTCATCGAAGACCACCACACCCGCGTGGCCGATCAGCGCGCCCTGACCGTCGAACTCTTCATAGCCAAACGGCGTATCGAACTGATCGGGCGGCAGATAGGCCCCCAAAGGCCCACCCACCTGCACCGCCTTTACCGGCAGCCCCGAGGCCGTGCCGCCTCCGATGTCATTCACCAGATCCCCCAAGGGCAGGCCAAAAGCGGTTTCAAACAGCCCGCCATGTTTGATGTTTCCGGCCAGTTGAATCGGCATCGTCCCGCGTGAACGCCCCAGCCCGAAGCCCGCGTAATGTTCAGCGCCTTTTTCAAAGATCACCGGCACGGTTGCCAGCGACAGCACGTTATTCACCACCGTCGGTTTGCCCATAAACCCTTCCAGCGCGGGCAGAGGCGGTTTGGCCCGAACGGTGCCGCGTTTACCCTCAAGCGAGTTCAGCAGGCTGGTTTCCTCGCCGCAGACATAGGCCCCGGCCCCCACGCGGATTTCCATGTCAAAAGCCGGGCCCTGGCCCAGGACGCTGGCCCCCAGAATGCCCTGCGCGCGGGCGATCGCCACGGCCCGGTTCATGACCTTGATCGCATCGGGGTATTCGCTGCGCAGATAGACAAAGCCCTTGGTTGCCCCGGTGGCCAGCCCGGCGATGGTCATGCCCTCGATCAGGCAGAAGGGATCGCCCTCTATGATCATGCGGTCGGCAAAGGTGCCGCTATCGCCTTCGTCGGCATTGCAGACGATGTATTTCTGATCCGCCTGCGCCTGGGAAACCGTGTCCCATTTGATGCCGGTCGGGAACCCCGCCCCGCCGCGTCCACGCAGCCCTGAGGTTTTCATCTCTTCGATCATGTCGGCCTGGTTCATGCCCAGGGCGCGGCGCAGCCCCGCCAGCCCGCCATGCGCCTGGTATTCGTCCAGCGACAGAGGATCCGTCAGGCCGCATCGGGCAAAGGTCAGACGGGTTTGGCGGGCGAAAAACGGGATTTCCTCGATCAGGCCCAGATCGGGCAAAGAGCCCTCCAGCACCGCCGCGGCATCTGCTGCCGTCACATTGCCATAGCCGATGCGCCCGGCGGGGGTTTCAACCTCGACCAGTGGTTCCAGCCAGATCATCCCGCGCGAGCCATTCCGCACGATCTGCACGTCCATTCCGCGGGCCTCAGCCGCCATTTCGATGGCCCGCGCCACCGCATCTGCGCCAACCGCCTTGGCGGCGCTGTCCATGGAAACATAGATTCTCATGCGCCTACCTCTGCCAGAATCGAGTCGATCTTATCTGTGTCCAGGCGGCCCACGACGGTATCGTCCACCATCGCGGCGGGGGCGCAGGCGCACAGGCCCAGGCAGTAGACTGGCTCGATTGTGACGCGCCCATTGGCCGAGGTGCCGTGCCATTCAAGCCCCAGCTTTTCCAGCGCATACTGTCCGATTTCGGCACCTCCGACAGCTTGGCACGCTTCGGCGCGGCAGATTTTTACCCGATGGTGGCCCGCAGGTAAGTCGCTAAAATCATGATAGAAACTAATGACCCCATGCACCTCGGCGCGGCCGATATTCAAAGCATCCGCAATCAGCGGTACGGCCGTTTCCGGAATGTGCGCATAGGTGTTTTGCAGGTCATGTAAAATGGGCAGCAGGGGCCCTTCTAGATGTAGCTGGCGGCCGATGATGGCAAGGATCTCGTCCTTGCCGGGCGCGGGCGAAGTCTGGGTCATGGATGCCTCGGTTCGGTATCTTTGCCACCGTGCTACGCCCTGATTGATTGTCAATCAATATTGAAGTTCCGTTATCCAATAGGAATGGCCTATCAATCTGCAAGCGTCGCCGTCAGGGCAAACAGGGCGCTCAGCAGCGGGGTCTGAGGCTCTTGATACGCGGCCAGCAGGCCGACACCGTGGGCAGGAGCCCCGCCGGTCAGCGGGATCGTTGTCAGCGGTTGGCCTGCGGCCAGAAAATTGGCCAGATCCACCGGCAGAATTGTCACCCAATCGCCGCTTACCACGTTCGAGACCAGAACCACGGTCGAATTCGATTCGATCATGGCAATCGGAGACAATCCGCACTCGGCGAAGTTGCGGTTAATGATCTGGCGATTTTGCATGTCCGGGGACAGCAGGCACAGTTTCAGCCCGGCCAGGTCCGCCCATGTCACCGATTTGCGCGTGGCCAACGGATGAGACCGATGACAGACCAGCGTGTAATGCTCTTGATAGAGCGGCTGCGCAGCCATGCGGCCCCGTTCATTATCCAGATATGAGATTCCGGCATCTGCCTCCAGGTTTTCGATCATCTTTAGAATATCGGTCGAACTGCGCGACATAATCGAGAAACTGACATCCGGATGGGCGGCATTGAACCGCGTCGCCAGATCCGAGGCCCAGGTCAGCGCGGTGGGAATCACCGCCAGGCGCACGGTTCCGGACAGGCCTTTGCGTGAAACGCGCATCTCTTCCTGAAGACGGCGGGTGTCGCGGATGATTTCGCGCGCCAGTTCCAGGGCGCGTTGTCCTTCGGGTGTCAGCCCGCCAAAGCGCGATCCCCTGTGGACCAGTTTGACGCCCAGCTGTTCTTCCAGTTGTTTGATGCCCGCCGACAGGCTGGGCTGCGTGATGCCCAGACTGGCTGCCGCGCGCCCAAAGTGCCGCTCTTTCGCCAGGGCAATCAGCATTTCCAGTTTTTGGATCATGATTTTCTTTTATAAGAAGCAGATTTCATAGAAAATGCCTATTGCAAGCCCGCTATACCACGATCTCGAAGCGTTCTTGGGTGCCCACATCAAAGACGCGCTTGTAGCGCTGAATCTCCGAGGCCGGGCCCATCGCCTTGTTGGGGTTGTCCGAAAGTTTCACGGTGGGGCGCCCATTCGCGCTGACGGCTTTGCACACCAAGGAAAATGGCGCCAGGGCGTCGCCTTCTGTCAAGCCTCGGAAATCATTGGTCAAAAGCGTGCCCCAGCCAAAGGAAATTCGGCAGCGGCCCGTGAACTGTTCCTGCAATTCCCGGATTTTCGAAACGTCCAGCCCATCAGAGAAAATTACCATTTTCTGCGTTGGATCCTCGCCGCGATCCTGCCACCATTTGATCGCGGTTTCGGCCCCGCTTGCCGGGTCGCCGCTGTCAATGCGAATGCCGGTCCAACTGGCCAGCCAATCGGGGGCGCGTTGCAGAAAACCCTCGGTGCCGTAGGTGTCAGGCAGGATGATCCGCAGATTGCCCTCGTGCTCCTCTTGCCAATCGGACAGAACCCGATAGGGCGATTGCGCCAGATCTGCGTCGTTTTCGGCCAGCGCGGCATAGACCATCGGTAACTCGTGGGCGTTTGTGCCGATTGCCTCAAGATCGCGGTTCTTGGCGATCAGGCAGTTTGAGGTGCCCACAAAGGCCTTGCCCAATCCCTCGCACATGGCCTGTACGCACCAGTCCTGCCACAGAAATGAATGCCGGCGCCGCGTCCCGAAATCTGCGATTTTTAGCTGGGGTATTTCGCGCAGAGCCTCGACTTTCTGCCAAAGCTTGGTCATTGCGCGGGCATATAGAACCTGCAATTCGAACCGGGCCATTTCGTGCAGAACGGCGCGGCCGCGCAATTCCATCAAAACCGAGAGAGCGGGAATTTCCCAAAGCATCACCTCGGGCCAGGTGCCTTCGAAGGTCAGCTCAAATTGTCCGTCGCGTTTTTCCAGGTGATAATCGGGCAGGCGCAGATTTTCGAACCATTCCATAAAGTCGGGGCGGAACATTTGCCGTTTTCCGTAGAAAGTATTGCCGCGCAGCCAGGTAGATTCGCCGCGGGTCAAGGATAATGAGCGAATGTGATCCAGTTGTTCGCGCAATTCGCCCTCGTCGATCAGCTCAGCCAGGCGAATCGAACTGCTGCGGTTGATCAGGCGAAAGCTGACCTGCGTATCGGGTTTGTTGCGAAACACCGATTGGCACATCAGCAATTTGTAAAAATCCGTGTCGATCAACGAGCGGACAATCGGGTCAATTTTCCATTTATGGTTCCAAACTCGGGTAGCGATATCCACGAGACGTGTCCTTTTTTGCTGCCTCTCGTTGATACGTTAATGAATTTTCCGGTCCAAGTATTTTCACCTACAGCGCGGGGCGCAACGCAGACAGGCATTGCAGCAGTTCGGCTTTTCTGACGGGTTTGGTTAGGAAACCATCCATTCCCGCCTCTACGCAGGCGCGGCGGTCGCTGGCGAATCCATTCGCCGTCAAGGCCACGATTTGCGGTTGCGGGCCGTTGCTGGCCCTGATCGTCCGGGTCGCCGCAAGCCCATCCATCACAGGCATCGACATGTCCATAAAGATAATGTCCGGCTTATGTTCGGCGGTTTTTTGCACGGCCTCTTCCCCGTCGTGGGCAAAATGGAGATCAATAGGTGCGTTTTGAAAAAACTTCTTAATTATCAGCCTGTTGGTGTTGTTGTCCTCGGCGACCAGAACCTTCAGGCCTGCGGTCAGGTCCTGGGCTCTGGCTTTGTGCCCGGCTTTGGGGAGCAGCCTTGCGGCTTCGACCGGCATTTCCAGACAGAAGCAGGAGCCTTGCCCTGGGGCCGAGCTGACCGAGATTGAACCGCCCATTGCCTCCATCAGTTTGCGAGAAATCGACAGGCCCAGCCCGGTGCCTCCAAAACGGCGTGTTGTGTCGGCATCGGCTTGGGCGAAGGGGTCAAAAATATGGTCCAGCCGGTCCTCGGGAATGCCGATGCCCGTATCCCGAATGCGTATATGAAGCAGGTATCCGGTGGGAGAGTTCTGAGCCTCAACATCCACAAAAACCCCGCCATTTTCCGTAAATTTTATGGCATTTCCGATGACGTTCAAAAGGACTTGTCGCAATCGGGTGTCATCCCCCCAGACCAGATCGGGCGGGTGCGGAAAGGTGAGTTCAAGCGTCAAATCCTTGGTTTTGGCCTGCGGTCGCAGCAGGCGTGTCACTCCTTCGAAACAGGCGGCCGGGGCGAAATCGACGGGGTTCAGCTCGACACGCCCTGCTTCGAGCTTGGAAAGATCCAGAATGTCATTCAGGATTGACAGCAACGCCTCGGCCGAGTTGCGGATCGTTTTGGCATAGCCCAGATATTCCTGCGGCAGATCTGCGTCGCATAGCAGATCCGCCATGCCAATCACGCCGTTCATTGGGGTGCGAATCTCATGGCTCATGGTGGCCAGAAACCGGGATTTCGCGCGCGCGCCTTCTTCGGCTGCAATCTTGGCCTCGGCCAGTTGCTGAGCGTGTTCGCGGGCCTGGGTGATGTCACGTTCGATTGCGACAACCATTTCCACCTGGTCTTTGTCATCCAGCACCGGAACCAGCGTTGTTTCCACCCAGATTTTCTGCCCGTCCTTGCGGTAGTTCAGGATTTCAGTGCGGTGCGGCTGGCCGGCGCGAATGGCGATGGCGATCCCCTCCGAGGCCGCCCGGCTGGTGTCTGGTCCATTCAGCAGTTCACCCGGCGTGCGGCCCTCGGCCTCTTGGGCGGTATACCCCGTGACCTTGGTAAACGTATCGTTAACCCAGAGAATACGCCCATCGGCATCAGACATGATTACACTGTCCATCGCATGACGCGCAACCAGGGATAAGCGTCTGGATTCTATCTGTTTTTCGCGCAGCTCGGAATAGGCGTTGGCCAGAGCCTCGGTGCGTAGCAGGGTTTCGCGTTTGTTGCGGCGCTGACGGCCGAAACCGCGCACCATATAGGCAATGAAAATGTAGGCCATGTAGCTCATCATCATCATGCCAAGCAGATCATAGAGAATAACGCTGAACGGATCCGGGGGTTCAAGAATCGCGCGGTGCAAAAACAGACCGGTGACACAGAGCGTGTAAACCCCGATCCGGGCCTTGGTGACAGCCGGGTGAAAGGGCAGCACGATCCCGGCATTGATGACAGCGCCCGTCAGATAGGCCAGCGTGAAGAACGTGCCGCCCACATGGGGGGTGTTGAACCAGGACAAAGTGACGGCATAGGTGACGGTCACCGCCTGGAATGTGCCGGACAGGGTGGTGATCCAATAGGCCTTTTGCAGCGACATCCCGCGGCCCAGTTTATACGAGACACGCGTCAGCGTCAGACAATCGACCGTTTCCCCCAGCAGCACTGCGAAACAGGCCAGCAGCCCGACCTGCGGCGACGCCAGAAAGATCAGAAACAGCGACCCGGTAAGCGTTAGCGCCTGCCGTGCCAGAAAACTGCGGACTCGCCCATGCGCATAGCGTTTTAGACGTCCGGCTTTGGTATAGCGGGCGTCGAATTCCTCAACAGAGTTGACGGTGGTATCGGGCATCGAAGGTCCATCGCAGACTATGAACCCGCATTATTCCCGAGAAAGGGTAAACAACCTCCAAATCAAACCCCGCTAAGCCGGATCTTCGCTGCTTTCATACCTGCCAGAGCCTGATCCAGAGACCCATCCAGATCAATTGCGCGGCACAGGTCCAGGCGCAGCTCAACCGAGAAGCCCAGCCGCGCGGCATCAAGTGCTGTAAAATTCACGCAAAAATCGGTGGCCAGTCCCACCAGCAGCAGCTTGGAAATGCCGCGCGTGCGCAGGTATCCCTCTAGCCCGGTTGGCGTTTCGCGGTCATTTTCAAAAAAGGCCGAGTAGCTGTCGATCTCGCGGCGAAAGCCTTTGCGGATGATCATATCGGCCCGGTCCACATTCAGGTCCGCGTGAAACGCGGCGCCTTGGCTGCCCTGAACGCAGTGATCGGGCCACAGGACCTGAGGCCCATAGGGCATCTGTGTCATGCCAAAGGGCGCGGCGCCCGGATGCTGCGAGGCAAAAGAGCTGTGATCCCTCGGGTGCCAGTCCTGCGTCAGGATCACGGCCTGGGCACTGTCCATCAAAGCATTGATTCCCGGCACGATTTCATCGCCTGCGGGCACGGCCAGGGCGCCGCCGGGGCAGAAATCATTCTGGACGTCGATCACGATCAAGGCTTGGGTCATGGCGGGTCTCCTTTGATCAGCAGGGGTAAGCCGCGCCCTGCGCTGCGTCAATCATGTGGCGCTTTGCCCGTCTTGCGAAGGGGCCGGAACAGGCGTAAATCGCCTTGTATGTATACTGTCTGCGCTCTCTATCACTTTACGCCGTTCGCTGATCATACCGCATTGCGCACGCCGTTGCTGGACCTGGCCAAATCCAAAGGTGTCACTGGCACTTTGCTGCTGGCGCATGAGGGAATCAACGGCACCATTGCCGGATCGCGGGAAGGGATCGACGCCATGCTGGCTCATATCCGCGCGCTGCCCGGCTGTGCGGACCTGGAGTGGAAGGAAAGCACCGCATCCGAACAGCCCTTTGCCCGGATGAAGGTGAAGCTGAAAAAAGAGATCGTGACCCTGGGCCAGCCGGATGTGGACCCGCGTGCCAAGGTTGGCCATTATGTCGAGCCCGAGGATTGGAACGATCTGATCCTCAGCCCGGACGTGGCGCTGATCGACACGCGCAACGATTATGAGGTGGCAATCGGCACGTTCGAGGGCGCGGTGGATCCCGAAACCGCCAGTTTCCGTGAATTCCCCGCCTGGTGGGAGGCAAACAAAGAGCGGTTCCACAACAAGCGCATCGCCATGTTCTGCACGGGTGGTATTCGTTGTGAGAAATCCACGAACTACCTGTTGGGGCTGGGGATCGAGGAGGTCTATCACCTGAAGGGCGGTATCCTGAAATACCTGGAGGAGATTCCGGCCGAGGAGAGCACCTGGGAAGGGGAATGTTTCGTTTTTGACGGGCGGGTGTCCGTGGGGCACGGGTTGGCCGAGGGGCCGCATCTGTTGTGTCATGCCTGCCGCCGTCCGATCTTGCCCGAGGATACGGAACGCGCGGAATATGAGGAAGGCGTGAGCTGTCATCATTGTACGGCGGAGACCTCGGAGGCGGATAAGGCGCGATTCCGGGAGCGTCAGAAGCAGATTGCCCTGGCCAAGGCGCGCGGGGAGACGCATCTGGGCGGTGAGCTGGGCGTGTAGGGGCTCTGCCCCCGGCCTGCGGCCTCCCCCGGAGTATTTTCAGAGCAAAGAAGGCGTTAGTCCTGATCGGGGGCGTTGCGGCGCAGGGCCTTGATTTGGCCCCGTTGTTTTTTGGCGTCCACGCGGCGGCGTTGGCTGGCTTTGGTGGGTTTTGTCGGGATGCGGCGTTTGGGGCGGTGGGTGGCTTTTTCGATCAGTTCGGCCAGGCGCTGGCGGACGATTTCGCGGTTGCGGGCCTGGCTGCGGGTTTCATCGCATTGCAGGATCAGGGCGCCTTCTTTTGTCCAGCGGCGGCCGGCGAGGCGTTTGAGGCGGGATTTGACCGGATCGGGGAGAGAAGGGGAGCGGGCGGCCTCGAACCGGAGTTCCACCGCGGTGCTGACCTTGTTGACGTTCTGCCCGCCGGGGCCGCTGGCGCGTATGAACTGTTCGGTCAGTTCCCAGTCCTGAATGATGATCTGATCGGTGACGCGGAGCATAGCCGTTCTTAGCGTGGGGTGGAAAAAACTGAAAGGGCCGCCCGATGTGGTGCGGCCCTCAGAGATTGAAGGAGGTGGCGTCGGTTAGATGCTCACCAATTCGAAGGTTTGCGGCCTAAGGGCTGCCTTAGGCTGTGTCTCCTCGAACTGTCCCATTACCGTTCTCCATGATCCCATTAGACACAAGAGCACCTCCTTTCTGATGTTTCGATAACCTCAGGTTTGCACAGAAATGCCGTATGTCAAAACAAAATCATGTGGTGCGGGCGGTAAGCGACCCCACGATGATGCGGAAAGGCAAAAGTGCCACCAAAGCAAGCGACAGTTTCACCAGCCAGTCGGCCACGCCCAGCGAAACCCACAGCGGCACCACGGGACCGGCGCCCAGCAGGGGCAGGGCCTCGTTCGCCCAGGACACGTCATTGCCTGGCTCCAGCCCGGTCAGGCCGGCGGAAAACGCGATGGTGAAGAAGATCGCGGTGTCCAGCGAGCTGCCCACCAGGGTTGAGGCCAGCGGCGCGCGCCACCAGCTGCCCGAACGCAGGCGGTTAAAGACAGCGATGTCCACCAGCTGGGCGGTCAGAAACGCCAGGCCCGAGCCAATGGCGATCCGCAAGGTCACGGCGGGATAGGTGTAGCCATCGCCTTGCAGCATGATTTGCGTGCCGATCAGCGAGCAGATGACGCCGACGACGAACCCAGCCACGACGACTTTGCGCGCGGGGCCTGCGCCGTAGACGCGGTTCATCACATCGGTCACCAGAAAGGCGATCGGATAGGTAAAGGCGCCCCAGGTCAGCCATTGGCCGAACAGGAACTGAACAAGGATGTTCGAGGCCACAACGACGGCGGCCATGGCAAGAATGCCAGGAATATGGGTGCGGTTCATGATTTCGATCCGTTTTTACATGGTAGCGGCGACATGGTCCCCGACCATCGGGAACGGGCGGCGTTTAGTCCTGATTCCCCTGTTTGGCAAGGGGTTTCGGCAGGGCATACTCGACGATCTGGCTGCGAAAGAGGCTTAGGAAATTGTCATCCGACACCATGGTCAGCCGGATTTGCCCCTGCGTATCGCGCCAGACGGACAGGCCTTCGAGATTGCCGTGACGTCTCTGCGGGGTTTGCAGGATCAGCTGCGGATCGCTGAGCCCGGCAGGCGTCACGCGAAAGGAACGGACGCGACTGGCAAAGCCTAAGCCTTTGAAATGACGTTCAAGAATATAGAGCAACCCATCGGGGCCAAAATCGGCACCCACCGGCACAAACCCATGCGTGCGGGTATATCCCGGCAGCGCGGACCACCCGTCCGGGCCATGCCGAAAGACCGGCGTGTTCTGGCGCCGTGTCCAGGTGCGTTCGGGCAGGGCGTATAACGTGCCATCCCGCGCAATGGCCAGGGACTCAAGCCCGCCATTCTTGGGCAGCCTGGAAAATTCAGCAGCGTCCAGCCGGTCGCTGGCCTGCTCGGCCCCTTTGGGAAAGGACAGGATGCGGTGTTTGCCCTCCAGGCTGATGAACAGGGTGCCGTCCGGGGCAATGGCGGCCCCTTCGGCGTCATTGCCGGTTTTTCGCAGAACCTGACCGTTTCGCGCGCGCAGAGGCAGGACCGGACCATGCCGCAGGCCGATGAGGTTCCCTGCGGTGCGCTCGATCCGTCCGCGCAGCAGGTGTCCGCGATCTGTGATCAAATGAAAATCCACGCCGTCCGGGCTTAGCTCGATTGCGGAAAAGCCACCCAGTTTGGTTCCATTTGAGGGCAGGTCCAGTGTGCCCATAAACACCGCGGGCCCTTTGGCCCACGGGGGGGTGAACAGCACGATCAGACCTGTCAGCGCCGCTAGGGCGACTGCAAGACGTTTACGCATTGGCCGGGTAAGTCAGTCATGGTCAGTTCACGGCGCGGCTTGGGTTTGGGCGCGTTTGGATCGGGCGGTTTGGGATGCAGAATGTCATAGACCCATTGCTCGGCGTCTTTGCAGCCGTCACCGGGCGGGGGCGGAGCCTGATCCACGCAGCCCTGCGCGCCCTTCGGGCAATTCAGCCGGACATGGAAATGATAGTGATGCCCCCACCAGGGCCGGATTTTGCGCAGCCAGGATTTGTCGCCTTTTTCCGCGTTGCACATTTTCACCTTAGCGCCGGGGAACACGAAAATCCGTGCCACGCGCGGATCCTGGGCTGCGGCCTTCAGGATCTCATGATGCCCGCGGGTCCAGTTTTCATTCACATAGGCCCCGGCCGAGCGGCGCAGGGAAATCGAGGACAGGCTTTCGCGTTCGGCCTGGCTCAGGTCCAGGCGTTTGGGCGGCAGCATCCAGATATCGACATCCATCCCGATCTGGTGGCTGCGGTGGCCGGTCAGCATCGGCCCGCCACGCGGCTGGCTGATGTCGCCGATATAGAGCCCTTTCCATCCGGGCTGCTGCGCGGCCTTTGCAGATAGATCCTGAATGAAATCAATCGTTTCCGGATAGCCCCAATTGCGGTTGCGGCTTAGGCGCATGGCCTGCCAGGTCGGTCCGGTCTCGGGCAGCTCGACCCCGCCAGCCAGACAGCCCTTGGCATAGCCGCCATGCGGCTCGGCGTGTTGATGCGAGCCGTGCTCATGCGCGCCGAACAATTGCTTTGCGGCGATCCCTTGCATGGAATGCGGGATTTCCTGTTTCGTCGAGAGCTGGCGTTCCTGGGTCGGCGTTGCAGCGCAAGAGGCCAGCAACAGGCAGGCAGCGATCAGGCGGATGTTTCGGACCATGTGGCGCGGTCTCCTTCGGGTTTGACCCAGCGTAGCAAGATCAACCCCAGAAGGAAAAGCACGATCAGCGGGGAAACGCCAATTCGGGCGCTTTGCGTCATCACCGTCACCGTTCCGATCAGCATCGGCGCGATAAAGGCGGTGGCGCGTCCGGACAGTCCATAAAGCCCGAAGCTCTCGGTTGGGTTGTCCGGATCCGTGTGGCGCACCATCAATGACCGGCTGGCGGCTTGCAACACGCCGCCCATGCCGCCGATCAATGCGCCGCAGACAAAAAACACCTTGTCGGGCAGAGTCGATCCGTCGGGCAGCGGCAGGCCGAAAATCTGCGAACGGTCCATGCTGACGATGGTGATGCAGACCAGGATCAGCACCCAGATCGCGCATTTGATTACGGGTTTGGGGCCAAAGGCGCGGTCGGCCTTGCCGCCAATCCAGCTGAACACCGCCGCAGACAGGCCCCCCACGACGCCGAATACCCCGATCGAGACCAGCTCCCAGTTCAGCACCAGCTTTGCATAGGTGCCGCCAAAGCCGTAAAGCCCGTTCAGCGCATCCCGATACAGCATGGACGATCCCAGATAGCTGGACAGGCTGACCCGGTTTTTCAGCCCGCGCACCGATTGCCCCAGTTTGCTAAGCGCGGTGCTTAGGCTGGTGCGGGCGCCGGGGGTACCGGGGTCTTTGACCCACATGAAATAGGGGATCATGAACACCAGATACCACAGCGCAGTGAAGGGGCCGGCGAAACGCGTGCCCTCTTGCTGGTCGGCATTCAGCCCAAGCGCCGGGTCCAGCCCGATCAGCGTTTTCCCGTTGGGTTGTTCGACAAACAAAGCCAGCAAAATGGCCAGCGCGACCAGCCCGCCCAGATAGCCAAAGGCAAAACCCGAACCCGAGATATCCCCCACCTCGTCCTTGTTCCCCAGGCCGGGCAATTGGGAATTCACAAAGATCAGCGCATATTCCGCGCCGATAAAGCCAAAAGCGAACAGCGCCAGCATCATCAGCATATTCGAGCCATCCGGATTGGCCAGCCACAGCCCGGCCGCCCCCAGAAAATACATAACCGAGAACCCGACAATCCAGGGAATCCGCCGGCCCGCCGTATCCGCCAAAGCCCCGATCAAAGGCGCGCCCAGGCCGATAATCAGCCCCGAGAATGTCAGCCCCATGGACCACAGGCTTTGCGCCTGCGCGTCGGCGGCACCTTCGCTAAGGCCTTGATTTATATAATACTCGGCCGCGATGCCGGCAAAGAAGGGCCCAAAGACAAAGGTCACCAGAACCGTGTGGTACGGTTGGCTGGCCCAGTCAAAGAAAAACCATCCCCAGATGCGCTTGCGCATGGAACTGCCTCAATCACTATTCATCCCCATTGAATATGCTTATGGCAGGCGAATTGTGACGCTGGCAAGTCAATCCTGCATCGGCGGCCAGGGACGTTGGGTTTCGGCCGCGATCCAGGTGGCGATCCAATCGGGAATGGGGGTGTCGGGGGCCTCGCCCATGATGTCCCGAGCCACGATCTGCGGCGCAACGATGCCGTTCCGATCCGTGATCGCTGTGCGATAGACGATATGGTTGGCGCATTCGCCGTCCTTTTTCCACATCGACTGTTCGATATAGATAAAGCGATCATCCCAGCACACCGCCCGAGACCGCATCTCGATCACTTCGAACATGCGAATGCGGCGGCGATACCGCACGCAGGCCCCCGCCATGGTCATGCCCCAGCGGTTCCGTCGCAGCGCCGCCAGCAGCCCGGCGCGTTGCCCCAGAATCATCCGCCCCAAATCATAGAGCGTCAGCGTGCGGCCGTTGTTCAGCTCCATCCACAGGTCAATATCCCAGGGCATACACATGTGATGCGACACATGGGTGCCGTTGAATGGCAGTTTGGGGGCGTTGCGAAACTTGATGAATTCCTTGGCAAAACGGACGACAGGGTACATATGCGGCTCCTTTGTTTTCCGACCTGAGCCAGCAATCCGGGCGCGTCAAGCCAAACACGGCGTCAAACGCTTGCCCTTTGGCGCGCCGGTGCTTACCTGTTGAGCAACCAATCAAGAGGACCCCGCCTATGACGTCGCTGTTTCAAATCCTGATGCTGATCCTGGATGTTGTCTGGTTCTTCATTCTGGCGCAGGTCATCATGAGCTGGCTGATCAGCTTCCAGGTGCTGAATCTGCGGCAACAGTTCGTTGCGCAGATCTGGTACGGGCTGAACCGTTTGCTTGAACCCCTTTACGCGCCGATCCGCCGGGTTCTGCCGAACATGGGCGGGCTGGACCTGGCGCCGCTGGTGGTGCTGCTGGGGATTTACGCGCTGCGGATCATCCTGATCAACAACGCGGCTTTGTTCTACTGATCCTGCCCTTGCCCCACTATCCGTAGTGTGGGAAAACCTCTGTCAGAGCAGATATAGGCAGACAGAGGCACATGACAGGCGCCCAGACCATCCTGAAGGACGTATTCGGCTTTGACGCGTTTCGCGAAGGGCAGGATGATGTCGTGGCCGCGGTTGCCGATGGGCAGAACGTGCTGGCGATCATGCCCACGGGCGGCGGAAAATCGCTGTGTTTCCAACTGCCTGCCCTGATGCGCGAAGGCGTCACGGTGGTGATTTCACCGTTGATTGCCCTGATGCGGGATCAGGTGCGCGCCCTGCGCGAAGCAGGGGTCGAGGCCGGGGCGCTGACCTCGGGCAACACGCCCGAGGAAACCGACGCGGTGTGGGACGCGCTGGACGCTGGCCGTCTGAAGCTGCTCTATATCGCGCCCGAACGTCTGTCCGCCGGGTCTGCGCTGGGGATGTTGCGGCGGATCGGGGTGTCGATGATCGCCGTGGACGAGGCGCATTGCGTGTCCCAATGGGGCCATGATTTCCGGCCTGATTATCTGCGGATTGGGGAATTGCGGCGCGCGTTAGGGGTGCCTTTGGCCGCTTTCACCGCCACGGCTGATGCCGAAACCCGCGCCGAAATCGTTGAACGCCTCTTTGATGGCCAGCCGCCGCAGACCTTCCTGCGCGGTTTTGACCGGCCGAATATTCACCTGGCCTTTGCGGCCAAGAACTCGCCGCGTCAGCAGATCCTGAATTTCGCTGCCGCGCGCAAAGGCCAGTCCGGTATCGTTTATTGCGGCACGCGTGCGAAAACCGAGGGCCTGGCTCGCGCCCTGAACGAGGCCGGATTTCAGGCCTGCCACTATCACGGCGGGATGGACCCGGATGACCGCCGCGCGACCGAGACCCGTTTCCAGCAAGAGGATGGGCTGATTGTCGTCGCCACCGTGGCTTTTGGGATGGGGGTCGATAAGCCCGATATCCGCTGGGTTGCCCATGCCGATCTGCCCAAATCCATCGAGGCCTATTACCAGGAAATCGGTCGCGCGGGGCGCGATGGGGCCCCGGCCGAGACGCTGACTCTTTTTGGCCCCGATGACATCCGCCTGCGCCGCGCGCAGATTGACGAAGGCCTGGCCCCGCCCGAGCGCCGCTCGGCCGATCATGCGCGTCTGAATGCGCTGCTGGGTCTGGCTGAGGCGTTAAAATGCCGCCGGGCGACTCTGTTGTCCTATTTCGGGGAAACGGATGTCACCTGCGGAAATTGCGATCTATGTGACTCGCCACCTGAAATATTCGATGGAACTCAACCTGTTAGAATGGCCCTGTCCGCGATTCTGCGGACCGAGGAATGGTACGGCGCGGGGCATCTGATCGACATTCTGCTGGGCAATCTGACTGACCGCGTACGCGAGAAAGGGCACGATACCCTGCCCACTTTCGGGGTGGGGCGGGACTATGACAAGCGCCAATGGCAGGCCGTTTTCCGGCAGATGATGGGGCATGATCTGATCCGACCCAACCCCGAACGCCACGGTGCGCTGACCATGACGGACACGGCTCTGCCGATCCTGCGCGGCGAGGCGCAGATTGATTTGCGGCGCGATACCATTCGCGATGCGCCCCGCCGCCCCGCCGTCAAGGCGCTGGTATCCGAGGAGGACGCGCCGCTTTTGTCCGCGCTCAAGGCGAAACGGCGCGCCCTGGCCGAGGCGGCCTCGGTGCCGGCTTATGTGATCTTCAACGACCGGACGCTGATCGAAATGGCCGAAAAACGGCCCGAAAATCTGGATCAGATGGCCGGGATCAGCGGGGTTGGCGCCAAGAAACTGGAGCGGTACGGCGACACCTTCCTTCAGGTGATCACCGGGGCGGCCGAGACTGTCCACCCGATGCGCCGCAAGCTGGCCGGACGCGATTCCGGAGGGCTGTTTGACCGATTGCTTGAGGTTCAGGCAGATTTGGCCCGCGGGCAGGACGGGCTGGACAAACCGCTGACCTGCTCGGCCTCTTTGTTGGCAAAGGTTGCGCAGATGCGCCCTCAGGATGAACAGGCCATGGCCCGCCTGCTGGGGGACCGCCGCGCCGATCGGTTTGGCGCGGCTTTTCTGGACGTGCTGCGCGCGGCAGGTTAGAAGGGTTCTAAATCCAAAAGGAGCTGCCATGCTGATTGTCGTTTCTCCCGCTAAAAAAATGGATATGAAGCCCGCAGAGGGTGTTCGCCCGACGCAGCCGATCTTTGCGGACCGAGCCCAGGAATTGGCGGCCGTTGCGCGGGATTTGTCTGTCGAGGATCTGCAAAAGCTGATGCATATCAGCGAAAACCTGGCCAAGCTGAACTATGATCGGTTCCGTGATTTCGGGCAGATGGAGCGCAAAGCCGCCGCGCTGGCCTTTGCCGGGGATACCTATGTCGGGCTTGAAGCGGCTTCGTTGGATGCGGATGAAATGGCGTGGGCTCAACGTCATTTCCGAATTCTTTCAGGGCTTTATGGGGTGCTGCGCCCTCTGGATGAAATTCAGCCGTATCGTTTGGAAATGGGCAGTCGCCTGAAAACGCCACGCGGCAAGAACCTGTATGAATTTTGGGGTGACACGATTGCGCAGGCCCTGAATGCTCAGGCAACTGAGATTGGGACGGATGTTCTGGTGAATTGCGCCAGTCAGGAATATTTCGGTGCGGTCGATCAGTCGGCGCTGACCCCGCGCGTGATTACCCCCGTCTTTATGGAAGAAAAAGCCGGGACGCCCAAAATCGTGAGCTTCTACGCCAAGCGCGCGCGGGGTGCGATGGCCCGCTACATTATTCAACGCCGCCTGACGGATGCGTCGGCCCTGGCTGAGTTCGATACCGGAGGATATCGTTTCAGCGCGGATCTGTCTGATCGCGATAAGCCAGTGTTCGTGCGGCCTGCTCAGGTGGCGGATGCCGCCTGAGACGCAGGGGGCGGCATGGCAGGCGCCGCGTCTTCGGGGCAGTGCTCTTGCAAGGCGGCCAGGATCTCTCCTTTTCGGAGCGGTTTTGTAAGATAAAAATCGAGGCCAGCCGCCAAAATCCCCTCGCTATCACCATCCATGGCATGTGCGGTCATGGCAAAAATCGGCACATGTTTTTCGCCATCGGCCTCCAGCCGACGGATGGTGCGCGTGGCCTCTTTGCCATCCATTCCGGGCATTGAGATGTCCATGAACACCACATCGGGGTCGAATTCCTTGTAGATTTCCACAGCCTCGTGCCCATTTTCGGCAAAGCGCAGGTCGATTTCGGCGGTTTTGACCATTTTTGAGAAAACCAGCCGGTTTGTCCGGTTATCCTCGGCGGCCAGAACCCGCATCAGACGGGTGCCGGCAGAGGGCTCTGGTTCTGGTGCCGGCGGGGCAGGGGGGGGCTGGTTTGCTTCGATATCCGCGCCAAGCGCCTGTAGGCGCGCGAATAATTCGCGCCGCGGCGTGGGCTTTTGCATGATCGCCTGTAAATAGGCTTTGCCCTCTTCCATCTCGGCGAAGGTCGAATTGGAGCTGAAAAGCAGAATGGGGATTTCACTGCCCCGCCGACGGATGTTTCGGGCCAGCTCAATCCCGTCCATTCCGGGCATATTATGGTCTGTCATGACCACATCAAAGCTATCATTCAGCGCCTCTAGCGCCGTGATACCACTGTCACAGCATTCGGTTTCGATGCCCAGAATAGCCATCTGTTTGGCCAGGATTTCGCGATTGACGGACAGGTCATCGACGACCAGCGCCTTTTTCAGCTTTTCAGGCAGGACCGGCGCGACATCATCAATGGTTTCCGTCGCGGGCAGGGTGATGCGGAAACCAAAGCTCGAACCGATGCCCTCTTCGGAATCGACCCAGATTTTGCCTTCCATCAATGTGATCAGGCGCTGAGTGATCGCCAGCCCCAGGCCCGTGCCTTCGAATTTACGGTTGCGTTCATCCTCGACCTGATTGAATTCACCGAAAATATGATCGACTTTTTCGGCCGGAATGCCGATGCCGGTGTCCTCAATCGTGACATGGATATGCGTATCGGGGCTGTCGCCGGGCTGCACCCCGACCACGCGGACCAGAACATGGCCCTTCTCTGTGAATTTCACCGCGTTGCCCAGCAGGTTCGTTAAGACCTGTCTGATCCGCCCCGGATCGCCGACAAACATCGTTGGCAGGAACAGATCGTAATCCACCAGCAGGTCGATCTGCTTATCCCGCGCCAGAGGTTGCAGCAGCATCACGATTTCATGGATGCAGCGCTCCAGATCGAAGGGTTCGGGGTGCAGGACCAGTTTCTTAGCCTCGATTTTCGAGTAATCCAGCACGTCGTTGATGATGACCAGCAGCGCCTCGCCCGAGTTTTTGATGGTCTGCACATAAAGCTGCTGTTCTTTGGACAGGGGCGTGTCAGACAGCAGCTCGGCCATGCCGACGACACCGTTCATGGGCGTTCGAATTTCGTGGCTCATGTTGGCCAGGAACGCGGATTTGGCACGCGAGGCCGCCTCGGCCTTGGCGCGGGCCTCTTTCAGTTCTTTTTCGTATCCGACGGTTTCGGTGATGTCCAAGGCCAGGCTGACCACATCCCCACCATGGCCGCGCTGGTCGATCAGCTTAACATAGGTGTCATTCCACAGTCGGATCACCACGGGCGGCGGCGTCGGCGCCTCCCATCGTTTTTGCATCATGGCGCGCCAGTTGCTGGCTGCGTAATCGCCGATGTTAACGATGCCCTCTTCGGTCATCAGCTGCAAAATCCGGGTGTAAGAGACGCCAGGAGAGATCTCCTCCAGCCCATCGAAAATGGCCAGATAGGCCCGGTTTGCCGAGATCAGCTTACTGTCCACATCGAAGAAGGCAAAGCCGTCCTGAATGGTTTCAATCGAATGCCACAGGCGCCGCTCAGCGATTTCAACTTTCTGATGTGCGACGGTCAGGTCTGATTTCACCTGCTGGTTTTCGTTGCGGAAAGTTTCCACCTGTGCGCGCGTTTCAACGATTTCCTCGGATAGTGCGCGGGCATGGCGCCCCAGTTTCTGGTTCGCGGCAAACAGTTCGGCCTGTTTGAGTTCCAGAAGCCGTTCAGCCGCCAATCGGGCGCGCCGTTCTTCGGCCAGTTTCTGGGCAAGATTCATCTTTGGCACCGGATATCTGCAGAATCGTTCTGTCAAAGTTTGGGCCGCTGAACGTGAAAATCTGCTTAAAAAACGTGATCGCAAGTGGGGTCTGAAACCATTGATTTTTAGCGATCTGTCGTGCCACGATCAGCGCATTGTTAGAGGAGAGTTTTCATGCGCCGTATTCTGAGTGCCGTTTTGTCGGCCTTTCTTGGCATGTCTGCGGCCGTGGCCGCAGATGAGGTGCCGGACAAACGTCTGATCGTGACCAGCAACGTGGATTTCTATGGGGCCGATCTGGGGTCATTGTTCGATACGACCTATCAGTCCTGTGTGAACATGTGCCTGGCGGATGACAATTGCCGGGCCTTTACCTTTAACAGCCGGTCCAAGGCCTGTTTTGCCAAATCCAGCGTGTCGGACCGTCAGCCCTATGATGGCGCCTGGTCGGCCGAGGTGGTTGTCGCCAGCCAAGCCACCAAGGATCTGGCCGCTCTGCGGGCCGGGGATCTGGGCTTTGTGGGCACTTCGGACATGAAGCGCGCGTTAGAGCAGGCCCATCGGATCGGGGGGGTGCATCCCTTGGGGCAATATTCCGCGGCCGAGTTGCTGGATGCGGCGCAGACCAGCCGGGCCGCCGGAGACTGGCTGAATACGATGCGCTGGACGGGGGGCGCGGTGGCGAATCTGGATCGCAGCGATCTGTGGGCGGAATATGCACGGCTTTCCCTGCTGATCCAGACCAAGAAAAGCGCGGATCGCCGGAAATATGCAGATCGTGCGCGGTTGGGGTCTGTCAATGCTTACCTGCGGGCTCAGAACGCGGCCCAGCAGGTCAGCGCTTTGCAAATCATGGCGGACGCGCTGGAGAAATCCAGCCGGGGCCGCGATATGATCCATGCGCTGCGCCTGGCGCAACAGCTACAGCCGAACCGTCAGGATATCCAAGAGACTTTGGACAAGGCGATTGCCAAATACGGGTTTCGGATCACGGATCACAAGGTTGAAAATGATCTGGCCACCCCGCGTATCTGCGCTGAATTCTCGGAACCTCTGGTGAAAACCGGCGTGGATTATGCCACCTATCTGCGGCTGCCGGAATCGGGCATGGCGGTGCAGGCCTCGGGCAATGAAATCTGCGTCGAAGGGGCCGAGCATGGCAATCGCTATCGGTTGACCTTTCGCGCGGGTCTGCCGGCGCAAAGCGGTGAAAAACTGATCAAGGACGTGGATCTGACGCTGTATGTGCGTGACCGTTCGCCCTCGATCCGTTTTCCGGGGCGCGGGTATGTATTGCCGCGCACGGAGGACGCGGGCCTGCCGATTGAAACCGTGAACCTGTCCGAGGTCGCCCTGAAACTGCGCCGGGTCAGTGACCGCAACCTGCTGCGCGCCATTCAGGATAGCTATTTCGGGCGGCCTCTGACCTATTGGGAAGAGCGCGAGTTTTCCTCTGAAATCGCCGAGGACATCTGGACCGGCAGTGGTCAGGTTCAGTCTGAACTGAACCGTGACATGACCACCCGCCTGCCGATGGGCGATGTGATCCGCGATCTGCCTGCCGGGATTTACGCGCTGTCCGCAGCTGTGCCGGGGGGCGATCCCTATGACGATCCGGGCGCGACGCAATGGTTTGTGCTGTCGGATCTGGGGGTCAGCAGCCTGTCGGGCGTGGACGGAATGCACGTGTTCGTGCGGTCTTTGAAAACCGCGCAGGCCGAGGCAGGCGTCAAGGTTTCCCTGCTATCCTCTGCTAACCGGGTGCTGGATACCGTTCAGACCGACGCCGACGGCCACGCGCTATTCGAGGCCGGGCTGACGCGTGGCACGGGCGGTGGTGCTCCTGCGCTTCTGGTGGTGGAAAAGGGCGATCAGGACATTGCCTTCCTGTCGCTGAAGGATCCGGCCTTTGACCTGTCTGATCGGGGTGTCGAAGGGCGCGAGCCCGCCCCGCCGATTGACGTGTTCCTAAGCACCGATCGTGGCGCCTATCGCGCGGGTGAAACCGTCTATGCCACGGTTCTGGCCCGCGATGGGGTGGCGCGTTCGCTAACCGGCCTGCCGATCACCGCGATTCTGACGCGTCCCGATGGGGTGGAATATGCGCGGCATCTGTCCGCTCGGGATATGGCGGGGGGGCATGTGTTCCAGATGCCTTTGGGCGCGACCGTGCCGCGCGGCACCTGGCGGCTGGCGATCAAGGCCGACACGCAGGCCGCGCCGCTTAGCACGGCGAAATTCCTGGTCGAGGATTTCCTGCCCGAACGTATCGACTTTGACATGGGGCTGCCCGAGGGCACGCTGCGTCTGGCAGAGGAGCCCTCGTTGGATCTGACGGCGCGGTATCTGTTCGGCGCGCCCGGTGCCGGGCTGAAGGCCGAGGCGCTGGCCCGTTTGTCCGAAACCTCGGTGCTGGAGGCCTACCCCGGTTATCGGTTTGGCCGCTATGATCGCCGTTTCAGCCCCCGGACAGAATATCTGGGCGATGGTGTCACCGATGCCGATGGTAAATTGCGCCTGCCGCTGAATATCGGGAATATGGCCGAGGTAAACGGGCCTTTGTCCGCGCGGATCACCGTGTCGATGTACGAAGGCTCGGGCCGTCCTGTTGAACGGCAGGAAACCCGCGTTCTGGCCCCTGAAAAGCCCTTGATCGGGATCAAACCGCTGTTTGATGGCGTTGTCCCCGAAGGGACCGAGGCCGCGTTACAGATTATCGGGTTGGATGGCACGCTGACCCCTGCGCCGATGCAGGTGCGCTGGACGATCAACCGGGTCGAGCGCCGCTATCAGTGGTATCAGCAATACGGCAATTGGGAGTGGGAGCCGATTACCACCCGCAAACGCGTGGCCTCGGGCGATGTGATGCTGGGCACCGATCCGCTGACCGTGACTGCGCCAGTCGAATGGGGCCGCTACGAGCTGGTCGTGCAAAGCCTGGAGGATGACAGCGTGTCGGCCTCGGCCAGCTATGCGGCCGGTTGGTATGCGCCCGCCGATGTGACCACGACGCCTGACATGCTGGAACTGTCGCTGGACCGCCCCGATTACGAATCCGGGGACACGGCGACGCTGCGGATCGTGCCGCGCTATGCGGGCACGGCGCTGGTGACGGTCATGTCCAACCGGGTGATCGCAATGAAAACCGTACAGGTTCAGAAAGGCGAGAACCTGATCCCGCTGGATGTCACGGATGAATGGGGGGCTGGCGCTTATGTCTCGGCCTCGGTGATCCGTCCGATGGATGTGGCCGCAGGGCGCAATCCGGCGCGGGCCATGGGGCTGTCCTATGCGCAGATCGATCCGGGGGAAAAGCAGCTGAACGTGCGGTTCGACGCGCCGCCTCAGGCCGATCCGCGCGGGACGTTGCAAGCCGCCGTGCAGGTTGATGGTATCCGCGAAGGCGAGACCGCCTATGTCACCGTGGCCGCCGTGGATGTGGGTATTTTGAACCTGACCGGGTTCCAATCGCCCGATCCGTCTGGGCATTACTTTGGCCAGCGCCGTCTGGGCGTGGAAATCCGCGATGTCTATGGCCGGTTGATCGACGGGATGAACGGTGCGCTGGGGCAGGTGCGCTCGGGTGGGGATGCCGCTGCGGGTGGGCGGTTCCAATCGCCCCCGCCGACCGAGGAACTGGTCGCTTATTTCAGCGGCCCCGTGCAGGTGGGCACCGATGGCCGGGCCGAGGTCAGTTTTGACCTGCCTGCCTTTAACGGCACCGTGCGGCTGATGGCGATTGCCTGGTCCGATACGGCTGTCGGGCAGGCCGAGGCGGACGTTCTGGTCCGTGATCCGGTGGTGATCACCGCCAGCCTGCCGCGTTTCCTGGCGCCCGGCGATACCAGCCGTCTGCTGCTGGAGATCGTCCATGCCACTGGCCCTGCGGGACGCATGGGGCTGGATGTCTCGGCCACTGGGGTGACGCTGGCCAGCGCACTTCCGTCGGGGCTGGAGCTGTCGGAAAAGGCCAAAGAAGTCCTGTCCGTGCCGGTGACGGCCGGGGATGTGGGGGATCACGTGATCCGCGTGGCGCTGACCACGCCCGATGGCCGCCAGTTGGTCAAAGAGCTGACCGTCCCGGTGCGCCAGAACGATCCGGCGGTCTCTACAACGCAGCGGTTGCAGCTGGCGTCGGGCGATACGTTCATGCTGGATAGAAATGTCTTTGCCGGGATGCAGGCCGGTACGGGGCAGGCGACCTTTACCGCCGGGCCTCTGGCCGCGCTGAATGCGCCGGCGTTGCTGGCCTCGTTGAATCGCTACCCCTATGGCTGCACCGAGCAAGTCACCAGCAAGGCGATGCCGCTGCTTTATCTGTCCTCGGTCGCGCAGGCGATGGGGCTGGGCAACAGCATCGACATCGACAAGCGTATTTCCCAGGCGGTGGACCGTGTGTTGACGCGGCAATCCAGCAATGGAGCCTTCGGTCTGTGGCGCGCAGAATCGGATGATTTCTGGCTGGATGCCTATGTCAGCGATTTCCTGTCGCGGGCGCGTGCCGCCGGCCATACGGTGCCGGATCTGGCCTTCCGTCTGGCGATGGACAATCTGCGCAACCGGCTGAACTATGCCGCTGATTTCGACAGTGGCGGCCAGGAAATTGCCTATGCGCTGCTGGTGCTGGCGCGCGAGGGGGCCGCCTCGATGAGCGATCTGCGGTATTACGCCGATGTCAAAGGCGATGCGTTCAGCACCCCCCTGGCGGCGGCGCAGCTGGGGGCGGCGCTGGCGGCCTATGGTGATCAGACCCGCGCCGATGCGATGTTCACCCGTGCCGCGCGGATGATCCAGCCGGACGCGCCCAAAGGCCCGAACCTGTGGCGCGCCGATTACGGCACCCATCTGCGGGATGCGGCGGGCGTTCTGGCGCTGGCGGTTGAATCCGGGTCCAGTGCCGTGGATTCAAACGCTCTGGCCAGCCGGATCGGCGCGGCCGGGCGGGGTCTGTCCACGCAGGAATCCGTCTGGGCGCTGATGGCGGCTCAGGCGATGGTCACCGATCCCGGTGTCTCGGGGCTGGAGATCGACGGTGCCCCCGCCACCGGCCCGCTGGTCCGGATGCTGGAGGACGAGGTCGGCAGCCAGCCCGCCCTGATCCGCAATACCCGCGCCGCGCCGGTGCAGATCACGCTGACCACAACCGGCGTGCCCGAGGTGCCGCTGCCCGCAGGGGGCTATGGCTATGGGATCGCGCGGCGCTACTACACCCCCGAAGGTGTCGAACGCCAGCTGGACGGGATCAAAACCGGCGAGCGTCTGGTCGTGGTGCTGACCGTCACGCCGTTTGAAAAGGGCGGCGCACGGCTGATGGTGAACGATCCTCTGCCTGCGGGCCTGGAGATCGACAATCCGTCGCTGCTGCGCTCGGGGGACATCCGGCAGATGGATTGGCTGGATACGGCCTATGCCGATATGGCCGAGTTCCGCGCGGATCGGTTCCTGGCCGCGGTGGACTGGCGGCGCGATAAGCCCTTCCAGCTGGCCTATATCGTGCGTGCGATTTCGCCTGGGGCCTTCCATCATCCGGCCGCCACGGTCGAGGACATGTACCGCCCGCAATACCATGCCCGTACTGAAACAGGCCGGGTGGCGGTCTCGGAATGAGGCGGGTTTTCCCCTTTGTCTGCGTCCTGGCCCTGCTGATCGGGGCCGGGCTGCGCGATGGGTTCGATCGCTGGGTGGCGCAGACGGATCTGCCCTCGACGGCCATCGCCTATTCACCCGAGCTGCGCGACCGGCAGGGGCAGTTGCTGCGCGCCTATACGGTGGCGGATGGTCTGTGGCGATTGCCCGTGACGGTGGATCGGGTGGACCCGCGTTTCCTGCGGATGCTGATTGCCTATGAGGACGGGCGGTTCTATCGACATTCTGGCGTTGACCCCTGGGCGGCGCTGCGTGCAGCTGGGCAGGCGATCTGGCATGGGCGCATTGTCTCGGGCGGGTCTACGCTGACCATGCAGGTCGCCCGTTTGCTGGAGGACGGCACCACCGGCGCCTGGGCCGGGAAAATCCGTCAGCTTCGGGTGGCGCTGGCGCTGGAGCAACGGCTCAGCAAGGCCGAAATTCTGAATCTCTATCTGTCGCTGGCCCCCTATGGCGGAAATCTGGAGGGGCTGCGCGCCGCCTCGCTTGCGTGGTTCGGCAAAGAGCCCGCCCGGCTGACCCCGGCGCAATCGGCGCTGCTGGTGGCTTTGCCGCAGGCCCCCGAGGCCCGGCGTCCGGATCGGCCCGGCAACACGGCGCGTGCGGCACGGGAACGGGTTTTGTGGCGGATGCACCGTGACGGGGTGCTGAGCGCGGAAAACCTGCAAGCCGCCCGCCTGGATCCGATCCCGCATCACCGCCGTGATTTCCCTGCGCTTGCCCCGCATCTGGCGGATCGTGTGCTGGCGCAAAACCCGGACCGCCAGCGCCACGATCTGACACTGGATGCCACCCTGCAAAAGCAGTTGGAAAGGCTGGCGCGCAACAGCCTGCATGGGAAACAGGCCGAACTGTCCATCGCGATTCTGGCCGCCGATATTCACAGCGGAGAGATCTTGGCCTCGGTCGGGTCGGCGGGCTATGCGGGGGGCAAAGGCCAGGGGTTTGTCGATATGACTCGCGCCCTGCGGTCCCCCGGTTCGACCCTGAAGCCGCTGGTCTATGCGATGGCCTTTGATCAGGGGCTGGCCCATCCCGAAACCTTGATTCAAGATCGGCCCGTCGCCTTTGGCAGTTACAGACCGCAGAATTTTGACGGCCAGTTCCGAGGCGACATCAAAGTGGCCAAAGCCCTGCGCCTGTCTTTGAACATCCCCGTGGTTCTGCTGACGCAAGAGATCGGCCCGCTTCGGTTGATGGCTGCCTTGCGCCGTTCGGGCGCGCAACCTGTGGTGCCGGGGGGCAAGCCGGGCCTGGCGGTATCCTTGGGCGGGGTTGGCGTCAGTCTGCACGACCTGGTGCAGCTTTATGCGGCGCTTGGCAATGGCGGGCGGTCCGTGGCGCTTCGTGCGCAGCCCTCCGAGGCCAAGCCGCAGCGCGTGGTCAGCCGCTCGGCTGCCTGGCAGGTCGGGCATATTCTGTCCGCCATGCCCCCCCCGCCCGGAGCGCCGCTCAATCGTCTGGCCTATAAGACGGGCACCTCTTACGGCCACCGCGATGCCTGGGCGATAGGCTATGACGGGGCGCATGTCATCGGTGTGTGGATCGGACGGCCCGATGGCACCCCGGTGCCCGGTGTCTTTGGCGGTGACATCGCCGCCCCCGTTCTGTTCGAAGCCTTCCAGCGATTGAAACCGCAACTGGATCCGCTGGGCCCGCCGCCTGCTGAAACCCTGCTGGTCGGAGCCTCTCTGTTACCGCAGCCCCTGCGCCGGTTTCGCGGGCGCAATGCCGTGTGGGAGCCGCAAAACGACGCGCCGAAACTGGCCTTCCCCCCAGACGGAGCCCGGCTGCCGCTGGGGGATCTTGGGGTGGTTGTGAAGCTGCGCGATGGGGTGCCGCCCTTTACCGTCCTGGCCAATGGGCAGCCGCTGGCGGTGGGGCAGCGTGACCGCGAACTGGCGTTGCAAGGGGTGGGCAAAGGCTTTGTCACCCTGTCGGTGATCGACGCGCAGGGGCGCTCGGACCGGGTGCAGATCCGGGTGGAATAAGCAACGAAAAGGGCGGGGAAATCCCCGCCCTTCGTGCATTCTGTGCCGTATGGATTACAGGCGCTCGATGGCGATGGCGATGCCCTGACCGCCGCCGATGCACATGGTGATCAGCGCCTTAGAGCCACCGATACGTTCCAGTTCATACAGGGCCTTGATGGTGATCAGCGCGCCGGTGGCGCCAATCGGATGCCCCAGCGCAATCGCGCCGCCGTTCGGGTTCACCTTGGCGGGGTCCAGACCCAGCCCCTTGTTCACGGCCAGAGCCTGCGCGGCAAAAGCCTCGTTCGATTCGATCACGTCGAAATCGCTGATGCTCAGGCCGGTCTTGGCCATCAGGTTTTCCACCGCCGGGACAGGGCCGATGCCCATCACCTCGGGGCGCACGCCGGCATGAGCATAGCCCAGGACGCGGGCCTTGGGCTTCAGCCCGGCCTTCTCGGCTGCCTCGGCGCGAGCCATCACAATCGCGGCCGCCCCGTCATTCAGACCCGAGGCATTGCCCGCCGTGACCAGACCGTCCTTTTTGAACGCGGGGCGCAGATTGGCCAGGGTTTCCTCGGTGGTGGGTTTGGCGTGTTCATCGGCGGCGAATTCCACCACCTGACGTTTCACCTTTACTTCGACCGGCACGATCTGGCTGTTGAAATAGCCCTGCTCGATCGCGTTCAGCGCGCGGCGCTGCGATTCCGCAGCAAAGGCGTCCATCTGTTCGCGGGTCACGTCATGTTCGCAGGCCACGTTTTCCGCGGTGATCCCCATGTGGCCGGTGCCGAACGGGCAGTTCAGCGCGCCCAGCATCATGTCCACGGTGCGGATGTCGCCCATTTTCTGACCCCAGCGCTGATCCTGAATGATATAGGGCGAGCGGCTCATGTTCTCGGCCCCACCGGCGACGGCGAAATCCGCGTCGCCCAGCATCAGCGACTGCGTGGCCGATACAATCGCCTGCGCGCCCGAGCCACACAGCCGGTTCACATTCATCGCGGGTGTGGTGTTGGGAATCCCGGCCTCGACGGCGGCAACGCGCGACAGGTACATATCCCGAGGCTCGGTGTTGATGACATGGCCAAAGACCACGTGGCCGATCTGGTCTGGCTCAACGCCCGAGCGGGTCATGGCCTCTTTGGTGACAAGGGCGCCCAGTTGCGTGGGGGGCGTGCCGGCCAGCGATCCGCCAAATGTGCCAATCGCGGTGCGGGCACCGTCCAGAATTACGATATCAGTCATGCTGTCTCTCCTCGGCTGAAGTCTGGGCGAAGCTAGCGCAGACATGATGTGCGAAACAGCAGAAAATAGATCCCCACCGAAGGAACGGTGGGGCACTTTATCAATCTTGCGCGGTGAACAGGTTACTTTGGGTCAATTCACGCAGCAGACGCAGGACGCCGGGCTCGTCCGTCTTGTCTGTTTTCCCCCGAGCGGCGGCCTCGGCCAGCACTTCGGGCATCAGCTTCTCGGCGTCGGCCGGGTCAATTTTCTGATAGAACATGGTGGATCCCTTTCATTGAACTCTGTCCAAATCGTGGGATGGGATCGCACCGAAAATCGGGCAGTATCGGTGTCAGGATTGTGGCAAATCCATCGAGTTTTATGCGCTTGGTAACAGTTCGGCGCGCCCGAAGACGTCCAGAGTCCACACTTTCTGTCCCTCGAAAATAGCGGTGGTGAGCGGACGGCCATAGCCTGCCCCCCCGTCCAGATTGACGCGATTTCCCCGGTGTTCGGGGGCCTGGACGGCTGTGTGCCCGTGAACGACCAGCCAGGGATGCGGGCGAGGATCATTCAGGAATTCTCCGCGAATCCACATAAGATCATCGGGGTTTTGATTCTGCAGGGAAATGCCGGGGCGAATGCCGGCATGGACAAACAGCAGATCTCCAAGCAGCAGATGTGTGGGCAGGTTGGCCAGAAAATCCAGATGGGCCTGGGGGACGGTCTGCTGCGCCTCGGCGATCAGCTCATCTGTGGGGCGATCCAGATCGGACATGCCATAGGATTCGAGCGTCGCCCGACCCCCGATCCGAGGGCCGGTCCATGGCACGCCAGACAAAACGCGCGGGTCCAGGTCAATCCCCTTGGAAACGAAGCCGTGGAACAGGTCATCATGATTGCCGCACAGGATTGTCCAGTCCCGACCGGCGGCCTGGCCCTCCATCAGGCGCTGAATGACCTTAGCACTGCCCGGCCCCCGATCCACCAGATCCCCCAGAAACACGATCTTCGAGTCCGGGCCGCCGTCGGCCTCGATCCGCTGAAGGGCGGTTTCCAGCATGTCATACTGACCATGAATATCGCCAACGGCGTAAATGGGGGGCATTGGGGGCTCCTGCCGGTTTGAGGCACCCTAGGGCAGGGGGGAACGAACGGCAATTGCGTGCAGATAAAAAGCCCCGCCCAACGGATGCTGGACGGGGCCTATGTTCAGATTTTGCAACGATTAAGCGTTGAATTCCAGAGGCTTGATCTGCTTGAACAGGCCGGTTTCCGCCAGCGCGTCCAGCGTAGTCTGGTTCAGCGAATCATCCACATACAGCAGGGCAATCGCCTCGCCACCCGCGGCGGCGCGGCCCAGGGTAAAGTTGGCGATGTTGACGCCGTTTTTACCCAGAACACCGCCCAGAGTACCGATGATGCCGGGGACATCTTCGTTGGTGGTGTAGAGCATGTGCTCGCCCACTTCGGCGTCGATGTTGATGCCTTTGATCTGGATGAAACGCGGCTTGCCATCGCTGAACACGGTGCCCGCGATCGAGCGTTCCCGCTTGTCGGTGACGACGGTCACTTTGACATAGCCCTCGAACGCGCCCGATTTGTCCTGATTGGTGGTGCTGATCTGAATCCCGCGTTCCTTGGCAACAACAGGGGCCGAGACCATGTTCACATCGGGGTTCGATTTCTTCATGATCCCTGCCACGACCGAGCAGTTCAGCGCGGGCAGGTTCATTTCGGACACAACACCATCGTACAGGATGTTGATGGCTTTGATCGGTTCATCAGTCAACTGCCCGATGAAGCTGCCCAGATGCCCGGACAGGGCAACCCAGGGGCCCATGACCTTAGCTTCTTCGGCGGTCATCGAGGGCAGGTTCAGCGCGTTTTCAACCGCGCCATCCAGCAGGTAGTTCGACATCTGCTCGGCCACTTGCAGGGCCACGTTTTCCTGTGCCTCGGTGGTCGAGGCGCCCAGATGCGGGGTGCAGACGACGTTGGGCAGGCCAAACAGCACGTTTTCCTTGGCGGGCTCTTCGGCGAAGACGTCAAAGGCTGCGCCAGCGACGTGGCCGGATTTCAGCAGCTCGGCCAGGGCGTTTTCGTCCACCAGGCCGCCGCGGGCACAGTTGATGATGCGCACGCCTTTTTTGGTCTTGGCCAGGTTTTCAGCCGACAGGATGTTGCGGGTGCCATCGGTCAGCGGCACGTGCAGGGTGATGAAATCGGCGCGCGCCAGCAGATCGTCCAGCTCGACCTTCTCCACGCCCATCTTGTCGGCTTTTTCCTCGGACAGGAACGGGTCGAAGGCGATGACCTTCATTTTCAGGCCCTTGGCACGGTCGCACACGATGCCACCGATGTTGCCGGCGCCGATGACGCCCAGGGTTTTGTTGGTCAGCTCAACGCCCATGAATTTCGATTTTTCCCACTTGCCGGCATGGGTGCTGGCCGAGGCTTCGGGGATCTGACGGGCCACGGCGAACATCATGGCGATGGCGTGCTCGGCAGTGGTGATCATGTTGCCGAAGGGGGTGTTCATCACAATCACACCCTTTTTCGAGGCCGCCTCTTTGTCCACGTTATCGGTGCCGATCCCGGCGCGGCCGACGACTTTCAGCTTGTCGGCGTGCTCCAGCAGCGAGGGGGTGACCTTGGTGGCCGAGCGGATCGCCAGGCCGTCATACTGACCGATGATTTCGGCCAGCTTTTCCTTGTCCTTGCCCACGTCGGGCAGGAAATCAACGTCGATGCCGCGATCACGGAAGATCTGAACGGCGGTTTCGGACAGTTTGTCAGATACGAGAACTTTGGGGGCCATGTGTTTGGTCCTTTGATGTCGGGTGGCCGAGTGGGCCATGAATGATGAAGTGGGGGAACGGCCCGGCGTTACCGCCGGGCAGTCATCACTTATTGGGCTGCGATCTCGGCCTCGAAGGCCCATTCCAGCCAGGGCAGCATCGCCTCGATGTCCGAGGTCTCAACCGTGCCGCCGCACCAGATGCGCAGGCCCGCGGGGGCGTCGCGATAGGCACCGATGTCCAGCGCGATGTTTTCGGCCTCCAGGCGTTTGGCCACGGCCTTGGCAAAGGCGGCACCGTCCTGAATGCGGTCATCGGTGAACTTCAGGCAGACCGAGGTGTTCGAGCGCGTGGCTTCATCCTCGGCCAGGTTGGCGATCCAGGGCTTGGCGTCGCAGAAATCGAACACGGCCTGCGCGTTGGCATTGGCGCGGCCCATCAGGCCTTGCAGGCCACCCACGGAACGGGCCCAGTCCAGCGCGACCAGGTAATCCTCGACGGCCAGCATCGAGGGGGTGTTGATGGTGGCGCCGGTAAAGATGCCCTCGATCAGCTTGCCGCCCTTGGTCAGGCGGAAAATCTTCGGCAGCGGCCATGCGGGGGTGTAGCTTTCCAGACGTTCCACCGCGCGTGGGCTGAGGATCAGGATGCCGTGGGCCGCTTCGCCGCCCAGAACCTTCTGCCAGCTAAAGGTGGTCACATCCAGTTTGTCCCAGGGCAGGTCCATTGCGAATGCGGCCGAGGTGGCGTCGCAGATGGTCAGGCCTTCGCGGTCGGCGGGGATGAAATCACCGTTGGGAACACGCACACCCGAGGTGGTGCCGTTCCAGGTGAACACGACGTCGTTGTTGAAATCGATGGTGCTCAGGTCAACGATCTGGCCGTATTCGGCGGTTTTCACCTCGGCGTCGATCTTCAGCTGTTTCACAACATCGGCGACCCAGCCCGAACCAAAGGATTCCCACGCGACCATCTCAGCCTTACGCGCGCCCAGCAGCGACCACAGGGCCATTTCCACGGCGCCAGTGTCCGACGCGGGCACGATGCCGATTTTATAGTCTGCGGGGATGCCCAGTACCTCGCGGGTGCCTTCGATGGCATCCTTCAGCTTGGCCTTGCCGATGGCGGCACGGTGCGACCGGCCCAAGGCGGCGTCCGACAGCAGATCCAGCGAGAATGTGGGGATTTTGGCACAGGGGCCCGAGGAAAAACGCGGATTAGCCGGCCGCGTTGCCGGTTGTTCAATAGCCATGAATGCTACCCTTCCAGATAAGCGCCTCTCGTTGGGGAGAGGTGTCCCACGAACGGACCTATGAAACCCTAGAAAAAAAAGCAATAGGGAAAGATGAGATCGCTAAAAACAGCGCGATTTCGTGCAGCTTTGCGCCGAACAATGCGGGAACGACCCGCAATCAGCGACACAAAACTGACACAGCAAATCCGACTGCGATCACGGCGGAAGCTCCGCGCACAAAGTCGATTCTCTCCCGTTTTATGGCCCCGACCCACAAGCGTGTTGCGCGGGTGCTGGGTTATGTGCTGACGCTTGGCACCGCCGACGCATGGATTGGCTTCGTCACGGTCATCACGGCGCGCATGACAGTCCAGGAGCGCGCCTGTCTTGCCATCGCTGCGCTGACCTCGCTGCCCGATGACGTCGAAGACATGGTTTGGGCCAGGGGAGGACAGAGCAACGGTTGAACGAAGAGAGACGCGTGAAAGAGGATTGAATGAGCGACGCGACAAAGAAAAAAAGAGAGTGGCGCAAGGCGGATGGATCGAAGCTGCCGCCCGCTTCCGAGCCGTTGAGCCAACGCGGATCGGATCAGTTGCAAGCCGATCTCTTTGGAAATGGTCCCAATGCCGCCGATCTGCTGAATGCACGGGACCGGGGAGGAGAGTTTTCTCTTTTCGCGCCCGAGGAAAATTCCGCCGATCTGACCGCCGCCGAAAGAGCTATGCGCTTCATGCATAGACTGTCCATTCCCGAGGGGCCGAACGCCGGGAAGCCGGTCAAGCTGGCCCCGTTTCAGCGCCAATTCATCGAAGGCGCAATGGCCCCGGACGTGTCCAACGCCATTCTCAGCATCGGGCGCGGCAATGCCAAAACCGCGCTGACGGCAGGGATCGCTCTGGGCGGTCTGCTGGGCGTGTGGGATCGTCAGCCGCGCCGGGAAATCGTGGTGGCCGCGCGAACCCGTGACCAGGGCAAAATCGCCTGGGACTTTGCAGCCGGTTTCGCGGCGGGCATGTCCTGCGCGTGATCGCGGCGGATGGCAAATCGGCCCTGGGCGGCGCTCCCACAATGGTGATCATGGACGAACGAGGGCATTGGGCGCTGGATCGCGGCGACGAGTTGGAACATGCGCTGTTGTCGGGCATGGGTAAGCGCGGCGGGCGGGCCTTTCTGATCAGCACCAGCGCCAGCGACGACACGCACCCGTTTTCCCGGTGGATCGACGATCCCTTGCCCGGTTCCTATGTCCAGGAGCATCGCCCGTCCCCCGGCTTGCCTGCGGATGATCGGGAATCGCTGCTGATCGCCAATCCCGGTTCGGAATACGGGATCGGCGCGTCCATGGATTGGCTGGAGGCACAGGCCAAACGGGCGATTGCGCGCGGCGGCTCCAGCCTTACCAGTTTCCGGCTCTACAACCGCAATGAACGCGTGTCGGGGGAAACCCGTGAACTGCTGGTTACCATGGACGAATGGCTGGCCTGCGAGACCGCCAATTTGCCCCCGCGCCAGGGCGGCGTGGTGATCGGGATCGACCTGGGCGGATCGGCCTCGATGACGGCGGCGGCGTTCTACTGGCCGGAAACCGGACGGCTGGAATGCCTGGGCACGTTCCCGTCTGCCCCTTCTTTGCTGGATCGGGGCCAGTCCGATGGCGTCTCAGACCGCTATGTCAAAATGCAGGACCGCGGGGAACTGACGGTGCTGGGGGATCGGACGGTGCCGGTGGCCCCATGGCTGGCCGAGGTGTTGCGCCATGTCGAAGGCGAGACCGTCAGCGCAATCACCATGGACCGTTACAAACAGGCCGAGCTGTCCGAAGGGTTGAATCGTGCAGGCATCCGCGCGCCGCTGGCATGGCGGGGGCAGGGGTTCCGCGACGGGGGCGAGGATTGCGAACGCTTTCGCCGGGCGGTGTTTGACGGCCAGGTGAAAGCCGAACCGTCGCTTCTGCTGCGCTCTGCTTTCGCGGATGCGGTCTGCAAACGCGACGACGCCAACAATCTCAAACTCACCAAAGCGCGGTCCACGGGCCGGATCGACGCGGCATCGGCCACGGTGCTGGCCGTCGCCCAGGGCGCACGGATCGCCGCGCAACCCAGACAGAAAGCGAGAATCCATTGGATGACCTGAACGCTTCCCAACTCAATCGCCGTATCCAGTTTCGGCGCGACGTTGGCACCGAAGACGATGGTTTGCGCCGCGTCCCTGATTGGCAAGACCTTGGCGGTCCGGTCTATGCGCGCCGCCGGGATATTTCCGATCAGGAAAAGATACTGGCCGGGATGAAAACGAACATTCTGATCGTCCGATTTATCGTCCGCTCCAGCACGTTGACCCGCGATGTTCTGCACTGGGATCGTGTGGTGCATGAAGGCGATATTTTCGACATCACGGGCATCAAAGAGGTTCCGCCCGGTCGCGCATTCATCGAGTTCACAGCCAAAATGGACCCGTTCTCATGAGTGTCCGGCGTGATCACCACCGCTATTCCAAGCGCGTGACGCGGACCAAACGCTGGCAGGTTCTGCGCATGGAAATTCTGGAACGGGATCGGTTCCGGTGCCGGTCCTGCGGCTGCGGTGGGCGGCTTGAGGTGGACCATATCAAGCCCGTTCGGACCCACCCGGAATTGTCCTACGACCCCGGCAACCTTCAGGCGCTTTGCCCCAGTTGCCACACCCGAAAAACACGGATCGAGTGCGGGCATCCCCCGCCCCGAGAGGACCGCCAGGATTGGCGGAATGCGGTCGAGGCGCTGGAGCGCCCCGGCAAAACCCAACTCAAGCCAAAGGAATGAAGATGCTTGAAAGTGTGAAGATCGCGCGGCGGCAAAGCGAAATCCGCCAGAAACTGTCCGAGCTGGCAGGCAAGGAAAGCCCCAGCGACGACGAGATCCGCAGCATGGAGGATCTGGACCGGGAATACCGCCAGAACGAAACCCGTTACCGCGCGGCGTTGATTGCCGAGGATACAGAACGCCGCGAGGCCGGGGCCGATCTGGAAACCCGTTCTGCGCAGGAATGGGCCGAGATGATGGCCGGGTTCGAGCTGCGTCAGGTTGCGCTGGCCCTGGATGAAGGGCGGCAACTGAGCGGCCAGACCGCCGAGATTGTGCAGGAACTGCGCGAACAGGGCGGGTTCCGGGGTGTGCCGGTGCCGTGGCAAGCGCTGGAAGTCCGCGCCGGGGAAACCGTGGCCGATGGGACGCCGACCCCGACCCAGACGCGCCCGATCATTGACCGGCTGTTCCCCGATAGTGTGGCCGCGCGCATGGGGGCGCAGATGATCAACATTGACGCGGGCGCGGTGGAATGGCCCGTGACCACCTCCAGCGTCACCGCAGGCTGGGCCGATGGCGAGACCGAAAATGTGGCTGGACCCAGCGCCTATGCGACCACGGACAAATCCATGGCGCCGGACCATAACCTTGGCATTCAGATGAAAATCACCCGCAAGGCCCTGAAACAGACCGGCGCAGCACTGGAACAGGCTGTGCGGCGTGACATGAACGGGGCCATGGGCGTCGCGCTGGATCACGCTGTATTCCAGGGCAGCGGGGCCAATGGTCAGCCCTTGGGTGTGATCACCGGCGCGGCCACGTATGGGATCACGTCCACCGCGATTGACGCACAGGCGAGCTGGGCCGCTTTCCGTGCTGCCGTGACCCGGTTCATGACCGCCAATACCGCCGGATCGCCCGATGCGGTGCGCGCCCTGATCCGGCCCGAGCTGTGGGATTATCTGGACGGGGTTCTGATCCCCGGCACCGCCGTGACGGAATGGGATCGCCTGGTGAAGAACATCCCGGCGGGCAATATCGCCATGACGAATAACGGCCTGGCCGAGCCTTCGGGATCGCCCCTGTCCACCTCTTCGCTGCTGACCACCCGCGCGGGCGGCGTGGCTCCACTCTGGTGATCGAGGGCGTGGCCCAGGCAACGGCGGCGGGGATGAACCCCCAACTGGGTCAGAAGCCCGACCAGTTGTCGCCCGATCTGTCCAAATCCATGACGGCCGAGACCCTGACCGCCGCGCGGGCGGGCATCCTCATGGCCTATGGTGTGTTGCCCTCATTGCTGAACCCTGCGGCCACCGGCCCCGTGGTCCGCGAGGCGCAGCGCTAGCTGGCCCTGTGGACCCTGCAACCCGTCGCCCAATTGTTGGCGCAGGAAGCCACCGCCAAGCTGGGCCAGGCCGTGACCGTGGACACGATCCGCCCCTTGCAAGCCTTCGACGCAGGCGGACGCGCCCGTGCTCTGTCGGCAATCGTCAAGACAATGGCCGAAGCCAAAGAGGCGGGCATTCCGCCCGGTGACCTGGCCGGGGCCATGCGCATGGTGGATTGGGGGCAATAGGGAGATCAGCTGCCCTTTAACGCAGCCTCGAAATCGGAGTGCAGCTTGGCAAAGTGGGCTTTCTGGCCCTCAGTGTCGATCAAGGAGTGAAATAGGGGGGATGCGGTGTTGATGACCTCGCATCCGTTCACCTCGATCAGGTTGCCTTCGCGGCCCGTGACCGTCACACTGGTAGTCACCTTGTCATAGCCAGCGTCGGTCAGCTCTAGCATGACCAGCGAGTAATTCCTTCCGCCCTCAATCATCATTTGCTCCTTGTTTTCAAGCGGACGCCCGCGCCTCCACCATTTTCTGCGATAAACTCCACCCCGGCCCCCTCAAGAGCTTCTAGCATCCTGATTTGGGCGGTGGTGGATACGATGCGACGTTCCTTCTCAAAGTCCACGATTGTAGAGAGGCCAAAGCCCGCCGCATTCGCCAATTCTGTCTGTGTCATTCCGATGAGCGCCCGAGCGGCTCGGCATTGTGCAGGTGTCATATCGACAAAAATTGTTGACGCATCGGTCTCACCCCTATATCGACAATAATTGTTGATACCCCCATCAGGAGACCCTGACAATGACTTATGAACGCGCTTGCGCGAACGATGACCTTTGGCCCAATTCACATTTGTTCCGCGACTATCTGCGTCTTAAGGCGGAAGTGCCCTCGGCACTCTTGTTTCTTGAGATGGGGGCTTCCTTGAGGCATGGGGCGCGGACGCCGTTTGTGCCGCTCCGATTTTAGACGTTGCCTTGACCCATCGCGGGGCGCTCAAAGACGGCACTCCCATTCCTATGTGTGCAATGCCTGCCGATAGCCGCTTTGTCTCAGCGGAAGGCTCTGCCGCGCAATTCGTCGGCTCAACCACGCCTTACATCGAGGTACTGGTACGATCTGGCTTTTCAGTAGCAATCGCCGTTTGCCAACCAACCATGCCCGTGACCCGTAAAATCGAATGGATGATTTGGCCGGATTCGAAAAACTCAGGAGGCTCCAAGTCATGTTCGCACATGGTTGGTAGCAGGTGTGGGCAAACACATGCGTGAAGAAGGCATATTTGTGTTTGAGACAAATAGAATTGGCGTTGGTTGATTTGTGTTTTACACAAATAGAATGAAATCTGCTGAGTTTAACAAATTGATCGCCAGCGCATACACGACGCCGGAAAAAACGGTGACGGTATATGCGCCTGCTGAAAGAGGCTGGGTTGCTGACTACCGGCGCGCGAGGGCGGAATGCGCCCGAGATGACGGCCATGGATGCCGCCCGACTTACCTTGGCGATTCTGACAACGGATAGCCCTTCCCAGTGTGTCGAGAGGGTCAAGCGGTTTGGTCAGATCAAGTATTCCCCGACCTTCAAGAAAAGAATCCGTGGCTATGAGGTTATCCAGCCAGATCAATTTTCCGAGCTGTTTCAGGGTGAGACCCTAGAAGAGGTGTTGGCACATATCTTCTCGTTGCCATCAACGGTCGGCATTGAAGCAAGCTGCAAGTGGCACGATGAAAATGTGTTTCATTTGCGCGTTTTCCATTTTGAAGTCCTGGCCGAATTGTACCAATGGAAAATGGAGGGGCGTGAGATTGTTGGGGAATTGGTTGTTCCCTTCAAGGGGGAGGTAATGGTCCGCACCCCTGACGGCTTTCGTCCCGTGGAGGGATACACTCCTATCAAGGGTGGTGTGCGCACTGAACGCTCTATTTCTGGCTCCAGTTTCTTGATGATCGGTGTCGGTCTGTTGCCCGAAGAAGGGCAAGCCTAATGACCGCTCAATTGCCAGATCATTTCAGCCCTGAGGATGTGGCTTCGCACTTTGGGGTTCCCGAGCGGACCTTACGGGAGACTGCGCAGCGTCTGGGGGCGTGCCGCAAGTTGGGCAACAAGATGATCTTGCTGGCCGAAGACATTCAGAAACTCATGGAAGGGATCAGGCAATGCCCCTCACCCTCTACCAGCGCGGCAACATCTGGCACTACCGTGGTTCAGTTGCCGGAAGGCGACTACGAGGGTCTTGCAAAACGTCTGACCGAAAAATCGCTGAGCGCGTCAAAGCCGAAGTCGAAGCCAAAGCCTGGCAGGGTAAATTCGAAGGGCCGGGGGCAGCGTTGACGATGGCCCAGGTCTTCCATGCTTATCTGGATGCTGAAAAACCCGCCCGCTTCTTGCTGAAATTGGCCGCGCATTGGAAAGATACTCCGGTCGCATTGGTGTTCCCCGAGACCATTCGGCAAGCCGCGCGAAAGCTTTATCCTAATGCCAGTGCTGCGACCTGGAACCGGCAGGTTATCAAACCGACGCAAGCCGCGATCAATCACGCAGCTGGGTTGGGTTGGTGTCAGCGGGTTTCTGTGAAGCGTTTCCCGGAAACCAATGCGGTAAAGACCCCGGCGACCCTGGAATGGGTGCAGAGTTTTTACGCACAGGCGGTGATCGACGATCTGCCGCATCTGGGGGCGCTTTGCGTGTTCATGTTTGGCACTGGTGCTCGCGCCGGTGAATCGTGCCGACTGACTTGGACGAATGTGGACCTTGATCGTCGCACCGCAAAGCTCATGCTGTTCAAATCGACCCCGTGGGAACGCACCGCGCATCTCCAGCCGATGCTTGTCAATGCCATCACGGCTATTCCGTCGAACAGAAACCCGGATGATCGTGTGTTCAAATATGCGGGCCGGGGCAGTGTCAAAGGCCCCTGGGCGAACGTCTGTGATCGGGCGGGTATCGAACAATTGACACCGCATTGCTGCCGCCACGGCTTCGCCACCTCGATGCTGCACCGGGGGTTCGATGTGAAAACCGTGGCCGAACGCGGGGGCTGGAAAGATGCGACAACCGTGCTCCGGACTTATGCACATGCACTGACTGATCGCACGGTAACGGATGCCCTGTTTGACACAAAAGTGACACAGCAAGGTGTTGAACGAGATGCAACTAATGGAAAAGAAAGGGAAAAAACGGAATGAGCCGTGACCCTCGTTGGGAGAGGTGTCCCGCTGACCGACGTAAGGGGGGAAGAGAGCTTTCACAACGGTAAAAATGCCGCTATAGCGCCGCTTGAAACGCGATTTGCGACGTCCAACAGCTACGATCGGAAACTTTCTTATGTATGTGGCCACTCTTTTGACTGCTCCTACGGTTCGCAATCTGGATGCGGCGCTGGTTGATTCTCTGCGTAATGCGTGGGGCGGCGGGGATGCCGTGTGGCTGTCTGCGGATGAGGCGGCCGAGTTTCCGCTGGCCAGTTTGCCGGATAATCAGTGGGACGTTTGGGCCGATCTGCAAGGAATGGGGGTGGATCTGGTGATCCAGCCGACCGAGGGCCGCAAAAAGAAGATGCTGCTGGCGGATATGGACAGCACGATGATTCAGCAGGAATGCATCGACGAACTGGCCGACGAGGCCGGTGTGGGCGACCGCGTGAAAGACATCACCGCCCGCGCGATGAACGGCGAACTGGACTTCGAAGGCGCGCTGACCGAACGCGTGGGTCTGCTGAAGGGCCTGCCTGAAGCGATCATCGACAAGGTTCTGGCCGAGCGCATTACCCTGATGCCCGGCGGCAAAGAGCTGGTGGCGACGATGCGCGCCAATGGCGGCTATGCGGCGCTGGTCTCGGGGGGGTTTACGGCGTTCACGGCCAAGGTTGCGCACGAGCTGGGCTTTGATGAGAACCACGCCAATACGCTGCTGGTGGACGGCGGGCAGCTGTCCGGTGACGTGGCTCGGCCTATTCTGGGGCGTCAGGCCAAGGTTGACCAGTTGGAGAAGATCTCGGCCAGGCTGGGGATTACCGAGGCAGACGTGATCGCCGTGGGCGATGGCGCGAACGACCTGGGAATGCTGGGCCGCGCGGGCACGGGCGTTGCACTGCACGCCAAGCCTTCGGTTGCGGCGGAATGTGACGTGCGGATCAACCACGGCGATCTGACCGCCTTGCTGTATGTGCAGGGCTACGCGCGCGATGCGTTCGTGGGGTAAGGCGTCGCCAGTAGCATCGCAGCCTCGAGAAGGGGGCTGAACAGGGTCAACACCAAGAGGCGCCCTATCGGAAGGCGCGGGCTGGCCGCTTTGGGTGGTGGAAGGGGCCTCGGCCCGGTGTGCCTGTGGCCGGGCTGAGGCATGAGTATTTGGATCAGAAAGAAGCCATCAGGCGGCCAGAGCGGCGCGGGTTTGAGTGATCATGAGCGCAGCCTGGGCGGCTTCTTGGCCTTTTTCCACGAAATGCGCGGCGTAGATGGCTGTGTGGTGGGGGGTGTCCTGAAACTGATGCGGAGTCAGGCTGACCGAGAGGACGGGGGTGCCCGTGTCCAGCCCGGCGCGCATCAGACCGTCTACGACGGCCTGGGCCACGAAATCGTGCCGATAGATGCCGCCATCGACGACCAGCGCGGCGGCGGCGACGGCTTTGTACCGTCCCGAGGCGGCCAGATCGCGGGCCAGCAGGGGCATTTCGAAGGCACCTGGGACGTCGTAGACATCTACCTGATCCGGGGGGATCAGCTGACAGAAGCCTGTCAGCGCGTTTTCTACAATGTCTGAGTGCCAGTTGGCCTTGATAAAGGCATAGCGGGTGTGTGTCATCTGGGGCTCCTTTCCTTGTCCGACACGTCACCCAGAGCGTCAAAACGACAAGAAAAGGGCGCGAGTATGCGCGCCTTTTTGTCGTTCTCTTTCATCCGGACTGTGACCGTCGGCTCTGGAATTGCACCAGATCTGCTGACCCCCCGCGAAAGCGGGGGCGCTCGCGGGCTTGGGGCGTGTGCCCCTTACCGCCGGTGGGGAATTTCACCCCGCCCTGAGAACAGGCGGGACGTTAGGGGCCAGAAGGCCCGCAGGCAAGGCTTAACGGCGCAGTTTTTTCAGCAAGGACAGCGAAGGATAGCCATCGGGGGTCATCCCCTGCGCGCGCTGATAGCCGCGCACCGCGTCGATTGTCAGCGGGCCGATCTTGCCGTCCACGCCTTGGGTGCTGAAGCCTTTGGCGGTCAGGCGGCGTTGCAGCTCTTTGCGCTCGGCGAAGGTCAGGGCGCGGTCGCCGCGGGGCCATTTGGCCTGTATCTTGGGGCCACCCTTTAGCCGGTCCGACAGGTGGCCCACCCCGATCACATAGGCATCGGCGGTATTATAGCGTTCAATCACCGAGAAGTTCTTGAAGATCAGGAAGGCCGCGCCCTGCGATCCGGCGGGCAGCAGCAGTGACGCCTGCCCATGGTTGCGCACCGCCCGGCCGTTCATATCCGTCACGCCCAGACGGGCCCATTCGCTGGGCATTTTCTTGATCTTGCGATTGGCCAGCGCGTAGTTGAAATTGCGCGGCAGCTTCACCTCGACGCCCCAGGGCTGACCCGTGACCCAGCCGTGGCGTTTCAGATAGGCGGCGGTTGAGGCCAGCGCATCCGCTGGATTATCCGACCAGATGTCGCGTTTGCCATCGCCGGTGAAATCCACCGCAAAGGCCAGATAGGACGTGGGAATGAATTGCGTATGCCCCATGGCCCCTGCCCAGGATCCGGTCATGTTGCGCGGGGCCACGTCGCCCGATTGCAGGATTTTCAGGGCGGCGATCAGCTGCGCCTCGAAGAATTTACCGCGCCGGCCGTCATAGGCCAGGGTGGCCAGGGCTTCGATGATGTCGGTCTTGCCGCGGTAGGTGCCATAGGCGCTTTCCAGGCCCCAGACGGCGGCCACGACCTCTTTGTCGACGCCGTATTTGGCCTCGATGGCGCGCAGGGTGCGGCCCTGTTCGCGCAGGGCCTTTTTGCCGTTCGACACCCGCGTATCCGAGGCCGCGCTGTCCAGGTATTCCCACAGGGTCTTGGTGAATTCCGATTGGTTGCGGTCGCGCTGGATCACGTCGGTATTATAGCGCACGCCCTGAAACGCCCGATCCAGGGTGCGGTTCGTGATGCCGGCGGCGTTTGCCCGGCCACGGAACCGTTTGATCCAGCGCTGGAACCCGGCATTCGACGTGGAAACGCGCGGCTGATCGGCGCTGGCCAGCGTCACCTGAGAGCGCACCTGCGGCCGCACCTGAGGCCTGGCCGAGCTTGTCAGGATCGCCGGTTGAACGGTTTCGATACGCTCCAGGCCCGGCCGGACCTGAGGACGCAGGGATTCGCTGACGCTGGCCTCGGCCAGGCTCAGGGGCTGCAAAACCAGTGCAGCAAAGAACAATTTGATACGCATTGCCCGGCCTCTTTGTTTTCTTTGACCTTGCACGGATTCTAACGCGAATGTGGCATCGGAGGAAGCAAACAAATACAGCCGCCCCGGAATCCGCGCCGGACCGCTGATCAGTTGCGGCGCTTGCGTTCGACCTTGCGTTTGATTTTGGCCGATTTCTTGCGGGTGCTGGCCTGTTTGCGGCGCGGAGGTTTGCCACGCCCGCGAAAGCCGGTGGGCCCGCGCGGCATGTCTTTGCCGTCCAGGCTGATCAGTTCCAGCGCGATACCGCCGGTGACGGGCAGGGCCTCCAGCAGTTTGACGGTGACGCGCTGGCCGATGCCGATGGTCAGCCCGGTGTCCGAGCCCATCAGCGTGTTGCTGTCGCGATCATAATGGAAATATTCGCGCCCCAGAGACCGCACCGGAATCAGACCATCCGCCCCCGTATCGTCCATCCGCACGAAGACGCCGAACTTGGCCACGCCGCTGATCCGCCCGGTGAATTCGTTGCCCACCCGTTCAGACAGAAAGGCCGCCAGGTAGCGATCGGTGGTGTCGCGCTCGGCCATCATGGATCGGCGCTCGGTGTCGCTGATATGGGTGGCGGTATTTTCCAGCCGCTCGATGTCTTCGGAGGTCAGCCCGTCCTTGCCCCACCCGTGCGAGGAAATCAGCCCCCGGTGCACGATCAGATCCGAATAGCGCCGGATGGGCGAGGTGAAATGCGCATAGTTGCGCAGCGCCAGCCCGAAATGTCCGAAATTCACCGGGCTGTAATAGGCCTGCGTCATCGCCCTGAGGGTGGAGATGTTGATCAGCTCGTCATGGTCGGTGCCCTCGGCAGCGTTCAGCAGCGCGTTCAGGTGACGGGTCTGCAACACCTGCCCCTTGGCCAGCGGCAGCCCGGCAGATTGCGCCGTCTCGCGCAGGGCCTCCAGCTTCTCAGGGGAGGGTTCTTCGTGGACGCGGAACAGCAGTGGGGATTTCTTGGCGATCAGGGTCTCGGCCGCGGCCACATTGGCCAGGATCATGAACTCTTCGATTAGCTTATGCGCGTCCAGCCTGTCACGGAAATTGACCGACAGAACCTTGCCCTCATCCGACAGGATCACTTTGCGCTCGGGCAGGTCCAGATCCAGAGGCTGGCGGGTCTTGCGCGCCCGCACCAGCAGGGCATAGGCCTCATAGAGAGGGTCAATCACGTCCTCCATCAGCGGGCCGCATTTGTCATTGGGGGCGCCATCCCGAGCGGCCTGCACTTCGGCGTAATTCAGCGACGCGACCGAGCGCATCAGCCCGCGCACAAACCGATGCCCGATCTTTTCGCCCTGCGCGTTGATCTGCATCCGCACGGCCACACAGGCGCGCGGCACGCCCTCGTGCAAAGAGCACAGATCGCCCGACAGCCGGTCCGGCAGCATTGGCACCACCCGGTCGGGGAAATAGCTGGAATTGCCACGCTTTTTCGCCTCGCGGTCCAGTGCGCTGCCGGGGGTGACGTAATGCGCCACATCGGCAATGGCGACCCAGATGACATAGCCGCCCTCATTCTTGGGGTCGTCATCCTCGTGCGCCCAGCAGGCGTCATCGTGATCGCGCGCATCGGCCGGATCTATCGTGACCAAGGGCATCTCGCGCATGTCCTCGCGCCCATTCAGGCCGGCGGGTTTCTGCGCGTTGGCCTCTTTGATTACCGCATCGGGGAAATCATCGGGAATGCCATGCTGATGGATCGCGATCAGCGACACGGCGCGCGGCGCTGTCGGATCGCCCAGACGGTTGACGATCCGCGCGCGGGGCAGGCCCAGCCGGCCCTTGGGGCCGCTTTGTTCGGCCTCGACCAGCTCGCCGTCTTTGGCCCCGCCCGAGGCCCCCTCGGGCACCAGCCATTCCTTGCCGTCGCCCTTGTCGATCGGCAGGATACGCCCGCCTTCGGATCCTTTGCGGAACACGCCCAGAACCTTGCGCGGGTTATGCCCGATCCGCCGGATCAGCCGCGCGGTATAGTGATATTCCTCGCCGCGCACCTCTTGTACCCGTGCCAGCACCCGATCCCCGACCCCAAGCGCCGGATCGCTGGCGCGCGGGATAACCAGCACCAGCGGCTCGACCCCTTCGCCCTGCCATTCCATCGGCTTGGCGAAAAGATCCCCATCGGAGCCGATCTCTTGGATTTTCAGCACGCTGACGGGCGGCAGGCGGTCCGGATCGCGATAGGTTTTCTTGCGCTTTTCCAGATGGCCCTCGGCCTCCAGCTCTTTCAGGATCCGTTTCAGATCAATACGCGCAGCGCCCTTGATGCCAAAGGCCTTGGCGATGTCACGTTTCGAAGTAAGGGTCGGGTTCTCCGAGATCCAATCCAGAATCTCGGATTTCGAGGGCAAATGGCTCATGTCTTTGGCCTATCACAGCCGGGAAACGGCGTCATGACGAAAACGCGCCTGCGGGGCTGACAAATCCGCTGCGATATCCACATCGCGCAGCATATCCACCAACGCAACGCGGTGGCCTGAAACGCTGGCGATACTGTCGGCCAGCGCATGGTGCGTGGACCAGCGCACCCCCCGGAACAGAGCAGCGGTCAGGGCTCGGCTGCGTTTCATCCCGACCAGCCAGTAACCGCCATCCGGTGCAGGCCCGAATACGGTGTCATGCGCCCCAAGCGCGGCAAAGGCGCGGGCGATATGCGGGCGAGCCACGTCGGGAATATCCGCGCCGATCACGCAGACGGGGCCGGGGGGCATATTGCGCATTTGCCGGGCCATGCGGTCCCCCAGATTGCCCCGCCCCTGCGGGACGCGGCGTAAATGCACTGGCCAGGCACGGCTGCTGATCGCCCGGTCGGGAGCAACGGCCAGTATGACGCGCCAGCGGGGGTCTTCGATCCGGCGCAGCAGGCGCGCCACCTGATGGCGAAACCACCAGGCCGCAGCGGGCATCCCGATTTCCCGGCCAAGGCGCGTTTTGACCCGCCCGGCGCGCGGCTCTTTGACCATGATCACCAATGTGGGCTTCACAGGGGGCGCTCCATTGGGCAATGCGGAATGCCTGCGTCGTCATATTCCGGGCCGCAGACGCGGAAACCCAGTTTTTCATAGAAACCGATGGCATGGGTCTGTGCGCCCAGCCGGATCGCGTTCAGCCGGATCGCTTCAGGCCCGGATTGTGCGCTTAGCCGGTCAATCCCCGCGCGGACCAGAGCAGCCCCAAGCCCCGTGCCACGCTGCGCGGGCACCACGCAGATACGCCCGATCCGGCCTGTGGCACCTTCGGTCAGCAGCCGTGCCGTACCGGCCGGAGCCCCCGCGACCGTTGCCAGCAGATGCTGGGCAGAAGTGTCCAGATCGTCCCACTCCTCGGCCTCGGGGATGCCCTGTTCCTGAATGAAAACAGCGCGGCGCAGGGCATGGACGTCGGTCAGGTCGCGGACGGTTTCAATCTTCCATGTCACGCGAAATAGTCCTGTAGGATCCGGGCGTAGATGGATTTCAGTTGATGGATCTGCGCCACCTCGACCCGTTCATCGACTTGGTGCATTGTCTTTCCGACCAGGCCGAATTCCACCACCGGACAGTGATGTTGCACGAAACGCGCATCCGAGGTGCCGCCGCTGGTGGACAGCACCGGAACAACCCCGGTTTCCGCCTGAACCGAGGCCGAGACCAGCTGCGAGAGCGCGCCCGGCGGTGTGACAAAGCTCTCGCCCGAGACCTTCAGCGCCATATCCACGGTTACGCCGAATTCATCGGCCACCTTATCCGCCTGGGCGCGCAGCCAGCCTGTCAGGCTGTCGCTGGAATGGGCATCGTTGAAGCGGATATTCACGGTGGCCTTGCTTTGCGCCGGGATCACATTGGTGGCGGGGTTGCCGGTGTCGAAAGTGACCACCGCTAGGGTTGACGGGTCAAAATGATCGGTGCCCCGATCCAGTTCGTGGCTGGCCAGACGATCCACCAGCCGCGCCAGCGCCGGCACCGGGTTTTTCGCCCGGTGCGGATAGGCCGCGTGGCCCTGCACACCCGTCACCGTGAAGAACGCGGTCATCGAGCCTCGGCGCCCGATCTTCATCATCTCGCCCATTTCATTGGGGCAGGTCGGTTCGCCCACCAGGCAGACCGACATCTTTTCGCGCTTGGCCGCCATCCAGTCCAGAATGGCGGTGGTGCCGTCTGTGGCGTCGCCCTCTTCGTCGCCGGTGATGGTGATGATCACTGCACCGTCGGGGGGCGTTTGCGTCACCAGATCCACGGCCGCAGCCACAAAGGCCGCGACACCGGATTTCATGTCAGTTGCCCCGCGGCCCCACATCATGCCGTCTTTGATTTCGGCCCCGAACGGGTCAACCGTCCAGGCCGCCTGATCGCCGATGGGCACCACATCTGTGTGCCCGTTGAACCCAAAGCTGCGCGCATGGCCCTGATCCCCCCAGCGGGCAAACAGATTTGAGACACCGTTGCGATCAATCCGCGTGCAGGCAAAGCCCGCGTGTTCCAGCACGTCTTGCAGCAGCACCAGCGCGCCGCCCTCATTCGGGGTGACCGAGGGGCAGCGGATCAGATCGGCGGTCAGCTGTGCGGCATCAAGGGGCGAGGTCTGGGTATCGGGCATGACTGGTCCTTTTCGTCTTGGCCTAGGGCTATCGCGGTTCGCGGAAATGCGCAAACCCTGCGCAGGGGGGATTCACCTGTTCACAGCCATGTGTTAGAAAAGCGCCGTGTAACCAACACGAAACCGGGCGCACCCGGCCGTCTCAGGGCAGAGCAGAATGCCGCATAGGTCCATAGCTGGTAACTGGATCGGATTGACCGATCGCAGCACCGCGCTGTTTCACAGCGGCGGGATCGACAGGGCTTTGCCTGAGCGCCGGCAATTCTCGCCTGCTGATCTGATGCCGCGCGGCAGCCTGATGCTGGAGGCCGAGGTCTCTGCTCTGGAGCGGCCCGGAGTGCTGCTGGCCTATCACCATCACCACCCGTGGGAGCGCGGCCTGTCGCTCCATGCGCTGCCAGAGGGTGGGATCGCGCTGGTCGTCACGCAGGGGGATCGGGTCTCGCATACGGTGGTGCATCACGGGCAGAACGGGCAGGATCACCGGCTGCGGATCACCTATGTCTGGGACGCCCCGGCACAAAGCGGCCATCTGTCCGTGCACGTACTGGGCACCGAACAGCACGTCCTGCATCCGGTAAAGGCCCCCATTCCCCTAAGCCTGGGGGATATGCAAAAGGCGTTTTCGAGCCATCTGTCCGCGCAATCGCGCACGCACGGGGTGATCTTTGCGGCCCTGTCGGATGGGGCGCAGCCGGTCGGGTGTCTGCCCAGCCTGGCACCGGATGTGCCGGTATCGACAGCAACGGGGTATCGCCCGCTGCACAGTCTGAAACGCGGCGACATGGTGCGCACAACAGGCGGAGAGCTGGTGCCGGTGCTGGCCAATCTGTCATGCCGGATGCCCGCCCGTGCAAGCCTGCACCCGATCCGGCTGCGGGCGCCTTATTTCGGGTTGCAACGGGATATCTCGGTCGCGGCGGATCAAAGGCTCTGTGCTTCGGGGTCGGATGTGGAGTTCCTGTTCGGGGCCCCAACGGTTCTGCTGCCGGCCCAGCATCTGCTGACAGGCGGATTCGCCTATCTGCCGCGCGCCGGTCTGACGCAGACGTGGCACCAGCTGCTCTTGCCCCGGAACGAGCCTCTTCTGGCTGCGGGTGCGCGGGTGCAATCCCTGTATCTGGGGCGTCGGCGCAGGCAGGCCGATCACATCGCGGCCAGCGTATTCGCAGGGCTGGACCGTTCGCGCCTTCCCGAACACGCCAGACCGGCCTTTCCCGTGCTGCGCGCCTACGAGGCCATCACCCTGCTACAACACCGCGCCGCCTGACCCCTGAAAAACTTGCGAAATTTTTGGTTTTCACCTATCCGGTCGATAAGATGGGGAAGAAACATATGTCGCGCATCATTTTCGCCTTGGCACTGGTGGTTGCCTTGTGGCCGGTGAAATCCACGTCACAGGAATTGGTGGTTGGGACGATCACGCGCCCTCCGTTTTCAATGGAGCTGGCGGGGACGGATCTGGGTTTTTCGATTGATCTGTGGCAGGCTCTGGCCTCCTCGATGGGGCGGGACTATCGGTTCGAACGCTTCGACAGCTTTGCCGAAATGCTCAGCGCAGTCGAACACCAAAAGGTGGATCTGGCCATCGCCAATATCTCGATCACCGCCGCCCGCGAAGAGGCCATGGACTTCAGCCAGCCGATCTTTGCCTCGGGGCTGCAAATCATGTCGCCGACGGATCATACTGGCGCGGCGCTTTGGAATACCCTCTTCAAAAAAGAGCTCATTCTCTCGGTGATCCTGGCCTTTGCGGCGCTTCTGGGGGTGGGGATGCTGATGTGGTGGCTGGAAAGACGCCACCAGGAATATTTCGATAAGCCCGCTAAACAGGCGATGTTCCCGGCCTTCTGGTGGGCGCTGAATCTGGTCGTGAACGGCGGTTTCGAAGAACGAGTCCCCCGTACGCCCCTGGGCCGCCTGATGGGGGTGGGGATGGTGATCACCTCATTGTTCTTTGTGTCGGTTTTCGTGGCCTATGTGACCTCTGCCATGACAATCGAGGCAATCACGACCTCAATCAACTCGGTCAACGATCTCTATGGCAAACGAGTCGGCACGGTATCGGGCTCGACTGCGGCGAAATACATGGATGACCGGGGGCTGGATTATCAGGAATATGCCGGGCTGGATCAGATGCTGGCCGGGTTCGAAAACAAAGAACTGGAGGCCGTCGTCTTCGATGCGCCGATTCTGGCCTATTACGTCAAAACCCGTGCGCAGGGGCAGGCGCAAATGAACGGCCCGGTCTTCCTGCGGGAAAACTACGGGATCGCGGCCCCCACCGGCAGCGCCCTGACCGAGGAAATCAACCGGACCCTGCTCAGCTTGCGCGAGAACGGAAAATACAGGGAAATCTACGAAAGCTGGTTTGGCCTGGAACCGCAGTAAACCAGATCACCAAAGCCACCCCTACAGGTCTTCACGGCCCTTTGCCGCTTCTTTCTGATCTTAAATACTCCTGCCAGACCGCCGCAAAAGGCACCAGCATAGCCATGGTCCCCCACCCGTGCAAACCCGCGCGGGCGAGGGGCTGAAACCATGCGATCAGTTGGGTATCAATGCGCGGTCTGCTCGCCCGGATTATCACCATAGAGCGGGGTCATCTGCGCCACGATGACCGAGTTCTCATCCAGCGCGCGCTGCATCAGTTCGCGCTCGGGGCCGGGCACGTCATGGCCCTGCTCCAGCCGTTCTTCCAGCGTGCCATAGCCAGTGACATCCAGCGGCGCCAGATCGGCCTGTTTCAGGATGGCGACGGTTTCGCGCACGGCCTCGGCCTCGTCCACCCCCGAGGCATAGCACATCAGCGCCGCGCCCGAGCTGCCTTTGGGCAGGCCGTCCCCGTCCTTGCGTCCGACCTGTACCAGCAGAGTATAGACCTTCTGCCGCGATTTTTTGGGTTGCTTGCTCATGCGCTGGGCCTTACGCGCTGGGCCTTGCCTGGTCAAGCGGGCTGCGTGGGATTTACTTTAAATCCTTGGTAAATAGGGGCGTGCGATGCGGCCTGTGGCAAGGGTCTGTGAACCCTTTTCCCGTACCCAGAACCAAAGTTGCAGCTTTGGGGAACGGGAATGCCTACAGCGTCTGAATTGCCAATCGACACGTCTGCCTCGGCCATGGATATGGCGGAATCCATGTTCGGTTCGGGGGTTGAAATCGTCTCGGCGGATTATACCGGGCATAATGCGGCCTCGGGCGTCTATTCGAACGGGGATACCGTGGCGCCGAATGTTACGCCTGCCGATACCGGGGTAATCCTGTCTACCGGGCGCGCAACGTCAATCACCAACAGCTCTGGTGATGCGAACACTTCGTCCGGGACTTCGGGCAATATGCGCACGGCCGGCGATGCCGACCTGAATGAGATCGCAGGAGCGAACACCTATGACGCCGCGATTTTCGAGGCGACCTTCGTCCCCGACGGGTCAACCCTGACAATGCAGGTGACATTTTCATCCGAGGAATACCTGGAATATTGCGGATCGGGCTTCAACGATGCGGTCGGGATCTGGGTGAATGGTGTGCAGGCCGAACTGACGATCGGCGACGGTGACATCACCATTAACAACATCAACGACGAATCCAATTCCAACCTGTATATCGACAACCCCGCCAATGATGAGGTCGCCAATACCGAGATGGACGGTTTTACCGTCACACTGTCCCTGAACGCGCCCGTCACTCCGGGCGAGGAAAACACGATCCGCATCGGGATCGCAGATGGCGGGGATCGCTATTATGACAGTAACCTGCTGATTGCAGGCGATTCCGTGCAATGCGCGCTGGTGGCTGGGGATGATGACATCTCGGTGCAGGTGGATGGGTCGGGCACCTTTGATCTGCTGGGCAATGACAGCTCGTCCGCCGGGCCGACCTTGACGATCACAATGATCAACGGGCAGCCCGTCGTGGCGGGGGATACTGTGACCCTGGCAACCGGCGAGGTGATCGTGCTGAACCCAGACGGGACGATCACCCTATGGGCTGACGATGAGGACGGCACCAGCGTTTTCACCTATGAGGTAACGGACGCGGATGGCAACACAGATATCGGCTATGTCACGGTGGAAACGACCCCCTGTTTCACCGCCGGGTCTGTGGTGCAGACGCCCAATGGCCCGGTCGCGGTGGAAACGCTTTGTCCGGGGGATCTGGTGCTGACACGTGACAACGGATTGCAGCCTCTGCGCTGGATTGGTGTGTCGAAATGCTTTGCCGCGGGGCAGGATGCCCCGGTCCGCATTGCCGAAGGCACATTTGGTGCGCATCAAACGGTCGAGTTTTCGCCAAATCACCGGGTTTTGTACCGCTCAGAGCGGGCGACGCTGCTGTTCGGCGAACCCGAGGTGCTGGTCAAGGCGCGGGATTTGCTGAATGGCACGACGGTGACGCTGCGCCGGGACGGACGGCCCGTCACCTATGTGCATCTGCTGTTCGACCGGCATGAGATCGTGACAGCCAATGGCCTGGCCAGCGAAAGCTACCACCCCGGACAAGAGACGCTGAACAGTTTTGATGCGGACACGCGCGCGGAAATTCTGCGCCTGATGCCAGGGCTCGCGGATTTCGAAGGGGTTGAGTATGGCCCGGCGGCGCGACTGGCCCTGCGCCCGTATGAGGCCCAGGTGCTGCTGGCCAGCGCATAAAACGCGCCCTGACAGAACAGGGCGCGTTTTGAAAAGGGGCTGCGATCAGTCGCGCAGCAGCTCGTTGATCGAGGTTTTCGAGCGGGTCTTCGCATCCACGCGCTTCACGATCACGGCGCAATACAGGCTGATCCCGTTTTTCGAGGGCATCGAACCGGACACAACCACCGAGCCTGCGGGAACTTCGCCATACATCACTTCGCCGGTTTCACGGTCGACGATCTTGGTGGACTGGCCGATATAGACGCCCATCCCCAGAACCGAGCCTTCGCGCACAATGCAGCCTTCCACCACTTCAGAACGCGCGCCGATAAAGCAGTTGTCCTCGATGATGGTGGGGCCGGCCTGCATGGGCTCCAGCACGCCGCCGATGCCAACGCCGCCCGACAGGTGCACGTTTTTACCGATCTGCGCGCAGCTGCCGACGGTGGCCCAGGTGTCAACCATGGTGCCTTCGTCAACGAATGCGCCCAGGTTCACAAAGGACGGCATCAGCACCACACCCGGCGCGATATAGGCGGATTTGCGGACCACGGCATTGGGCACGGCGCGGAATCCGGCGGCGCCGAACTCTTCAGCGCCCCAGCCTTTGAATTTGCTATCGACCTTGTCCCACCAGGTGCCGCCCTGCGGCCCGCCGGTCTGGATTTCCATGTCCTTGATGCGGAACCCCAGCAGCACGGCCTTTTTGGCCCACTGGTTCACGTGCCAGTCACCGTTTTCCAGCTTCTCAGCGACGCGCAGCTTACCCGAATCCAGCGCGTTCAGCGTGTCCTCGATGGCGTCGCGGGTTTCGCCGGTGGTGGCGGGGGTGATGGTGTCGCGCGCGTCCCACGCGGCTTCGATTGCAGCTTCCAGCTGGGCATTCGACATGGGTCTCTCCCTAGGTCAGGTTTTCCGGTTGGCCCAAGCCTATAGATGGCCGGGGCGCGGCGCGCAATGCGTCCGTCGGTCCAAGCCGCTGGTCAATACGGACAGAGCGCGCTAGGTCTTAGGCAAAAGCGTAGCAGGAATTCGATTATGAAAGACGACCGTACCAGCCCGTTTCGGGATGCTCATGTTGACCGGACAACCGCGCGTGAGGTGCCGGATACGCCGCAGACGCGGGCGCCCTCGTATAAGCTGGCCTTCGATGATTTCGATTTCATGTGCCGAGACGAGCTGCGCCCCGTGCGGTTGCAACTGGAACTGCTGAAACCGCAGCTGATGATGGATGAATACGGGGTCGAAAGCACGGTTGTGCTGTTTGGCGGCGCGCGGGTGCCGGCGCCTGAAAACAAGGGGCAGGCGCGGACGCAGACTTTGGCGGATCTGTCGAAATACTATGATGAGGCGCGAAAGTTTGCGCAATTGGTGACCCGCGAATCGCTGGAAACCGGGCGGCATGACAACATCATCTGCACGGGTGGCGGGCCTGGCGTAATGGAAGCGGGAAACAAAGGCGCCGAAGAGGCAGGCGGGATCTCGATCGGGCTGAATATCGTGCTGCCGCATGAACAGGCCCCGAATGCGCACGTGACGCCGGACCTGTGCTTCAACTTCCACTATTTCGCGATCCGCAAGATGCATTTCCTGATGCGCGCCAATGCGATCTGCGTTTTCCCGGGTGGGTTTGGCACCATGGACGAGATGTTCGAGGCGCTGACCTTGATCCAGACGGGCCGGATGAAACGCGTGCCCTTCCTGCTGTTCGGGCAAGAGTTCTGGGAAAAGATCATCAACTGGGAGGCCCTGGCGGATGCCGGCACGATCAGCCCGGATGATCTGGAGCTGTTCCGCTATGTCGAAACTGCCGAAGAGGCGTTCGAGGCCCTGCACAACTGGGATGGTGCGGGCCAGAAACGAGATGTGATACCGGGTCGTTAGTGCAGCAGCTCGGTGGGGACGGCGCAAATCTCTTGCTGACGCAGGTTTGCGATGACCTCGCCGTGGTCGGTGTCCATGACCTTGTAGCCATAGCCCTTCAGGCGGAATTTCCATTCGCGCACGGACACGGATTTTTCGCGCTCGGCGCGGATCAGTTCCAGGACCGAGTTGGTCAGGTCGGGGGTGATGGTCTCGATTTTCTGCATTGGACTGTCTCCAGTTTTAACTTGTTACTGGAAACAGTTTGTTGCTGGATTGAGGCCGGAAATGCCCCGGATTGGGGCATTAATGTGAAAATGTGAAACAGTTTGGGGTCTGGCGCGTTATTGTTGCGCGACGCCCGCCTCAGCCTCGATCTGCTTGCGGGATTTACGCGCGCGTTCGGTGGCCGATTTCAGCTGACCGCAGGCGGCCATGATGTCCTCGCCGCGGGGGGTGCGGATGGGGCTGGCGTAGCCGGCCTTATAGATGATGTCGGCGAATTTCTCGATCCGCGACCAGTCCGAGCGCTGATAGGGCGAGCCGGGCCATTCGTTGAACGGGATCAGGTTGATCTTGGCGGGGATGCCCTGGATCAGCTTGACCAGACGGCGGGCGTCTTCATCCGTGTCATTCACGTCCTTCAGCATCACATATTCAAAGGTGATGCGTTCGGAATTCGACAGCTTGGGATAGGCGCGCAGGGCATCCAGCAGTTCGGCAATATTCCAGCGCTTGTTGATCGGCACCAGCTTATCGCGCACCTCGTCCGTGGTGGCGTGAAAGCTGACGGCCAGCAGGCAACCGATTTCCTCGGCGGTTTTGGCAATTTCAGGCACCACGCCGCTGGTGGACAGGGTGATGCGGCGGCGGGACAGGGAAATCCCCTCGCCATCCATCGCGATCTTCATCGCGTCGCGCACGTTATCGAAATTGTACAGCGGTTCGCCCATGCCCATCAGCACGATGTTCGACAGCAGCCGAGGCCCGGATTCGCCCGTGCCGACGCCCGGTTCGGGCCATTCGCCCAGATCGTCGCGGGCCATCATGATCTGGCCGACAATCTCGCCCGAGGTCAGGTTCCGCACCAGTTTCTGCGTGCCCGTATGGCAGAAGGAACAAGTCAGCGTACACCCCACCTGAGAGCTGACACATAGTGTGCCGCGATCGGTTTCGGGGATATAGACCACCTCGACCTCGTGGCCGCCTGCAATCCGCACCAGGTATTTGCGGGTGCCATCCATGCTGACCTGCTTGGACACCATTTCAGGGATTTCGATCACGAAATTCTCGGCCAGTTGGGCGCGGTAGGCCTTGGCCAGGTTAGTCATCGCCGCAAAGTCGCGCACGCCCCATTGATAGATCCACTGCCAGATCTGATTCACCCGCATCTTGGCCTGCTTTTCGGGCGTGCCAATCGACAGCAGCGCCTGACGCAGCTGATCACGGGTGAGCCCGACAAGGTTCACCGGACCCTCGGGGGCCTTACGGGGAATGGTCATTACGTCCTGGGTGATCGGAGCCTGGGCCGACATCGCGCTATTCCTTTTTCGGGATGAGCCGGGGTCATACAGGATTCTTCGCAGAATGCCAAAACATATGTTTCCAACGGTAAAGGCCCCCGAAATCCGAGGGCCCATTCAGTCTGTCACCTGCGCACGTGGTTATTTGCAGCGCTTTTCGGCCTCGTCCAGCGCGGCGGTAAAGCCCAGCAGGGAAAAGCTGTCCTTGGTTTGCGTCCCGCGCGAGGACCGGGCAGTCAGAACGGCCTTGGACCCGCGCTTCATCGCGGCGATGATCTTGGCATCATCCGAGGCCGAGGCCGGCCAGGCCCATTCCCCTTCGGAGAACAGATCAAACGAGTCGCCGTCCACGTTCAGCGTGACAGGGACGCCCTTGGCGAAGGGATAGCCGCCGGTAAAGGTGATCTGCCCCTTCACGCCAGCCGCCGGGCGATAGAACGCCATCAGCAGGATGTCACCGCGGCGCACGGCCACGACGCGCCCGTCCTTGGTGTTCACGGTTTCCTTGGGCGCCGAGACAGCCCAGCATTCGCGCGGGTCTTTGTCTTCGAAGACGCTCCAGTCGGTTTTCGCAGCGACCTGGTTATTGCTTGAGTCCTGCGCCCAAACACCCGTTGCTGCCAGCGCCATCAGGGCCCCGGCTAAGCCGCGCACAAAAGGTGATCCCATAGTTCCAGCCTCCAAGCTGTAGCTTGCCTCAAATATCCTGCGAATGCGTCGCTTCTGTTCTGAAGATTCTTGACGGACGCATCATTTTCCACTCGACAATGCATTAATAGCCTGATTTGCGCCACGGGCGAAAGAGCCATTGGCGGAAAATCGCACAGCGTTCAAACAGAGTTGAAGAGGTTTGACCATGGGAAACCCGGTGCCTTTGGCTGAAATCTGGCGTGGTCCGTTCCTGGAAAGCGTGCACCTGGGCCATGCGGTGATCGTGGATGACAGCGGGCAGATCGTTCAGGCCTGGGGCGACCCCACGGCGGTGGTGTTGCCGCGCAGCTCGTCCAAGATGGTGCAGGGGCTGCCGCTGATCGAAAGCGGCGCTGCGGATGCTTTTGGGTTGACGCAGGAACATCTGGCGCTGGCCTGCGCCTCGCATAATGGGGCCCCGATCCATACCGGTCGGGTTCAGGCCTGGCTGGCGCAACTGGGGCTGAGCGATGACGATTTTCGCTGTGGCCCGCAGGATCCGGGCGATCAGGACACGCATCAGGCCCTGATCCGCGCCGGGCAGACCCCGTGCCAGTATCACAACAATTGCTCGGGCAAACATGCCGGGTTCCTGACGCTGAACCAACATATCGGCGGGGGGGCGGAATATGTGGAACCGGACCACCCGATCCAGAAATCCATCAAAGACGCCTTCCAGGACGTCACTGGCGAGGACAGCCCCGGTTTTGGCATCGACGGCTGCTCGGCTCCGAATTTCGCGACCACGCTGATGGGGATGGGCCGCGCGATGGCGGTTTTCGCCAAGGCGCAAGAGGGGCAGGGCACGCGGGCCTCGGCGGCGGCACGCCTGCGTGATGCGATGATCGCCTATCCCGAACTGGTGGCCGGCGAGGGCCGCGCCTGCACCGAACTGATGCGCGCGGCGGGCGGGCGCGTGGCCCTGAAAACCGGCGCCGAGGCATTCTTTGCCGGGATCGTTCCGGAAAAAGGGTGGGGGATTGCGCTGAAAATCATGGATGGCTCTACCCGTGGGGCGGAATGCGCGATTGCCTCGATTCTGGTGAAATACGGGCTGCTTGAGGCCGATCACCCCGCCACGCTGAAACGCCGAAACGCGGTGCTCCGCAACTGGCGCGGGATCGAAACCGGGATGCTGCGGCCCGCCGCCGGCCTGATCTGAACAAGGACGGTTGACAGAGTGCCCCCCGGCTGCGCATCACCCGTTTGCAATCATGGGGACGCAGATGAAGCTTTCGCAGGCCATCGCGGAATGGGAACGCAGGTTCCGCACATCTTTCGGAGATCGCATCGACACGCCCCGACAACGGCTGCTGTCCTCGATCCATTTCGAGCTGTTCGACCATGCGCTGTTGCGGCATCTGTGGACGAACCTGGATCAGATTGCGCCGGGGGCCTACCGCTCCAATCAGCCAGGGCCGGCCCGCGTGGCGCGCTATGCACGGATGGGAATCAAAACGATTGTCACCCTGCGCGGGCGGGCGCAGCGAGCGCACTACCTGTTCGAACAAGAGGCCTGCGCGCGCCACGGAATTGATCTGATTGACGTCAGCCTGCACGCGAAAAAGCCCTGTGACCGGGATGAAATGCTGCGCCTGATCGACATATTCCCCAGCCTGCCGCGCCCCTTCCTGATGCATTGCAAATCGGGGGCGGACCGGGCTGGGCTGGCCTCGGTGTTGTATCTGATGACCCAAGAGGGACTATCGCTGGAGCAGGCCCGCCCGCATCTGGGGCTGCGCTACCTGCACCTCAAAGGATCGCGCGCCGGTGTTCTGGATCACATGTTTAAGCAATACGCCGCCGACACCGCGCAAACTCCGACGCCCATCCGCGACTGGATCGCGACAAAATACGATGCTCAGGCCCTTGCGGACAGCTTTGCCCGCAAGTAGGCCCTATGCTTCTTTCTGATCCAAATACTCAAAATGTCCCGCGCAAGAGACCGTCGCGCCGTTGAGTATTTTTATCAAAAAGAAGCTGCATGGCGGATCAAAGATGAGGGTGGAACGCGTCCAGAACGCGGCTGTAAACTTCGCGTTTGAACGGTACGATATTGTCCACCAGATCGCTGGGTGCCATCCAGCGCCATTCGCAGAACTCGGGGTGGGCGGTTTGGATGTTCACGTCTGAATCTGTGCCTGAGAAGCGCAGCAGGAACCATTTTTGTTCCTGTCCGCGATAGCGGCCTTTCCAGATGCGGGGCACCAGATCGTGGGGCAGGTCGTAGGGCAGCCAGCCTTCGGTTTCGGCGGTGATTTGCACCAGGGTGGCGGGCACGCCGGTTTCCTCTTGCAGTTCGCGCAGGGCGGCGTCCTGGGGGGATTCGCCCTTGTCGATCCCGCCCTGCGGCATCTGCCAGGCGGGGCCGGGATTGTCGATGCGCTGGCCGACGAACACATGTCCGTCAGCGTTCATCAGCATTACGCCCACATTGCGGCGATAGGGCAGTTTGGCGATTTCTTCGGGGGTCATCGGATTATTCCTGTACCGCCATGGCGGACAGGCCTTTGAGCAGGTCCAGCGCATAAGCCAGCTGGAAGTCTTCCTCGCGCAGTTTGGCGGCTTCTTCGGCTTTGGCGCGTTCGGCTTCGATCTGTTTGATCTCGTCCTCGGTCAGGCTGTCATTGGCCAGAGTGCCGCGCAGGTCGGCCTCGGTGCGTGAATGGCGGTTGGTGGTCTCGTCTTCCTCGGAGGTGGGGCGGCGGCGGGGCTGTTCCACCACGATGTCGGGGGACACGCCCAGATTCTGGATCGAGCGCCCCGACGGTGTGTAGTAGCGCGCGGTGGTCAGGCGCATCGCGCCTTCGCCCCGCAGCGGCATCACCGTCTGAACCGAGCCCTTGCCGAAGCTTTTGGTGCCCACGACGATGGCGCGGCGGTGATCCTGCAACGCGCCCGACACGATTTCCGAGGCCGAGGCCGACCCGCCATTGATCAGCACGACGATGGGTTTGCCGTTGATCAGATCGCCGGGGGTGGCGTTATAGCGGTCGCCCTCTTCGGGGACGCGGCCGCGGGTCGAGACGATCTCGCCCGATTCCAGGAAGGCATCCGAGATACGGATCGCCTGGGTCAGCAGGCCGCCCGGGTTATTCCGCAGATCCAGAACAACACCGTTGACGCTGTCCAGGCCGCCGGCATCCTCGATTGCCTTGGCCAGCCCGTCGGCCACGTTGGGATAGGTCTGATCGTTGAAAGTGGTGATCCGTGCAACGACCGAGTCGCCTTCGCGGCGGACGCGGGCGGCGGTCAGTTTGATCGTGTCGCGGATGATCGAGATGTCAAAGGGTTCGGGTTCGCCCTCGCGGACGACGGTGATGATGATCTCGCTGCCGATGGGGCCGCGCATCAGTTCCACGGCCTCGTCCAGGGTCAGGCCCAGCAGGGTTTCGCCATTCACATGAGTGATGAAGTCCCCGGCCTCGACGCCCGCAGACTGCGCGGGGGTGCCATCCATGGGCGAGACGACTTTGACAAAGCCCTCTTCTTGCGTGACCTCGATGCCCAGCCCGCCAAATTCGCCGCGCGTCTGCATCCGCATGTCGGCGGCATCCTGCGGCGGCAGATAGCTGGAGTGCGGATCCAGAGAGGTCAGCATCCCGTTGATCGCCGCCTCGATCAGCTTTTTCTCGTCGACTTCCTCGACATACTGGGCGCGGATCCGTTCAAAGATGTCGCCGAACAGGTCCAGCTGCTCGTAGACGTTGGTCTTCTGTGCGCTTTCCTGAGCCAGCAGCGGCCCGGCCACCTGCGTGGTCACCAGCACACCGGCCAGCGTGCCGCTGATCGCAGCCATGACGAACTTCTTCATGGATCACCCATCCTTTTTCATTTTGAACCACGCGGCCGGGTCAACGGCGACGTTGTCCTGTCTGACCTCTATATAGAGCGTTTCCGACGCCTGAGTTCCAGCCCCATCACTCGCCTCTGACAGAATTGTGCCCGGTTGTGCATCCGTTCCGCCCATCAACCCCACCGGACTGCCCCCCGGCAGAACCTGCCCGGCCCGGCCGTAAACCGTTTCCAGCCCGGCAAAGACGAACAATACGCCTGATTGGGGCTCTAGGATCATCACGTTACCGTAATCCAGCAACGGCCCCAGATAGCGGATCGTCGCAGCGGTGGGCGTGCTGACCAGCGCGCGCGGGCGTGTGGCCAGAACCACGCCGGGGCGGGCAATGCCGGCCGCATCCGATTCCCCGGCACGCAGCAGCACGCGGCCCTGGACGGGCAGGGGCAGCGCGCCCTTGCGGTGGCTGATGTCGGGCAGGCTGCCGCTCGCCTCGTCATTGGTGATGTCATAAAGCCCGCTGGCGAATCCCTCCAGCGTCTCGGTCGAGGAAATCAGGATCGCGGTTTTCACCGGGTCTTCGGTAAAGCGGCGCGGCAGGTCTTTGCGATCGGCCAGCGCCTGAGACAGTTCGGCGCGGGCGGTCTGAACGCCCTCCAGTCCGCGCCGCAGCGTATCGGCGGCGCTTTGTTGCAGGGTGCGCAGGGTTTGCACCTCTTCCAGTTTGGTCCGCAATTCAAGCGCCCTGGCGTTCAGCGCGGGGGTGACATCGGCCAGCAGCATCCCGGCGCGTGCGGTGCCGGTGGGACCGTCCGGATGCACCATCGTCACCGGCGTCGGCGCCGAGGCGATGCTTTGCAAAACCCCCAAAAGCTGCGCGACCTCGGCCTCGCGGGCGCGTAATTCCTGGGTCAGGCGTGCCTCTTGCAGGGCGGCCTGGCGTAGCCCGTCGCGCATGGCCTCCAGCCCGTCCTCATAGGCCTTGAGCGTGACAGTCAGGGCCTTCACACGGTCGCGGGCCGATTTCGCCTGAGCCAGGGATTCGGCGGCCTCTTCCAGGGCTTTGGCCGCGGCCCGTGCGGCGGTGGCCGGGTCGGTGGCGGCCCCCAAAGACAGGGGCCAAAGGCAGAGCGCCAAGAGAGCAAGAGCGCGGATCATTCCAGCAGGCTTTTCCCTGTCATTTCCGTGGGTTGTTCCAGCCCCATCAGCTCCAGAAGGCTGGGCGCCAGATCGGCCAGACGGCCGCCGCTGCGCAGCTTGGCGCCTTCGGGGCCGCCCACCAGAATGACGGGCACCGGATTCGTGGTATGCGCGGTATGCGGCCCGCCGGTGACCGGATCGACCATGGTTTCGCAGTTGCCGTGATCGGCGGTGACGATCATCGCACCGCCCACTTTTTCCAGCGCGGCGACGACACGGGTCAGGCCCTGATCCACGGCCTCGCAGGCGGCCATCGCGGCCTTCAGATCGCCGGTGTGGCCCACCATATCGGGATTGGCGTAATTGGTGACGATCAGGTCATAGCCATCCTCGATTGCCTTGACGAAAGCATCGGTTACCTCGCCCGCGCTCATTTCCGGCTGCAAGTCATAGGTGGCCACCTTGGGCGAGGCGGCCATATAGCGATCCTCACCCTCTTCGGGGGCTTCCTTGCCGCCGTTCAGGAAAAAGGTCACATGCGGGTATTTTTCGGTTTCTGCCAGATGGAACTGGGTTTTGCCCTGCTTGGCCACCCATTCGCCCAGCGTGTTCACAATGTCGCGCGGGGGAAAAACCGTTTCCATATAGGCGTTATGGCCTTCGGAATATTCCACCATCCCCAGCAGTGCGGCCCAGTCGGGGCGGGTGCCGGTGTCGAAGGCGTCAAAGCCGGGCTCGGCCACGGCGCGCAGAATCTCGCGCGCGCGATCGGCGCGGAAGTTCAGGCAGAAGAACCCGTCGCCGTCCTGGGCACCGGCATAGTCGCCGATCACGGTGGCGGTGATGAATTCATCGGATTCTTCGCGCTGATAGGCTGCGTCTACGGCGGCATGAGCGCTGGCCGATTTGCCGCCTTTGGCGTGGATCATCGCCTCATAGGCCTCGGAAACGCGTTCCCAGCGGTTATCGCGGTCCATGGCATAGTAGCGCCCGGTGACGGTGCCAATGCGGGCGTTTTCTGGCAGGGCGGCGGTCAGCTCTTCGAAATAGGTGAAGGCGGATTTGGGGGCAACGTCGCGCCCGTCGGTGACCGCGTGCAGGACCACGGGCACGCCCGCGGCGGCGATGGCCTGAATGGCGGCGATGATGTGGGTCAGGTGGCCATGCACGCCCCCGTCCGAGACAAGGCCCATCAGATGCGCGGTGCCGCCGGTTTTCTTGAGCGTGCCGATAAAGGCGGTCAGGGCGTCGTTTGTCTGAAACGAGCCTTCCTCGATGGCCAGGTCGATCTGGCCCAGGTCCATGGCCACCACGCGGCCCGCGCCGATATTGGTGTGGCCCACCTCGGAGTTGCCCATCTGGCCCGTCGGCAGGCCCACATCGCGGCCGTGGGTGATCAGCGTATTGTTCGGGCATTCGGCCATCAGCCGGTCGAAAGTTGGGGTGTGGGCCTGATACGGGGCGTTATATTTGGTTTCCGAGGACAGGCCCCAGCCGTCCAGAATGCACAATACAACGGGTTTGGGTGTGGTCATGTCGCGAGGGCTCCGTCAGATTTGCCCTGCTTCTAACGGCTTCGGGCGTGAGGGTGAACCTCTGTTGGCGTCACAGGGGGGAATATGGGCGTCTTTCGCCGGTTTGGTGCAATCGGTGGGCGTGGAATTTGAGTATTTACAGAGCAAAGAAGGAGGTCAGGCGCGGTGATAGGGGCTGCCGGCGAGGATGGAAGCGGCGCGGTAGAGCTGTTCGGTGAGCATGGCGCGGGCCAGCATGTGGGGCCAGACCATCTTGCCGAAGGAGAGGCTGAAATCGGCCTGCGCGCGCAGGGTCGGATCGAGCCCGTCGGCGCCGCCGATCAGAAAGGCCAGATCGCTGCGGCCGGTGTCGCGGAAGCTGGCCAGTTTGCTGGCAAACTCAGGGGAGCTGAGAAGTGCGCCGCGTTCATCCAGGGTGCAGATGGCCGCCCCTTTGGGGATGGCGCGTTCCAGCAGGGGGGCCTGGCTGCGCATACCGCCGCTTTTGCGGTCATCGACCTCGTGGATTTTGGCGGGGCCAAGCCCAAGAGTGCGCCCGGTTCGGTCGAACCGGGTCAGGTAGTCGTCGATCAGCTCGCGTTCGGGGCCTTTGCGCAGGCGTCCGACCGCGCAGATATGAATGCGCATCAGCCCTCGGAGCTTGGGGTGCCGGCGGGCATCCACATTTTCTCGATCTGGTAGAATTCGCGGACTTCGGGGCGGAAGACGTGGACGATAACGTCGCCGGTGTCGATCAGAACCCAATCGCCGGCTTCTTTGCCTTCCATGCGGCTGGTGCGGCCGAATTCCTGTTTGACGCGTTCGACCAGCTTTTCCGAAATGGCTGCGACCTGGCGGGACGAACGCCCCGAGCAGACGACCATATAGTCGCCGATCGAAGATTTGCCGCGCAGGTCGATCTGCACGATGTCTTCGGCTTTGTCGTCATCCAGAGAGCTGAGGATAAGCGCCAGCAGGCGTTCGCTGGTTGTGCTGTTGGGGGATGCGGGCATTACAGCCCCCGTTTGTGCAGTCGATGCTGCGCTAAGGTCGATTGACAGGACATTGTCCTCCTAAGGGTTTTGCGCCGCCCAAGTCCCGGCGCTGGACAGTTTCAGGCTAGCACCGCATATGTGAAATCTCAACGGATCCTTCAAGAGGCGATATCGCCCGCTGTGTTACGCTAAGTGCGAGACAGGGGCCGCGAGGGCAGGGCCACAGGCCCTGACCGAGGTATCAAGCGCGCCGAAGGCGCTCAATCGGATTGGGTTTGCAGCTTCGATCCGGGCAGGACGGTGACTTCGCGCTGCGGGAACGGGATCGAGATTTCATGCGCCTGAAACGCATCCCACAGCGCCAGATAGACATTGCCCCGGATATTGGTCAGCCCGCCCGTGGGATCCTCGATCCAGAACCGCAGGATATAATCCACGCTGGAATCTCCGAAGCCCACGATATGGCAGACCGGGGGTTTGAAGCTCAGCACCCGATCCACTGACTGGGCTGCCTCGATCGCGATTTGACGCACCTTGTGAGGGTCATCGTGATAGGCGGTGCCAAAGTGGATATCCAGCCGGACATAGGCGTTCGAGTGGGACCAGTTCACCACCTGCCCGGTGATCAGATCCTCATTGGGGATCAGGTATTCCTTGCCGTCCCGTGTCACGACACTGACGTAGCGCGCCCCCAGCGAGTTGATCCAGCCAAAGGTCTCGCCCAGGGAAATCACGTCGCCGGGCTTGATGGATTTGTCCAGCAGGATGATGATCCCCGACACCAGGTTCGACACCACTTTTTGCAGGCCAAAGCCCAGGCCCACACCAATCGCGCCGGACAGAACCGCCAGCCCGGTCAGGTCCACGCCAACGACCCGCAGTCCGAGAAAGAAAGCCGCGCCATACAGGACGACTTGCAGGAATTTGATCGCCAGCACCTGCATAGAGGGGCTGATGTCCTGGTTTTTCCGGATCGTGGTCGAAGCCGAGCCAGACAGGAACCGCGCCGCCGCCATCAGCACCGCCAGCAGCAGAATGGCCTGCACGATCAGCCACAGCGACAGACGGGTTTCCCCCAGGTGAAAGGCAACACTGTCCAGCAGGTTCTGGCTTGCGTGGGTCAGGTTCAGGATCGACAGGGTGACCCAGATCCAGCCGGCATAGCGCACCAGTCCGCGCAGAAAGCTGTTACTGATCAGCCGGGTGACGATGGCGATCACCAGCCAGGCCAGCGCCAGCTGCGCGATGATGCTCAGCAGATACGAGCGGGACGGCCAGGTGAGCTCTCGCATCAGCCATACCGTCGGCCAGATCGTCCCCACGAAAACGATCAGCCGCATTCTTCGGTGGATAAGCACCAGAAACCGCATCCGCCACATTGGCCAGCCTTCGCGGGTGCGCATCCAGTTCTGGAACCGGGGCGCCAGAATTTTGGCCGCCAGATGCGCAAGCAGCAGCAACCCCAGGGCAATCAGCACCTGATAGGCGTTCCAGGTCCGCAACAGGCCGGTGACGAATTGCTCGGCTTGGGACAGCAGATCAATGACCAGCTCTGCGGATGTTTGTGGTGGGGTCTGCTCGGTTTCCTCCATTCCGGTATCGTGCACGCAGGGCCGCACGGGGGCAAGCCCCAAGCGACGGCGCGATATGCGCCCCCTTGATAGAATCCCTCAGGCAGAGTATCTGCCCCTGCATGACACGGATTTTTGACATGGATGATCGCGCGCGCCTGCCCTGGCGGTTTTTTGGTGCGACGCACACTGTTCTGGCCCGCCTATAAGGCGCGCCCATCCCTGTCACACCCTGAACATACCTGAAGACAATCCACGGGAGAGGACCATGACCGCCCCGAAGACACTCTATGATAAAATCTGGGACGCCCACGTCGCCCATGAATCCGAAGACGGCACCTGCCTGCTGTATATCGACCGCCACCTGGTGCACGAAGTCACCAGCCCTCAGGCCTTCGAAGGCCTGCGCATGGCCGGCCGCAAGGTGCACGCGCCGGACAAAACCATCGCCGTGCCGGACCATAACGTGCCCACCACGCAGGGCCGCGAAAACCCCGAGCTGATGACCGAGGACAGCCGCGTGCAGGTGGCCGCGCTGGACACCAACGCCAAGGAATTCGGCATCCACTACTATCCGGTGTCGGACGTCCGTCAGGGCATCGTGCACATTGTCGGCCCCGAGCAGGGCTGGACCCTGCCGGGCATGACCGTTGTGTGCGGCGACAGCCACACCGCGACGCACGGGGCTTTTGGCTCGCTAGCGCATGGCATCGGCACGTCTGAGGTGGAGCACGTTCTGGCCACTCAGACCCTGATCCAGAAGAAGTCCAAGAATATGAAGGTCGAAATCACCGGCAAGCTGAAGCCCGGTGTGACCGCCAAGGACATCACCCTGGCCGTGATCGGTGAAACCGGCACGGGCGGCGGCACCGGCTATGTCATCGAATATTGCGGCGAGGCGATCCGCGATCTGTCGATGGAAGGCCGCATGACCGTCTGCAACATGGCCATCGAAGGCGGCGCGCGCGCCGGCCTGATCGCGCCGGATGAAACCACCTTTGCCTATGTCAAAGGCCGCCCCCACGCGCCCAAAGGTGCCGATTGGGACGCTGCCCTGGCCTATTGGAAAACGCTGTTCACCGACGAAGGCGCGCATTTCGATAAGGTCGTCACCCTGAAAGGCGAAGAGATCGAGCCCGTCGTGACCTGGGGCACCTCGCCCGAGGACGTGCTGCCGATTTCCGCCACCGTGCCCGCGCCCGAGGATTTCAAGGGCGGCAAGGTCGAGGCCGCCAAGCGCGCCATCGAATACATGGGGCTGGAGGCCGGCCAGAAACTGACCGACATCCAGATCGACACCGTGTTCATCGGGTCCTGCACCAACGGCCGGATCGAAGACCTGCGCGCCGCCGCCGAGATCCTGAAAGGCAAAAAGATCAAGGACGGGATGCGCGCCATGGTCGTGCCTGGCTCGGGTCTGGTGCGTGCGCAGGCCGAAGAAGAAGGCCTGGCCGACATCTTCAAAGAGGCCGGGTTCGAATGGCGTCTGGCGGGCTGTTCCATGTGTCTGGCAATGAACCCCGATCAGCTGTCCGAGGGCGAGCGTTGCGCCTCGACCTCGAACCGCAACTTCGAGGGGCGTCAGGGCTATAAGGGCCGCACCCATCTGGTGTCTCCCGCGATGGCCGCGGCTGCCGCCATCACCGGCCACCTGACCGACGTCCGCGAGCTGATGTAACCGTTACGTGCCAGAATGTTGAACGCTACGGAAAAAACCAATGCCTGCCTGGATGCGCTGAAGTCGCATCCGGACAGTTGGGTTGAATACTGTTGCGCTCTGCATGATCTAGAAGCGAACGAAGGATTGTCCGCGTTGTCGGAGGCCGAGCAGTATGTTCTCTCGGCCTATCAGTTGGATAGCTGTATCCAGTCGAGTGGCTTGTTCAGCTATTTCGAACTTCAGACTGCGTGGGCAGCGAAAGGCGTTCAGGCCACGGGGGTTCTGGGGCTGACGGGTCTTAACCAGATGTTGGTCCGGGCATTGTCGGCGATGTCTCTGCCCTCAGACGCGACCGAGGCGCAAATTGCAGAGGCAACTCGCCGCCTTGTCGGAGAATCAGAGGAATTCGCCGGGCTGCTCGATCACTTTGAGCAGCTCGAAGATGACTTCTTCTATCAGGCCGATGCACCCGTCGCCGACGCGATCGTATCGTTTGCTGTCATTAATCACGACGCTCTTCTAAGGGCGGAAACATAGGATTGGATTTCCCTAATGGATAAATTCGAAAAACTGACCGGGATCGCCGCGCCCATGCCGCTGGTGAATATCGACACCGACATGATCATCCCCAAGGTGTTCCTGAAGACGATCAAGCGCTCGGGTCTGGGCGTGAACCTGTTCGACGAGATGCGCTATGACCGTCAGGGCAATGAGTTGCCTGACTTTGTGCTGAACAAGCCGCAATATCGCGACACTGAAATTCTGGTGGCGGGCGATAACTTCGGCTGCGGCTCGTCGCGCGAACACGCGCCCTGGGCGATCAAGGATTTCGGCATCAAATGCGTGATTTCGACCTCGTTCGCGGACATCTTCTTTAACAACTGCTTCAAGAACGGCATCCTGCCCATCGTCCTGCCGCAAGAGCAGGTGGACATCCTGATGGAAGACGCCGAACGTGGCGCCAACGCCCGGATGACAGTGGATCTGGAAGCCCAGGAAATCACCACCTCGGACGGTCAGGTGATCCCCTTTGAGGTGGACGCGTTCAAGAAACACTGCCTTCTGAACGGCCTGGACGACATCGGCCTGACACTGGAGAAGGCCGAGGCGATCTCCTCGTATGAGAGCGCCATGAGCGCCGAGCGCCCCTGGGTGTAACCCAAACCGCCCCGGATGACAGAGAGGCCGCCCTTTCGGGCGGTCTTTGCTATTTGTGGCACATGAACTATGCCCCACAAGATATTGCGTTAACGCCAAATTATTGAGAGTTCGCCCGCGTGCTTGATGTATTCTGGCACCACATTTGCCACGTTTTCGCCCCAATTTTTGGTTTTTACTGGTCTATCGCTTGTCTCGCTTGGGGAAAGAAGGCAACATTTGGGCAAGAATGAGGCATACCGCCAAAGCAGGCGGGATCAAGTTGGACACAGGGCGCGGCATCGTATCGCGCTCGGCCAGTTTGAAGGGATCGGGCAGTGATCGAGCGATTTGCAGGCGCGGCGTTTCGCGCGTTTTTGGTGGCTATTCTGGTGGCTATGCCATCCGTGTTTCTGCCCGGAACATTTTCCGATTCCACGGCGCTGGTGCTGATCCTGACGCTGGTGGCCGCGATCCTGACTTTTCTGGAATATAACAGCGAATTCCCCAGCGTGGTCGAGTTCCGCTATGCCCCGCCTTTTAACCGGCTGCGCTTTGGGGCGGTTCTGTTTCTGGTGCTGGTTCTGACGATCATCGCGCGCGGTAAGGTGCATCCGTCTGAGCTTAGCCAGGGGCTGACGGCGATCGGGCGGCTGTTGGGCAATACCATTGATTTCCCGTATTCCCCGGTCCGTCTGGTAGTGCTGATGATGCCCGTCAACGCCCCCAAAGAGGTGATCGCGGATGTGCGAATCGCGGCGGGGCTGGCCTATTTCGTGTCGCTGGTGATGATGTTCCTTTTCATTGTGCATGTGCGGTTTCTGGGCTGGCCTGCCCGTAACGGGGCGTTCAATGTCTGGGTGAACCTGCCGATGTTCGATCCGACGATGGGCGATGTGCTGCCGCGGCTCTATCGGGATGCGCGCATTAACATTGCGTTAGGGTTTCTTCTGCCATTCTTGATCCCGGCCATTGTGAAGCTGATGTCAACTCTGGTTGACCCGATTTCACTGGCGCATTCGCAGACGCTGATATGGACGATGACAGCATGGGCATTGGTGCCGGCTTCGATGATTATGCGGGGGATCGCCATTGGGCGCGTCGCCGACATGATCGAGGAAAAGCGCCGTCGCGCTTACGCCGAGGCCGCCGAAACCGAAGAGCAGGGCTTGCAAACGGCCTGATTGTGCTGCTGTGCCTGCTGGCCGCGCCTCTTTGGGCCGAGCCGCTGCGGATTGCCACTTTCAATACCGAACTGACGCGCAAGGGGCCTGGGCTGCTGTTGCGCGATGTCTTGCGATCCGAGAAGCAGGTGATGGCGGTGGCCTCTGTGATTGCGGCGGCCCGGCCCGATGCGATTTTGTTGCAGGGGGTGGACTATGATGCGCAATTGCTGGCGGCCCGCGCGCTGCGGGACCGGGTGACAGAGCAGGGGCATTTCCTGCAACATGTCTTTGCTTTTCCGCCCAATACCGGGGTGCCCACGGGCTATGATCTGAACGGGGATGGCCGGGCCGAGGGGCCAGCGGATGCGCATGGATACGGGCGGTTCGCGGGGCAGGGCGGGATGGTTCTGCTGTCGCGCTATCCGATTGCCGAGGCCGAGGACTATTCGGGTTTGCTCTGGTCCGAGCTGCCGTGGATTGACCGGCGCGCTCTGGGGCGGGCCTGGGGAGTCGGCGGGCAGGGGCTGCGCCTGGCCTCGGTCGGGCATTGGCGGGTGCGGATTTCGGGGCCGGATGGGCCGTTGGATCTGCTGGGATTCCACGCCACGCCGCCTGTGTTTGATGGCCCCGAGGATCGTAACGGGCTGCGCAACAAGGATCAGCTGCTGTTCTGGGCCCATCTGCTGGATGATCTGACGGGGCCGTTTGTTCTGTTGGGGGATGCCAATAACGATCCGGACAAGGGCGAGGGGTTGAAGATGGCGATCAACGCGCTGCTGTCGCATCCGCGCCTGACGGATCCGCTGGCGGGCCAGCCCACGGTGGATTGGCGTGGGCTGGGCTTGGGCTGGATGCGGGTGGATTATGTGCTGCCTGCACGTGAACTGACGGTACATGATGCCGGAATGGCACCCGCAGCCCCTGAGGCCAGCCGCCACCGGCTGACTTGGGCCGATCTGGGCTGGGCAGGCAGCTTGCCCTAGCGCAGATGCGCGGTGGCTGCGGCCAGCGCCTTGTCCGCCGGGGTCATCGGAAAATCGGGGAGCAACTGTGAAAACCGGCTGCCATCCAGACTGTGTGGCAGGTTCCACAGGTAGCGCATCTCGAACAGATGTCTGATCATCCGCATGAACGGCCACGCCATCAGCAGAGGCAGCCAGGACATGCGCCGCGCCTGAATGGGGCGGCCCATGACGCGCGTCAGCACCTGCGCCATCTGATCGCCTGTCCAGGTGAAGCCGGGAAAGGGAATGTCCTCGAACCGAGCAAGCCGCGCGCGCATGTCGGCCAGTTCAACCGCGGCACGCGCGACATCCGGCAGATAGGCCCAGGCGTGATCGCGGTCCGTATGTCCGGGGTAGCTGAGCCTGCCTCTGGGCAGAGATTTTGCCATCATCCGATCAAACCAGTTGCCCGACGGCTGAGTGTCCAGAAAATCGCCGGCCCGCAAAAGGATGGTTTTAACCCCGTCGCGGCGATAGGCGCTTTCTAGGTTTTGGCGAATGCGGCCCAGGGGGTTGGTGGCCAGATGCGGGGTGTCGGCCGCCCATGGGCCAGGGGCTTTGGGGCCGAAAACATAGACATTTCCGGGCAAAATCACCGTAGCGTCATTGTCCAGCGCGGCCCGGCGAATTTGCGCGTGCAGTGCAGGCAGTTGCGCGGCCCACTCTTGATAGGGCGGGTTCCAGCCGGCAATAATCACGTCCACGCCTTTGGCGGCGGTGGTCAGGCGGTCGGTCTTGCGATCAAAGCGACGCACGAGCCAGCCTCGGGCGGCAAAGGCATCGGCCGTATGACGCCCAAAGCGCCCCGTGGGGCCAAGGATCAGCACTGTGTTCGGCATGGGTTTGCTCCGGTTTTGGGGTGTTGGGGTCAGTTTAGATATGACGATGATGAATGGGTATTGCGGAAAAGTGACGGTTAGGTATTCAATATTGAATGGCTGTGAAGACCGATCCCGACTGGTCCCTGATGCAATCCTTTCTGGCGGTGGCCGAAGGGGGCTCTCTGTCGGCGGCGGCGCGTTTGACGGGGCAAAGCCAGCCGACCTTGGGGCGTCAGATCCGCCAGCTTGAGCAAAACCTGGACAGCACCCTGTTTGCGCGCCATGCGCGGGGGCTGGATCTGACGGACGAAGGGCGGGCCATTCTGGCCGCGGCCCGGCAGATGCGCGCGGCGATGAAGCAGATCGAATTGACCGTCGCGGGACGTGAAAGCGATTTGCCGGGCAGGGTGCGTGTGACGGCATCCGAGATTGTCTCGCAGCATCTGTTGCCGCCTATCATCGCGCAGCTTCGGCAGGATTATCCCATGATCGGCATTGATCTGATTGCCACGGATGACACCGAAAACCTGCTGTTCCGCGAGGCAGACGTGGCCGTGCGCATGTACCGGCCTGAGCAACTGGATATTGTGGCCTTGCATCTGGGGGACATCCAGATCAGCGTTTGCGCGGCCAGGTCTTATCTGGAACGCCACGGACGCCCGCGCCATCTGGACGATCTGAACCGGCACACGCTGCTGGGCTATGATCAGAGCCCGCTGATCCTGCATGGGATGCACGCGTTGGGCATCGCTGCCACGCGCGATTGGTTTACGATCCGGTGCGATGATCAGAACGCCTATTGGGAACTGCTGCGCGCGGGCTGTGGGATCGGTTTCAGCCAGAAGGTTCTGATCGACAACGCCCCCGAGGTCGAGCCGCTGGATCTGGGCCTGCCGATCCCCGCGCTGCCCGTCTGGCTGGCCGCCCCGCAGGCCACGCGGCGCACTCCGCGTGTTTCGGTGGTCTGGGATGCCTTGGAAAAGGGGCTTTTGCCCTTCGTTTCTTGACCCTTCGGCCCGCAAGAGATAGGCGAAGTCCAACGGATTTCTACGAAGGACAGCAACAATGACCAACCCCTCGCTTCTTATTCTGCCGGGTGACGGCATCGGCCCCGAAGTCATGGCCGAAGTGCGCAAGGTGATCGACTGGTTCGGCGCCAAGCGTGACCTGACCATCGACGTCCAAGAGGGGCTGGTGGGGGGCGCCAGCTATGATGCGCATGGCACGCCGTTGACCGACGAAACCATGGAACTGGCCCAGTCGGTTGACGCCGTTCTGCTGGGCGCCGTGGGTGGCCCCAAATACGACAATCTGGATTTCAGCGTGAAGCCCGAGCGCGGCCTGCTGCGTCTGCGCAAGGAAATGGATCTGTACTCGAACCTGCGCCCGGCGCAGTGCTTTGACGCGCTGGCTGATTTCTCGTCGCTGAAAAAGGATGTGGTGGCCGGTCTGGACATCATGATCGTACGCGAGCTGACCTCGGGCATCTATTTTGGCGAGCCGCGCGGCATCATTGAAGAGGGCAACGAGCGTGTGGGCATCAACACCCAGCGCTACACGGAATCGGAAATTGCCCGTGTCGCCCGTTCGGCATTCGAACTGGCCCGCAAGCGCGGCAACAAGGTCTGCTCGATGGAGAAGGCCAACGTGATGGAATCGGGCATCCTGTGGCGCGACGTCGTCACCGAGGTGCACCAGGCCGAATACCCCGACGTGGAACTGTCACACATGTATGCCGACGCCGGTGCGATGCAGCTGTGCCGCTGGCCCAAGCAATTCGACGTGATCGTCACCGATAACCTGTTCGGTGATCTGCTGTCCGATGCGGCCGCGATGCTGACTGGCTCGCTGGGGATGCTGCCATCCGCGTCGCTGGGCGCGCCGATGGCGAACGGCCGCCCCAAGGCGATGTACGAACCCGTGCATGGCTCGGCCCCCGATATTGCCGGTCAGGGCAAGGCCAACCCGATCGCCTGTATCCTGTCCTTCGCGATGGCGCTGCGCTACTCGTACGACCAAGGCGCCGAGGCCGACCGCCTGGAAGCCGCGATCGAAACCGTTCTGGCCCAGGGTGCGCGCACCGGCGATTTGCTGGGCCCCGAGGGCGGCACTCCGATCAGCACCAGCGAAATGGGCGATGCGATCATCGGCGCGCTGGACGCCAGCCTGTAATCCAGGTTCCTGAAACGTCTGAAAAGCCCGGCCAGCGCCGGGCTTTTGCATTTTGCGGGTTTGTCGAAAATCTTGACCGGGGGGCTTGCCAATAGGCCCGGAACAGCGTACCACGCGCGCCAGTCGGAGTGTAGCTCAGCCTGGTAGAGCACTGTCTTCGGGAGGCAGGGGCCGGAGGTTCGAATCCTCTCACTCCGACCATTTTCACATTCAGACGATGCTTGGCTGTCGCCCCCCGAATTTGTGGGGGCTTTGATGGCATTGCTGACACATGTCTGCCGCATTCTGACGGGCAGGCATCCAGGCCCCGGACGGGCAGCATTCGGGGCGCTTTGGGGGCGTTAATAGTCTGTTAATAAATCATAATACTTAAACATTAACCAATCAGGCATGTTTGACGCGATTAGGCATAATTTTCGATGCCTTTGCCATAAAATAGCCGATTTCGAACCCAAAAAGAGACAATCTCGGGCGGCAGTTTGGCACCGTTAAAAATCGGGTTTGATTCATGTGCTGATGGGGTGAAGGCCCGATCACGAAGGGACGTAACAAATGGCGTTTGTAGAGAGTTTGAGTGTTGAAAAACTGTATGGGATGGTGAGCGCCTCCTCGACCTTGCCGATCAATATCACACCTGCAAACGGTCTTTTGCTTCTGTTCGTTGCCATTTTCTCGGTGCGTGCTTTCGTGCAGCCGCGCTCGTTTGTGCATCCAGATGCGGGGCCCAAGTCCGCAGCCGATCCGAAGCGGCCCACGGGTCTGGGGCGTTTGCGCAATACGGTGCGCATGTTGGCGGGGCCTGCGCCGGTTGCGCAGGAAAACCCCAGGCCGACGGCGCCGCAATCCACCAAGCTGCTGCAAGGTGCCTTTACCGCGCTGCTGGACGAGGTGTACGTCTTCGATCCGGACAGTTTCGAAGTGTCGTTCATGAATGCCAAGGCCGAGAAACGGGCGGCCATGGCGAAGCTGTCCAAAAGGCCTCGTTTTCCTGAAATTTTGCCGCAGAAGAACCGCCAGGTCATTCTTGAGGCCGCGCGGAACCTGCGCCGTAGCAGCCTGGATTCGATCGTCTTTGAACTGATGGCGGCCGATGTGCCCACGGAACTGACGCTTAAACTGATCCGCGAGGATGGCGAGGACGAGTATTTCATGGCCATCCTGCGCGATCTGTCCGCGCGCGCCGAAGAGGCGCAGGCCCAGGCGGATTATGTGGCCACGCTTAGCCATGAAATGCGCACGCCGCTGACCTCGATCAAGGGGGCGGTCGAGCTGATTGCCTCGGGTAAAATGGGCGAGCTGTCGGGGGGCGCTGCGGCCACGCTGGGGGTCGCGCAGCGCAATGTGGATCGTTTGCTGCGTCTGACGAACGATATTCTGGATCTGGAAAAGATGGACGCCGGTAAGCTGCGCTGCGATCTGGACCGGCTGGATTTGGGGGATCTGGCCCGCGAGGCCGCGCAGGACATCCTGGGCTATGCGCGTCAGTTCGATGTGTCTGTGCGCGTGGTGCAGAAGGTCAATGATTCAGTCGTTCAGGCCGATCGCGCCCGGCTGATGCAGGTGATGGCCAATCTGCTGTCCAACGCGATCAAATTCTCCAGCCCGGACCAGGAGGTGCTGATCAGCATCGAGGATGCCGGTACCGATCTGCGCGTTTCGGTGGTCGATTCCGGCCCCGGAATTCCCGAGGCCAATCGCCACGATGTCTTTGAGCCTTATTTACAGGGCCCCCAGGTGCAACGTAAGGTCGCAAGCACGGGCCTAGGGTTGAGTATTGCCAAACGCATCGTCGAGGCGCATAGCGGCAGTATCGGCTTTGAAACCACATTAGGAGAGGGAACAGCCTTCTTCTTTGAGCTTCCCAAGCTGGTCCAAGAGAGTGAGGCCGCCGCCTGACCGGCGCGTATCCGGGGCATTTTCCCTTTGGTGTGCGTGTTTCTGGCAGGTGACGGGCAGAAACGAAACGCGGCAAAGGGGGACGTCATGACAGTCCTTCCCAAAATTCTTCACGTCGAAGACGATCCGGACATTCGGGAGATCGCGCTGATCGCATTGGAAACGATTGGCGGATTGCCCGTGGTGCAATGCGCAAGCGGCACCGAGGCGCTGGCGCGGGTGTCCGAGGTAATGCCCGATCTGTTTCTGCTGGACATGTCGATGCCGGACATGGACGGGGTTGAGACGCTGAATGCGCTGCGGGCCTTGCCCGGTCTGGCCGCGATCCCGGCGATTTTCATGACCGCGCGGGCGCAGGATTGGGAACACGCTGAGCTGCTGTCGAAGGGGGCGAATGCCGTGATCACGAAACCCTTTGATGCCATGAAACTGGCGCAGGAAATCCGTGAAATCTGGGATGGGCTGGGCTAAGCGTCAGCCCTGAGGGTCGTGTACGATCAGGGCCATTTCGCCCAGCATATCGTCCACGGCTTCCAGTGCTTCTTCCAGGCTGGCTTGCTTTTGGGTCTGGCGGGTTAGGGCGACCTCGGCGGCAAAGCACAGCTCGCCCAGTTCCGGAAACCCCATCGTGGCCGCCATGCCAGCGGTTTTATGCGCGTAGTGACGGAAAATCTCCATCGCATCCGCTGGCGCGCTTTGCAGGGTGGGGCTGTCGCGCAGCGCCTCCATATGGTCCAGACGTTCTGTCAGTGCAGCGGCAAAGCGCGGGCGCATCTCGGCCAGCTTGGCAGCGAACATTTCGGCATGTGCCGCTTCGCGTGCGGCTTGCATCGCTTCGGCAACCATGATCAGCCCGCCCAGGCGAAGGCTTTGATCAGGTCACGTTTCCAGCCGGCAAATTCGCTGGTATGCACGGCTTCCGAGGCCGCGCGGCGGGCTTTGTCGATGGCGCTATCCAGGGCCTCGATTGCCGCACGTCCCGAGCGCAGGCCCATCCGTTGGGCCGGGCTGACCGATACCTGAACATCCATTTCGCGCCAGTCGTCATAGACCAGCTCCATTTTGTCGATGGCTTGCTGAACATTCATCAGCAGTTCGTCGGCATCAATCTGATCGCTGCCATGGCACACGCAGACGAACGCGCCGCGCCCGGCATGGGCGACAAAGCTTTCGCCATAGGTCAGGCTGTCCGAGATCGCCTCGGCCACGTCGGTGATCGTATAGAAATATTCCTCGGGCGAGCAGCTGTCATACAGGGTGCGCGCATTCACGATCTGGAAGGCAAAGACATTGGTGGCGAACATGCCGCCACGGCCCAGTTGCAGCAGAAAGTTTTCCAGCGCCACGCGGTCGATCACCCCGGCCACGTCGCGGATGGTGAAGGGCGTGTCAAAGTTGAACTTGGGCCCGCGGAAATTGTCATTCAGCAGCGCCTGCACCATTTCTCCGTTGTGGCGGGCGTCCTGGCTTTTCTGATTCAGGCGTTCGGCCACGCGCATCCGGGTGGTCAGCTCCAGCGGATCGAACGGTTTGGTCACATAATCCGAAGCGCCGGCGGCAAAGGCCTGATTGATGAACACCTTATCCGACATCGCGGTGACCATCAGGATCGGCACGTCCGCATAATCGGGGATGTAGCGGATCCAGTCGCACAGCTCGATTCCGGACATTTGCGGCATCTGGATATCCAGAAGAAAACAGTCAAACGGGCGATCGGCATTCTGGACAATCTCCATCGCTTCCGCTGCCGAGTTGGCGGTGGTGACATCGGGGTATCCGGCCGGGGGCAAAGAGCCCTTTAGCAGGTCCAGAACCATCGGGTCGTCATCAACGGCGAGTATCTTCATCTCTATCACCCAAATCTTCCTGCAAGCGGGATCGCAGGCTTTACGCTTAAGGTCATGTTTGATTCAAAATGTGGCGAATTTGGGCAGGGCAGGCGGCAATACAGTGATAGGTTGCGGCGCGATTTTCGGGCCTGCGGAAACGGTTGTATTTGTGGCGGGCGCATTGTTTCGGGGTGGGGGATAGTCCTGGGGTCGACCTGCCGCATTTTCGCCCAATATCTAAACGCCCCTGCCCGAATCGAGGGGGCTGAGTCGCGGTTGTCACGCTTAGGACGACTGGCACCGATGCGCCTCATCCCCATGGATTTCGTGAATTTGACAGGATTTTTCGGGGGAATGCAGATTTTTCTAGCAATATGGTGCATCATGTGCCTAGTCTTGGGCATTATAATGCCTAAATGGCGATTGGGAGGAGATACATGACGAACCGCAGAACCATTCTGGGCGCGCTAAGCGGCGTGGCTATCGCGGCGCTGACCGCTGCACCGGCGCTGGCGCAAGAGGTGACGCTGAAGTTGCACCAATTCCTGCCGGCTCAGGCCAATGTGCCCAAGCTGGTGTTGGATGTCTGGGCCGATAAGGTCGAGGCTGACTCGAACGGCCGGATCAAAGTCGAGCGCTACCCCTCGATGCAGCTGGGTGGCAAGCCGCCAGAGCTGATGGACCAGGCGATCGACGGCGTTGCCGATATTGTCTGGACCGTTGTGGGCTATACGCCGGGGCGCTACCCCTCGACCGAGGTGTTCGAGCTGCCCTTTATGATGACGGACGCCCGCGCCACCTCGCGCGCGTATTGGCAGATGTTCGAAACCCATATGAAGGACGGCGAATTCTCGCATGTGCATATCCTGGGCGCATGGGTGCATGGGCCGGGGATGATCCATACCAAGGATCCGGTGAACACGCCTGCGGATCTGGAGGGGATGAAAATCCGCGGCGGCTCGCGTTCGGTGAACTCTTTGCTGACCAAGCTGGGTGCCACGCCGGTTGGGATGCCCGTGCCTGCCGTGGCCGAAGGGCTGTCCAAGGGTGTGATCGACGGCACCACCATCCCGTGGGAGGTCACCTCGGCGCTGAAAGTGCCTGAACTGGTGGGCAACCACACTGAATTTTCCGGCTCGGCGCTGTATACGCTGACCTTCGTGCTGGCCATGAACAAGGACAAGTACGAAAGCCTGCCCGATGACCTGAAAGCGGTGATTGACGCCAACTCGGGCGAGGAATTCTCGGTCTTTGCCGGGGGCACCCAAGAGGATTCGGACGGTCCGGCGCGTGCCAAGGCCGTTGCCCTGGGGAACAACATCATCACGCTGGATGAAGCGGCCACCGAAGAATGGCGCGCCCTGGCGCAGCCCATTTACGACGAATGGGTCGCCGATATGAACAAGAAAGGAATCGACGGTCAGGCTCTGATCGACGAAGCCCGCGCTCTGATCGCCAAATATACTGAGTGATCGGGACGCTCCCGTGGAAGGGGTCGTGGTGCATCGCGCTACGACCCCTTTTTTGTGCGTTAAAATGCACTATTGCGCATGATGCTGTTGCAAAAGATGCGAAATAATGCACTATGAGACCCAAGGAGCATGAGTGCGCGACATATTGATTCCCTTAGCGAGCGGGAGGAGGGCCCGACGCTCTGGGTGCGCGTTCATGGGGTGGCGAGGGTGCGGGTGCCCTCGCAGCGCAATGGGAGGAACCGCATGTCGGATTGCAAAAACGCCGCCAACTATTTCGTGGATCGACATCTAGACGAGGGGCGCGGCACGAAAACCGCGTTCCAAGAGGCCGATGGGTCGCAGCGCAGCCTGACCTATGCCGATCTGGCTCGGCAGACGTCCTGCGTGGTCACGGCTCTTGAGCGTGCGGGCATTCACCGGGAAGAGCGCGTCGCTCTGTTGGTGCTGGATCAGATCGAGCTGCCGATCCTGTTTTGGGGGGCGCTCAAGGCAGGAGTGGTGCCGATTCCGCTCAATACCCTGCTGTCTGACAGTGTTTATGACGTGATCCTGCGGGACAGTCGGGCGACGGCCTTGTTTGTGTCCGAGGCGCTGTACCCCGTTGTCGCGCCGATCCTTGAGGAAAACCCCTTCTTGCGCCGCGTGGTGGTGATTGCCGATGAGGCCCCGACGGGCGCGCAAACCTATGCCGATTTCCTGGCTGGCGCCCAGCCCGCGCCAACGGTTGAAACGTCCGAGGATGAGATTGCGTTCTGGCTCTATTCTTCGGGGTCTACCGGGCAGCCTAAAGGGGTCAAGCACGTCCATGGCAGCCTGTGCGCGACGGCGCAGACCTATGGCGCGCAGGTGTTGGGCGTTCAGGCCGGGGATGTTGTCTATTCGGTTGCGAAACTGTTCTTTGCCTATGGTCTGGGCAATGGGATGACGTTTCCAATGTCGGTTGGCGCGACGACGATCCTGTTCTCGGGGCGGCCCACGCCGGAAACGGTGGGCGATATTCTGAATCGCCTGAAGCCCAGCGTTTTCTGCGGTGTGCCAACGCTTTACGCTGCGATGGTGCATCACTGGGAGGACGGAAAACCCCTGCCCGAGGTCCAGCTGCGGGCTTGTATCTCTGCTGGCGAAGCCCTGCCCGAAGAGATTGGCAAGAAGTGGAAGGCGCAGTGGGGCGTGGATATTCTGGATGGTGTGGGCTCGACCGAGATGCTGCATATCTTTCTGTCGAACCGCGCGGGGGATGTTGTCTATGGCACTTCGGGGACGCCGGTGCCGGGGTATGATGTGCGGCTGGTGGATGAGGACGACCAAGAGGTCGGCTCGGGCGGTGTGGGCGAATTGCTGGTGCGCGGCCCGTCGGCTGCGGATGGGTATTGGAACAATCGCGGCAAGTCCCGAGCCACGTTCGAAGGGCATTGGACGCGCACGGGCGATAAATACGAACGCACGGCCGATGGGCGCTTTGTCTACTGTGGGCGTACCGACGATATGTTCAAAGTGTCCGGTATCTGGGTGTCTCCGTTCGAGATCGAGCAGGCGCTTGTCGCCTACCCCGGTGTGCTGGAGGCCGCGGTTGTCGCCTGGCATGACGAGGAGGGGCTGGAAAAGCCCAAAGCCTATGTTGTGCTGAAGGAGGGGCAGGATGCCAGCGCGCTGGAAGACCTGAAAGAGTTCGTCAAGCAGAAGATCGGCAAGTGGAAATACCCCCGCTGGGTGGAAATCGTGCAGGATCTGCCCAAAACCGCGACGGGTAAGATTCAGCGCTTTAAGCTGCGCGAGGGCGCGTGATGGACTGGGCGGCAGGGGGCGGGTTTTTGACCGCTGGGGATACGCGTTTGGAATATGCTTGCTGGGGCCCCGCGCCTGATCGGGCTCCGACCATCGTTCTGCTGCACGAGGGGCTGGGCTGCGTTGCGCTGTGGCGGGATTTCCCGCAGCGCCTGGCCGAGGCAACGGGCATGGGGGTTCTGGCCTATTCGCGCGCGGGCTATGGGCAATCGGACGGCAAGCCTCTGCCCTGGTCCCTCGATTATATGACGGATGAGGCCGTGCGGGTTTTGCCTCAGGTGCTTGGGGCGATCGGGTTTCGCTCGGGGCTGCTGATGGGGCATTCGGACGGGGCGACGATTGCCAGCATCTATTGCGGCTCGGTCGAGGATGCGCGGGTGCGCGGCCTGATCGTCATGGCGCCGCATTATTTCACCGAACCCATGGGGCTGGCCGCGATTGCAAAGGCAAAAGAGGCCTATGATTCCGGTGATCTAAAGCCGCGTCTGGCCAGGTATCACCGGGATGTTGAAAATGCCTTTCGCGGTTGGAACGATTCCTGGCTGCATCCGGACTTCAAGGCCTGGAATGTCGGCGATGTGACGGATTATCTGCGGATTCCGTCCCTGGCCATTCAGGGGCGGCAGGACGAATACGGCACCCTTGCGCAGATAGATGAGATCGCCACGCGGTCCTATGCGCCGGTCGAGGTATCCGTTCTGGAAGGCTGCGGGCATTCTCCGCATTTGGATCAGCCGGACCGGGTTCTGGCGGCGGTGGCCGAGTTTACCGCGCGCCTGTGGCGGATCGAGGCGGCCGTGCCCGAGGGGGTCTGAATGCCGGCTCTGATTTACCCCGATTACGCCTATGTGCCCGGTCGCACGCCGCGTCATCCAGAGAGCCTGTTCGAGGCGCTGCGCAAGAGCGTGGGGGCGGATGGCATTCCGGAACGTCTGATGGAAACGCCCGCATGGATTGCGGGCCTTTCTTATTTAGAGGAGGGCTTTTTCTGGGAGGCCCACGAGGTGCTGGAGCCGGTCTGGGTGGCGCTTGCGCCGGGCTCGGATGAGCGCGAGTTGGTGCAGGCCTTGATACAGTTGGCCAATGCCTGCCTGAAGCGCGAGATGGGGCGCCCGCAGGCGGTTCTGCGCATCTGCGAGAAAACGCGCGCTCATCTGAATTCCATCCGGGTGGCTCGGGTCATGGGGCAGAGCCTGTCCGACCTGCAAGAGACGGTGCAGGCGCTAGAGAATCAGGCGCACCGTGATATGCCGAATTGGCAAGAAAATGCAAAATAATGCAAAAAGCTGCGCTGGAAGTGGGTGGTTCGGTGCAGAATCTGCGAATGTGAGCCCAAAAATTTGTCACTATAGCGCATAAATTCCTTTCAAAGACACCTATGCGGAACTATAGTGCATTCAACGAGAAGATTCAGGAGACGCGACGATGACCAAAGTGATCGACTTTCAGACGGACCCGTCACAGTACCGCCACTGGAAGGTGGAATATGACGGTGAAGTTGCCAACCTCTATATGGACGTTGACGAAAACGGGGGGCTGTTTGACGGCTATCAGCTGAAGCTGAACTCGTATGATCTGGGCGTCGATATTGAACTGGCCGACGTGGTGCAGCGCATGCGCTTTGAGCACCCCGAGGTCAAGGTTGTGGTGATGAAGTCGGCCAAGGACAAAGTGTTCTGCGCCGGGGCCAACATCCGCATGCTGGGCGGTGCCGAACACGCGCACAAGGTCAACTTCTGTAAGTTCACCAACGAGACCCGCAACACGTTTGAGGCCGCCGAGGCGGACTCGGGTCAGAAATACGTCGCGGCCGTCAAGGGTTCGTGCGCGGGGGGCGGATACGAACTGGCTCTGGCCTGCAACCACATCATTCTGACGGACGACAGCTCCAGCGCGGTGGCGCTGCCCGAGGTGCCTCTGCTGGCGGTTCTGCCCGGCACTGGCGGCCTGACCCGCGTGACGGACAAACGCAAGGTCCGCCGCGATCTGGCCGATGTGTTCTGCGCGATGGAGGAAGGCGTGCGCGGCAAGCGCGCTCAGGATTGGCGTCTGGTGGACGAAGTCGTTCCGAACTCGAAATTCGATGCGGTGGTTGACGAACGGGCCCGTGAATTCGCGGGGGCTGCGCCCACCAAGGCCACTCAGGGCATCGCGCTGAACCCGATTCAGCGCAGTATTTCCGAGGATGCGATCAGCTACTCTCTGGTCGAGGTCGAGCTGGACCGCGCGGGCCGTAAGGTGACCATCACGCTGAATGGTCCGGATGGTGGCGCGCCTGGCTCGATTGACGCGCTGGTCGCCCTGGGCGATCAGTCCTATCTGCTGCGCCTGGCGCGCGAGCTGGACGATGCGATCCTGCACCTGCGCAACAATGAAAAAGAGCTGGGCCTGTGGACCATCCGCACCCAGGGCGATGCTCAGGCCGTGCTGGCGAACGAAGCCCTGCTGCTGGACAATGCCGATCACTGGCTGGCCAATGAGATCATCCAATATTGGAAACGTGTCCTGAAACGGATTGATGTGACCTCGCGTTCGCTGGTGGCTCTGGTCGAGCATGGCTCGTGTTTCGTGGGGGTGCTGGCCGAGCTGCTGTTCGCCGTGGACCGGACCTATATGATGGAAGACGAGTTCGAAGGCGACAATCGCCCGATGGCCAAGATCGTACTGTCAAACAGCAACTTTGGCACCTATCCGATGGGCAATGACCTTAGCCGCCTGGACACGCGTTTCCTGGGCGCTCCTGAGGCCGTCGAGACGCTGAAAACCCGGATCGGCGCGGAAATCGAGGCCGAAGAGGCCGATGCTCTGGGTCTGGTCACCTATATTCTGGATGACATCGACTGGGATGATGAAATCCGCATTTTCATGGAGGAACGCGCCAGCTTCAGCCCCGATGCGATGACCGGAATGGAGGCAAACCTGCGCTTTGCCGGGCCGGAAACCATGGAAACCCGCATCTTCGGCCGGCTGACCGCCTGGCAGAACTGGATTTTCCAACGGCCGAATGCGGTGGGCGCGGATGGCGCATTGCAGCGCTACGGCACTGGCGTGCGCGGCGAATACAACATGCAACGAGTGTAAAAGGGCGACCTTGTCGTCCCCGAAAGGGAGAGAGAAATGCTTGATCTTATCAATGTCAGCTATGACACGCAGATCCCCAACAACGTGGGGCTTAGCTCGGATAAACGCGTTCTGAAGGCGCTGGAAAAATGGCACCCCGGCTATATCAACTGGTGGTCTGACCTGATCCCCGACAATTTTCAGCAGTCGCTGGTGTACCTGCGGACCGCCGTGTCGGTGGACCCCAAGGGCTGGGCTAAGTTCGACTATGTGAAAATGCCCGAATACCGCTGGGGTGTTCTGCTGGCTCCGCAGGTCGAAGACCGCCGCATCCCGTGCGGTGAACACGCAGGCGAGCCCGCGTGGCAAGAGGTTCCCGGCGAATATCGCAATATGCTGAAGCGCCTGATCGTCATTCAGGGCGATACCGAGCCGGCCTCGGTTGAACAGCAGCGGTTCCTGGGTCTGACCGCGCCGTCGCTGTATGACATGCGCAACCTGTTCCAGGTGAACGTCGAGGAAGGCCGCCACCTGTGGGCGATGGTCTATCTGTTGCAGAAATACTTCGGCAAGGATGGCCGGGAAGAGGCCGATGACCTGCTGCGCCGCTCGTCCGGATCCGAAGAGGCCCCCCGTATGCTGGGCGCCTTTAACGAGGAAACTCCGGACTGGCTGTCCTTCTTCATGTTCACCTATTTCACCGACCGTGACGGTAAAATGCAGCTGGAATCGCTGGCGCAGTCGGGCTTTGACCCGCTGTCGCGCACCTGCCGTTTCATGCTGACCGAGGAAGCCCACCACATGTTCGTGGGTGAAACCGGCGTGGGCCGCACCATTCAGCGCACCTGCGAAGTGATGAACGAAAACGGTATCACCGATCCCTATGACATCAACAAGATCCGCGATCTGGGGGTTATCGACCTGCCGACCATCCAGAAAAAGCTGAACCTGCATTACACGCTCAGCCTGGATCTGTTCGGCCAGGAAGTGTCTACCAACGCGGCGAATGCCTTCAATGCGGGGGTCAAGGGCCGCTACATGGAGAACCGCATCGACGACGATCACAAGCTGACCAACGACACCTACACCGTGTGGGATCTGGAGGATGGCAAAGTCGTTCAGAAAGAGGTGCCCGCCCTGACCGCAATCAACATGCGCCTGCGCGATGACTATAGCCGCGATGCCGCAGGTGGCGTGGGCCGCTGGAACAAGATCATCGAAAAGGCGGGGATCGAGTTCGAAATGAAGCTCCCGCATGAGAGCTTCCACCGGCAGATCGGCGTCTTCGCGGGCCACAACTTTGACCCCGAAGGGAACCTGCTGTCGGGTGCCGAATACGATGCCAAGGTCAACGACTGGCTGCCGACCCATGCGGATGGCGATTTCATCCAGTCGCTGATGACGCCGATCTACGAGCCCGGCAAATACGCCAGCTGGATCAGCCCGCCCAAGGTGGGGATCGACAACAAACCCGGTGATTTCGAATACGTCAAACTCCACATGGCGTAATCGAAAAAGCGGCCGGGGCGATGCACCCGCCCCGGCCTGTGACTTGTTGCAAAGGGAGGAGAAAATGGGAGTAGACCGTCAAATCGCCAAGGCCCCCAAGACCTCAGAGGTGGGGATCGCTGTGTCCGAACTGGGCGGAAATTGTGTGGGATGCACCAATTGCCAGGGGCTGTGCCAGGCCCTGATCGAAGTCATGACCTTTCCCGAAGTGGTCCTGAAACGCTCGTGATTCTGTCCCGGCAGCCCTGAAACTCCAACCGCGCGAACTTGGAAGCCAAGCCTATGAACAAGCCGATCAAACAACATCTGATCGACCCAGAGATTTGCATCCGCTGCTACACATGCGAGATGACCTGCCCGGTCGAAGCCATCGTTCATGATGACAACAACGTCGTCGTTGACGCGGATAAATGCGATTACTGCATGTCCTGTATTCCGGTCTGTCCGACGGGCTCGATTGACGAATGGCGCGTGGTGAACGCGCCCTATTCGGTGGACGAACAATTCGGCTGGATGGAGCTGCCCGCGCAGCAGGAAATCACTCAGAACGAAGCCGCTGGCGGCATCGAGGCGCTGGACGAAAGCATGGCCGCCCTGCTGGCCGAGGCTCATGCCGGAGCAGGCGGCAAAGCCACCGCACCCAAATCGGCGGCCAAGCCTACGGTGAATATGTACAATCTGGCCAATCCCATTGTGGCCACCGTGCAGGGCAATTACCGGCTGACCGAGCAGGGCTCGGACAGCGACATCCGCCATATCATTCTCAGCTTCGACGACACGTTCCCCGTGCTTGAAGGACAAAGCATCGGCATCCTGCCGCCGGGCCAGGACGCAGGCGGAAACCCGCATCTGCCGCGGCTGTATTCGGTGTCCAGCCCCCGCGACGGAGAGCGCCCGAATTTTGGCAACGTATCCCTGACCGTGAAGCGCGAGGATAAGGGGCTGTGTTCGAATTACGTCTGCGACCTGAAGTCGGGCGATAAGGTGAATGTGACCGGCCCGTTTGGCGCGACCTTCCTGATGCCCGACGATCCGCAGGCGCGTCTGTTGATGATCTGTACTGGCACGGGCTCGGCGCCGATGCGGGCGTTTACCATGCGCCGGCAGCGCACGGTAGGCAGCAAATCGGGCGGCATGACCATGTTCTTTGGTGCACGATCCCCGGATTCCCTGCCGTACTTTGGCCCATTAAAGAAAGTTTCTGACGCTTTGCTGAAAACTCATATGGTTTTCAGCCGGCTGCCGGACCAGCCCAAGGAATACGTTCAGGATCGCCTTGCCGCCGAAGAGGATGCCGTCGCCGAGATGCTGTCCGATCCAAATACGCATATCTACATCTGTGGATTGCGCGGGATGGAGGAAGGCGTGGAGAAGGCCTTTACCAATATTGCGGAAAGCATCGGGACACAGTGGGTTGCCCTGCGTGACACGATGCGCGAAGAAGGCAGATACCACGTTGAGACATACTGAACATGCCTGAGAAATCCCCTCATTTTGTCCATGAAATCCGCGTCACCTGGGGCGATTGCGATCCGGCCAGGATCGCTTATACCGCGCGGCTGCCGTGGTTCGCGCTGGATGCCATCAACGCCTGGTGGGAAACGCACCTGGGCGGAGATGGCTGGTTCCAGATGGAACTGGACCGCGATGTCGGCACGCCTTTCGTGCACATGAGTTTGGACTTCTCTGCGCCGGTCACGCCGCGCCATCGGCTGATGTGCCAGGTGGATCCGGTAAAGCTGGGCGAGACCTCGATCGCGTTTCGGGTGATTGCCCGCCAGGACGATGTGGTGTGCTTTACCGGCAAGTTCGTGTGCGTCTTTACCGTGGCCTCGGAATTTCGCAAACAGAAGCCCCCGGCCGAGATCGTTGACATTGTGACGCCGCTGCTGGTGGACGTGACAACGGTGTAACCCCTTGCGGCTTGTCGAAATAATTTGCACAAGGTCCGGAATACGCGCTATCGTGTGAACTATAGTGCATAGATTTTGGGCTTTTTGCGCTATTCCGCATAAGGCAAGGGCAATATGGGTGAAATTACGAACTTCCGGGGGGAATCTACCCCCAGTGAATCCCGCTCTTTGGGCGAGGACGAGGTTCGCACCCTGATCACCCGCGTAGGAGAGCGGGTTCGCAAAGCGCGGGAACGCAAGGGCATCCCGCGCCGGGTTCTGTCTGAAATCTCGGGGGTCTCTCCGCGTTATCTGGCGCAGCTTGAGGCCGGAGAGGGTAATATCTCGATCGGGCTGTTGCAGCGGGTGGCCATCGCATTGGATCACCGTATCGAATGGCTGATGACCGAGGACGACCCCTGGAATTCCGAGGCGCTGCATGTGTCGGATCTGTACCGCTCGGCCAACACGGAAACGCGCCAGCGGGTGATGCACCTGCTGCGCCCCGAAAGCGCGCAGGAAATGCGGGCGCAGCGGATTTGTCTGATCGGTCTGCGCGGCGCTGGGAAATCCACGCTGGGCCAGCGGGCCGGGCAGGCGCTGAATATCCCCTTTGTCGAGCTGAACCGCGAAATCGAAGAACAATCCGGAATGCCCGTGAATGAGGTCATGGCGCTTTATGGTCAGGAAGGATACCGTAAGCTAGAGGCGCAGGCCGTCACCCGCGTGGTGCAGACGCATGACACGATGATCCTGGCCGTTGCGGGCGGGATCGTGGCCGCGCCGGACACCTATACGACGCTGTTGAATCGCTTCCATACCATTTGGGTCAAGGCCTCGCCCCTGGAACATATGGAGCGCGTTCAGGCGCAGGGCGACACTCGCCCGATGGCCGACAATCCCGAAGCGATGAAAGAGCTGAAGGCGATCCTGACCAGCCGCGAGGCGCTGTATGAAAAGGCGCAGGTCAGTCTGGACACGTCGGGCAAGGCGCTGGATCAGTCCTTGGCCGAGCTGCTGGCGCTGATAAAGGACAACAAGTTCCTGGGATGACGGGCGGGACCGCGTGAAAATCCCTCTGATCTCTGATTTGGACGATGTGACGCGTGCGCGGAACCGGGCGCATGTGGCGGGGCTTGGGCGGCCTGCCGGGGCGCTGGAACTGTCCGGAAAAATCGGTGTGGTCGGCGGGGCTGCGGGCCTGGGGCTGGCCGTTCAGGTGGCGCAGAGCGGGCTGGACGCCGTTTTCCTGGAAGAGGACGCCGCCAGCCTGGAGCGCGCCACGTTCTTCCTGACCCGCAACATGCAAGGGCGCATCCCCAAGAATGTCCGCCTGACCGCCCGGCTGGACGATCTGACGGAATGCGCGGTCATCGTCGATTGTGGGGCCGGACCTTTGGATGAAAAGGCCGCGCTGTTGCAGAAGATCACCGCCAAGGCACCGCAGGCGGACTTGTTTATGGTTAATCTGGCGGGGGCGGATCTGTCTGCGCTGCGTGCGCAAACCACCCATCCTGCGCGCCTGCTGGGGGCCAATCACGGGGCGGGGATTTTGGAACTGGCGGGGGCGGACGAGGCCACGGAATACGCGGTTGCATCGGCCAATGCTCTGGCGGCGCGGCTGGGGCGTTGCGTGCTCAGGGCTCCGGCATTGGGGTTCGTGTCGCAGCGGCTGCAAATGCACATGCTGGATGTGGCCGACCTGTTGCTGCTGGAGGGCGCAACACCCTGGGACATCGACGAGGCGCTGGAGCTGTTCGGATTTGCCATGGGCCCCTATGAGGCGCAGGATCTGATCGGCACCGATGTGGCCTATGCGCTGCGACAGCGCCGCCAGCCCGATCCGGCGCGGCGCTACAGCCTGATCGCCGACCGCGCGGTGCAAGAGGGGCGTCTGGGCAAAAAGGCGGGCGTCGGCTGGTATCGCTATCCTGGGGGGGGCGGCAAAGTGATTGATCCGCTGGTCGAGGATCTGTGCCGTGAAGAGGCGTATTTTGCCGGCGTCGCTACCCGTGTATTTGACGCAGACACTCTGAGGCTGCGGATTCTGCTGGCGCTGATGAACGAGGCAGGCTGGATGGTCGAAAACGGTGTCGCCCCCGCAGATCTGGATCTGATCAGCGTGCGGGTTCTGGGGGTTCCGGCAGATTGCGGGGGCATCGCGACATTTGCCGATCAGTTGGGCGCACAGAACATTCTGCGGGCGCTGCGCGTTTTACAACAAGAAGACCCTGCAATGTGGCGCCCGGCCCCCTGTTTCGCGGCAGAGGGCTAGGCTGGCCGGTCTCTCCATGCGGCTGCGGCCTGTGCCTCCAGCGTTAGGGCGTCCTGTAGCGGCATTTCATGGCCCTGACGGGCCAGCCGCTTCAGCTCGGCGATGATTGCCGGATCGTGCTGGGCCATCTCTTGGGCCAGAGAGGTCGCGGCAGGCAGCAGATCGGGCAGAGGAGTCACTTGCTGGGCCAGGCCCCAGTTCAGAGCTGTCTGTGCGTCAATACGTGCGGCGGTCAGGTGCATCTGCTGGGCGCGGGGCAGCCCGATCCGGCGCGACAGCCGTTGCGACAGCCCCCAGCCGGGCAGAGCGCCGATCCGTGCGTGGGTGTCGGTAAAGCTGGCGGTGTCCGCAGCCAGAATCAGATCGCACCCCAGTGCCAGCTCCAGCCCGCCGGTGATGGCAAAACCGTTGATCGCCGCGATGACAGGGCAGTCACAGGCCGCCAGCGCCTGCATGGGGCAATCGGGCGCGGGGGTGCCTGCGGGGGCGGGGGGCGCTTTCATGTCCATACCAACGCAAAAAGCGCGCTGGCCTGCGCCCGTAAGCACGATGGCGCGGCAGTCCGGATCCGCGTGCCCCTGCCGTATGGCCGCCGCCAGTTCGCTGCGCATCCGGCGCGACAAGGCATTCAAAACCTCGGGTCGGTTCAGCGTAATAACGGCGACCCGATCCTTCAGATCGTAGCGTATCGTTTCAAAGCGTTGCATGGGCGATCTCCGGCTTTTGACGCAGGAAATCGTTTTGGGCAGCGTCTGTCAAACGCGCTGTCGATGCGTGGGATTTCCCGGCTCAGAGACCTGTTGCACGGGGCGCGGGTCTTCTGCCCTAGGGCAGGTTAAACGACAATTTTATAGAGGATTTGGTGGAGCCTAGCGGGATCGAACCGCTGACCTCCTGCATGCCATGCAGGCGCTCTCCCAGCTGAGCTAAGGCCCCAAACCTGTGGGCCATCTTGGCCCGTGCGCCGCTATCTATGGGAAGCCGGGGGCGGGATCAAGCGGAAAATTCCGCCCCTGGAAACTTTTTATGATGGCGCGATTACGAGTCGTCGTTGTCGTCGGATGCAACGTCTGCCAGCTCGTCCAGCGAGACGTTATCATCGTCTTCATCATCCAGCAGATCGTCGTCCAGCTCGACATCGACGTCGTCGTCCAGAACATCGGCTTCGCTGTCGGATTCGGCTTCGCGCATTTTCTTGGTGGCCGCATCTTCGGCATCTGCGGCGATCATGCGGCTCTTGGTCGAGTCGGTTTCAACGATCTCGCCGGTATAGGGGCTGACGATCGGGTTTTTGTTCAGGTCATAAAACCGCTTGCCGGTGGTTGGGCAGACGCGTTTGGTGCCCCATTCTTCCTTAGGCATGGGTAATCCCCTCTTGATCCATGTGGTCTTGTCGACGATCCGCGCCAACTGCCATAACAGGCCCTGTGTGTCAAAGGCTTTCGCGGCTTACAACAGGATTCGCAGACAGGAGGCGATATGGGACATCATGTCCTGCCCGGCAACCCCCCGATTTCGGTGCATTTGCGCAGATCCGCGCGGGCGCGGCGGATATCTTTGCGCGTGTCGGGGCTGGACGGGCGTGTGGTGATGACGCTGCCCCATGGTGTGCAGGAGGCCGAGGCGCTGGAATTCGCGCATGAAAAGGCTGACTGGATTCGCGGCCACCTGGGCCGGCAGCCCGATCTGATCCCGGTTGCCCCCGGCGTGGAAATCCCGGTCGAGGGGCAAATGCGGCGGCTGGAAATGGTGCCGGGGCGGCGGGTCGTGCTGCAAGAGGACCGCCTGGGCCTGCCGGGTCAGGCCGAGCGCGCCGCCCCGCGTGTGCAGGGCTGGCTGCGCGAGCTGGCGCGTGATCGGCTGGCGGCGGCCTCGGATCATTTTGCGGCGCGTTTGGGGCGCGATTACACAGGTCTGACGATTCGCGATACGCGGTCGCGCTGGGGATCGTGTTCGTCGCAGGGGCGGCTGATGTATTCGTGGCGGTTGATCATGGCTCCGCCCGAAATCCTGTCTTATGTCGCCGCGCATGAGGTGGCCCATCTGGCGGAGATGAACCACTCGCAGGCCTTCTGGGACACGGTGGCGCGCATTCATGGCCCGCATGAGACCGCGCGAAAATGGCTGCGCGATCAGGGCAGTTATTTGCATCGCTATCGGTTCTAGATTGACGGCACCCCGATTTGTGATCACAAGTGGCTATGCTCGTTTCGACCCGCCCAGATCCGAATACATCGGCGCATGAACGCGTGTATCGCGGTTTGCGCGGCCGGATTCTGCATGGAGAGATCGCTCCGGGGGAGGCGCTGACCCTGCGCGGGGTGGGCCGCGAATTCGACGTGTCGATGACTCCTGCGCGCGAGGCGGTGAACCGGCTGGTGGCCGAGGGGGCGTTGCAGATGTCCAGCTCGGGGCGGGTGTCCACCCCAGAGCTAAGCAATGAACGGATCGAGGAACTGGCGGTTCTGCGCGCCTTGCTAGAGGTCGAACTGGCCAGCCGCGCCCTGCCGCGGGCGCATATGGCGCTGATCGACCGGCTACAAAGCATCAACAACACCGTGTCCGAGATGGTCACCAATCAGGATGCTGTCGGCTATATCCGCACGAATCTGGAATTTCACCGGACACTTTATCTGCGGGCGCAGGCCCCTGCGATGCTGGCCATGGCGGAAACGGTGTGGCTGCAACTGGGGCCGACGATGCGCGCGTTGTACGGCCGTCTGCGCCGCAAAGAGCCGCCGCAATACCACCGGCTGATCATCGCCGCATTGAAGGCCGGGGACGAACCGGGGCTGCGCCTGGCGGTGCGCTCGGATGTCACGCAGGGTTTGAAGATGCTGGCCAGCTAGGCCCCTTGCGTCCCGGCAAAAACGGCGCAAGATCAGCGACATGACCGACTCGCATCCCAAGACCCAAGTCATTTTGAAATTCGCCGCGCTCTGCGCTTTGCTGGTGGGGTATTTCCTGTATCTGGGGCTGAAATACGATTTCGCAACCGGGGGCATCGCGGCTGGCCTGACCTGGAGCTTTTTCGTCCTGTGCACGCCCGTTGCCGATGCCGGGTTCCTGCTGGATTTCCCGCTTCGCCTGCTGTTTGGCATTCGCATGGTCCTGTCCGAGCTGGCCGTCTGGGCCATCGCCATCGGGCTGAACGCCGCAGTGCTGTTCTGGGCGCCGCAGTATTATGAGACGACGCTGCTGACGCGGCTGCTGCACCAGATTGTCCTGACGCCCTGGCCCTATTGGGGGATCGTTGTGCTGTCTGTGGCCGGGACTTTCCTGTCCATCCGTTTCGGAGACGAGCTGATGGATGTGCTGCACCACCGCGACCGCGCGTTTTTCCACGCGCATCACTTCAAACACGAACTGATCCTGATCGTGTTCTTTGTCGCGGTGCTGTTTGGCTACTACCGTCTGATCGCCTCGTTGGGGATCGAGGCGATCATCCACAGTTAGGCCGCCAGGCCCTTCTTGCCCAGTTCCAGGAATTTGGTGCGGCGATCCGCAATCAGTTTCTTGCCGGATTTTCCGTTCAGCTCGGCCAGCATCTGCGCGATCTGCTTGCCCACATCGGCAATGATCCGGGGGCGATCGCGATGCGCGCCACCCATGGGTTCGGGGATGATGCGATCGCAGACGCCCAGGTTTTTCAGATCCTGCGCAGTCAGGCGCAGGGCCTCGGCGGCTTCGCGCATTTTGTCGGCGTCTTTCCACAGGATCGAGGCGCAGCCTTCGGGCGAGATCACGGAATAAACCGAATGTTCCAGCATCGCCACGCGGTTCGCCGTGGCAAAGGCCACAGCCCCACCCGAGCCGCCCTCGCCAATGATCACGCTGACCAGAGGCACGCCGATTTGCAGGCATTTTTCGGTGCTGCGGGCGATGGCCTCGGATTGGCCGCGCTCTTCTGCGCCCTTGCCCGGATAGGCCCCGGCAGTGTCCACCAGGGTGATCACCGGCAGGCCGAATTTATCGGCCATCTCCATCAGGCGGACGGCCTTGCGATAGCCCTCGGGGCGGGCCATGCCGAAATTCCGTTCGATCCGGGATTTGGTGTCATTGCCCTTTTCATGGCCGATCACCATGACGGGGGTGTCCTCGAACCGGGCCAGCCCGCCCATGACGGCGTGATCGTCGGCAAAGTTCCGGTCCCCGGCCAGGGGAGTGTATTCGGTGAACAGCGCGTCGATATAGTCCTTGCAATGCGGACGTTCGGGGTGACGGGCCACCTGACATTTGCGCCAGGGGGTCAGGTTCTTGTACAGATCCCGCAGCAGCTCGTCGGCTTTTTTGTCCAGCGCGGCGGCCTGGTCCTCGATGTCCATTTCCTCGTTCTGGCGGGCCATGGCCCGCAGCTCTTCGGCCTTGCCTTCGATTTCTGCCAGCGGGCGTTCAAAGTCGAGGTAGTTGGTCATGCATCGTTCTCCACCGTGGTTGGGGTGATATATGGCTTCCCCAGCGTCCGGATGCAACACAGCATGATTTCAGGGCTGCAATTCGGGCCAGAGGCGTGCGGCCTATAGCTGCGACAGCCCAGCCTTGAGCGCCAGTACCGGCGAGGCCAGCACCGGCACGTTCAGATCCGACAGCAACATCGCCGCCCCCGCCATCGAGGCCTGGGCCAGCACAACCGCGCGTATCCCACTGCGCTGCGTCAGGGCGGCACGAATATCCATCGCGATCCCGCGGGCAAAAGCATGAGGCCGCCCGGATTCGAACAAAGGCCAGTGCCGGTCCAGCAACAGGGGCGCGATCTGATAGGGGCTGCGCGCCTTCTCCATTTCCTCGCGCAGCAGATCGTTGCTGGGGGTCTCGGTAGATTTGAGCGCATAGGCCAGCAGCACATCTCCGGCGGTTTCGGCCGCCCGCTGCATCATCGGCCGGTCGATGCGGATGGCCCCTGCTTCTTCGGCCACTTTGCCAAGGGTGGTACAGGTGCAAATCACCGGGGTTTCGATGGCCTCAATCTCGGCGGTGATTTCTGCTTCCAGGTCAGAATCAATGCCGGATTGCGCCCGTTCCAGCCAATCCTTGCGAACGATGTGCTCAATCTCGGTGCCCGGAGTGATCCGGTCCCTCAGGCCGTCAAACGTGGCGCAATGGACATGAGCCGTATGCAAACAAGTCAGGTGCATTCCCCCACGTTACATGACCGGAACCAGAGTCGCCACAAGAAGTAGCGCCATCGTCCAATTGAATGCGATCAGCCGACGGTGGCTGGACAGGATGCGCCGCATCTGCTGCCCCAGAACAGTCCAGGTGCTGACGCTGGGCAGGTTGATCATGCCAAAAACCCCGCCCACCAGCAGGATCGACACAAACGTCCGCTCGGGCGCATAAAGCGTGATCGCGGTCAGCGCCATCTGCCAGGCCTTGGGGTTGACCCACTGAAACAATGCAGCCTCAATGAATCTCATCGGGCGTCCCTGAGCGGCACGTGTGTCGGGCATCTCTGACGTGGCGATCTTCCAGGCCAGCCACAACAGATAGGCCATGCCCGCGTATTTCAGAATCACATAGCTCAGCGGCAGAGCATCGAAAACCTGCATCAGCCCCAGGCCCACGACGATCACCATCACCGTAAACCCGATCCCGATCCCCAGCATATGCGGAATGGAGCGGCGAAATCCGTAATTCGCCCCCGACGCCATCAGCATCAGGTTGTTCGGTCCGGGCGTGATCGAAGTCACAAAGGCAAATCCCGCAAGCGCGGTCAGTATGTCATAACTCATTGCACTTGAATATTGCGGAACTGACGCATTGAAATTGAAAACTTGACGATCATCAGGCAAAATTCACAACAAATGACGAAGATAGACCATAAAAATCAGGAAATATTGCGCCACCTGTCTCGGGATGGGCGGATCAGTAACCTTGAACTGGCCGAGCGCGTCGGCCTGTCGCCATCGGCCTGCCTGCGCCGGGTACAAGAGCTCGAGCGCGCCGGGGTGATTTCGGGCTACCGTGCCGTGCTGAACCCGCAGGCCATGGGGGTGGGGTTCGTGGCCTATGTCACGGTGGGGCTCAGCAGGCACACCAAAGACGCACAGGAAAGCTTCGAACGCTCCATCGCACTGGCCCCCGAGGTCCGTGAATGTCACAACATCACCGGCGAGCGCGAATACCTTCTGCGCATCGAGGCCGCCGATCTGGTGGCCTACAAACGGTTCCACACTGACGTTCTGGGCACTTTGCCTCAGGTGGCGGCGATCACCTCTTTTGTCGTGATGGGCTCCCCCAAGGACGACCGCGCCTGACCCGCTTCTTTGCTCTTCAAATACTCAAATGGGCGCTACGGCGGCGGCAAGAAAAAAAAGGGGGCCGCTCAGGCCCCCTTTCCCAATTCTTATGGCGCTCGGTCTTAGCTGTTTGCGATCAGCTCGGCCTGGGCGACGATCACCTCAGCCTGTTTGATCGAGGCGATGTCCACCAAACGCCCCTTGTAAACCGTCGCGCCTTCGCCATTGGCCTTGGCTTGCTCCATCGCGGCCAGAATCTCGCGCGCTTCGGTGACGTCTTCCTCCGACGGGGTGAACACCTGGTTGGCCAGCGCGATCTGCTTGGGGTGGATCGCCCATTTGCCCACCATGCCCAGCGTGGCCGAGCGTTTCGCCTGCGCGATATAGCCCTCATCATCCGAGAAATCGCCAAAGGGCCCGTCCACCGGCAGAACGCCATGGGTGCGGCAGGCGGCAACGATGGCGGCCTGCGCCCAGTGCCACGGATCGGACCAGTGCTTCACGCCGTCGCGCAGCATGTAGTAGTTTTCCTGCGTGCCGCCGATGCCGGTGGTCTGCATCCCCATCGAGGCCGCGAAATCCGCAGCGCCCAGCGACATGGCCACCAGACGCGGCGAGGCGGCGGCGATTTCCTCGACATGAGCGATGCCGGCAGCCGATTCGATGATCACCTCGAAGTTGATCTTCTTGGTGCGGCCCTTTGCGGCCTCGATCGCGGTGACCAGCGCGTCCACGGCATAGATGTCCTCGGCGCAGCCGACCTTGGGGATCATGATCTGATCCAGGCGTTCACCTGCCTGTTCCAGCAGATCCACGACGTCCTTGTACCAATAGGGTGTGTCCAAAGAGTTAATGCGCACCGACAGGGTTTTGTTGCCCCAGTCATATTCGCTGATCGCCTGAATGATATTGGCGCGGGCGGCGTCTTTGTCAGAGGGCGCAACCGAATCTTCGAGATCCAGGTTGATCACGTCCGCCGCCGAGGCGGCCATCTTTGCAAACAATTTGGTGTTCGAGCCCGGTCCAAACAGCTGGCAGCGGTTCGGGCGGGCAATCGGCGTGGGCTGAAGGCGGAAGCTCATGTGCAGACCTTTCGGGTAAGGAAATTACGTAATTCTGGTGGTGAGGGTTATTAAATTGCGCGAATATTCGCAAGCTTATTTTGCGACTGCGGCACATCATGCCGCGCTGCGGCGTGTGCGGGGTATGGTGCCCATGGGGCAGAGGGGATTTCTTCGAAATTTCGGGGGCAAATTCGAAGAATCTTGCGCTTGTGGCGAATCCGCTTCTGCATTTGCAAACACTTGCCCGTCTGAAACCGGAACACTTGGCGGTGACAAATATCCGCAAAGGGCCGTGACATGATTGAGACTCCGTATCTTCTGTTCCTGGGCGACGCGCCCGATCAGCTGGCCGCCAAAGTGGCGCAGGGCATCAAGGACTGGCGCCCGGAATTCGCTGTCGGCCAGTTCCGGATGGAGGGCTGCAAGGCGGACATGGGCCTGACCGACATGTCCCTGCAACAGGCCAGGGCCGCCGGGGCGAAAACGCTGGTGATCGGCGTGGCCAACCGGGGTGGGGTGATCAGCCCCGCGTGGAAAAAGGTGCTGGTGACCGCGCTGGAAGAGGGCTTCGATCTGGCCAGCGGCCTGCATAATCTGCTGAAGGACGAGCCCGATCTGGTCGCCGTGGCCGAGGCCTGCGGCCGCGCGCTGCATGATGTGCGGGTGCCCGAGGTGGACTATCCGATCGCCAATGGCGTCAAGCGGACGGGCAAACGCGTACTGGCCGTGGGGACGGATTGCTCGGTCGGGAAGATGTACACCGCGCTGTGTCTGGAAAAGGAAATGCGCGCGCGCGGGATGAAGGCCGATTTTCGCGCCACAGGGCAGACGGGGATTCTGATTACAGGTGACGGGGTGCCTCTGGATGCGGTGATTGCCGATTTCATGGCCGGATCCATCGAGTATATCACGCCGGATAATGACCCGGATCACTGGGACATCATCGAGGGCCAGGGCAGCCTGTTCCATGTGTCCTATTCAGGTGTGACCATGGCGCTGATTCATGGCGGACAGCCGGACGCGCTGGTGGTCTGTCACGAGCCGACCCGCGCGCATATGCGCGGTTTGCCCGGATACAGCCTGCCCAGTCTTGAGGCGGTGCGGGATATGGCTTTGTCTCTGGCGCGGGTGGCGAATCCGGATGCGCAGGTTGTGGGCTATGCGATCAACACGCAGCATATGAGCGAAGCGGAGGCGCTGGACTATCTCGCCGGGGTGGAGGCCGATCTGGGCCTGCCGGCGACCGATCCGTTCCGTTTCGGCGCGGGTAAGCTGGTGGACGCTTTGGCGGCGATCTGATGAAATGACGGACGGCCCGCGGTTTGGGTGGGCCGGTGCAGTGAGTATTTGAGATCAGAAAGAAGCGGGGCGGGGCGGATGACGATTACCGTGGAGCGGGATGTGTTTCCTCTGGCGCAGGTGTTTACCATTTCGCGCGGCAGCCGGACCGAGGCGCAGGTGTTGACCGTGCGGGTGGAGCGTGACGGGGTGAGCGGCTGGGGGGAATGTGTGCCCTATGCGCGTTATGGCGAGACTTTGGAAACGGTGACGCAAGAGATTCTGGGGTTGCCGAGTGAGGTGTCCCGGACGGGCTTGCAGGATTTGTTGCCTGCTGGCGCGGCGCGGAATGCGGTGGACTGTGCGCTGTGGGACTGGGAGGCGAAGGCGGCGGGCAAGCGGGTGTGGAGCCTGGCGGGGTTGCCGGCTCCGGGGGCTGAGGTGACGGCTTATACTCTGTCGCTGGCTGCGCCCGATGAAATGCGCGCGCAGGCGCAGAAGAACGCGTTTCGCCCGTTGTTGAAGATCAAGCTGGGAACGCCGGATGACATGCCCCGGCTGGAGGCGGTTCGGGCGGGAGCGCCGGATGCGCGGATCATCGTGGATGCAAACGAGGGCTGGAGTGCGGAGGTTTATGCCGATCTGGCGCCGCATCTGGTGCGTTTGGGGGTGGCTTTGGTGGAGCAGCCCTTGCCTGCCGGTCAGGACGATGCGCTGATCGGGATGGCACGGCCGGTGCCGGTCTGTGCCGATGAAAGCTGTCATGATCGCGCCAGCCTGCCCGCGCTGAAGGGGAAGTACGATGTGGTGAACATCAAGCTGGATAAGGCCGGCGGTCTGACTGAGGCTCTGGCGCTGCGCGATCAGGCGCTGCGCGAGGGGTATCAGGTGATGGTTGGCTGTATGGTGGGCTCGTCCTTGGCGATGGCTCCGGCGACGTTGGTGGCGCAGGGGGCGATGATCACAGATCTGGACGGGCCTTTGCTGTTGGCCGAAGACCGGGACAATGCGTTGCGCTTTGATGCGGCGGGGGTGCATCCTCCGAGTGCCGCGCTATGGGGGTGATGCTTTGTGGTCCGCACAGCCCATTGGCACGCATTCATGGCTGATTTTACGCGTTGCCTGTGCCCAATCGCTTGCATCCGGGGCTGCGATAAGTTTTGGGTAGCACAAGAAACGAAATGTCGGTGACAGCCCGGCCCAGCAAAGGAGACGCCCATGACCCGCACTGTTTATGTGAACGGAGAGTATTTGCCCGAGGACGAGGCGAAAATCTCGATCTTTGACCGGGCGTTTCTGATGGCGGATGGCGTCTATGAGGTGACCAGCGTTCTGGGCGGTAAGCTGATCGATTTTGACGGCCATGCCAAACGGCTGGAGCGCTCGCTGAACGAGCTGGACCTGCCCAAGCCCCCCGAATTCGACGATCTGCTTGAGATCCACCGCAAGCTGGTCGCTGAAAACGGCATCGAAGAGGGTATGGTGTATCTGCAAGTCACGCGCGGCTCGGCTGGCGATCGTGATTTCGCCTTTCCTGATCCCGAAACCACCCGTCCCGGTGTGGTGCTGTTCACCCAGAACAAGCCCGGTCTGGCCGACAACCCCGTGGCCAAGCAGGGCGTCAAGGTGATCTCGATCGAGGACATCCGCTGGGGCCGCCGTGACATCAAGACGGTGCAGCTGCTGTATCCCTCGATGGGGAAAATGATGGCCAAGAAGGCGGGCTGCGATGACGCGTGGCTGGTCGAGGATGGCTTTGTCACCGAGGGCACCAGCAACAACACGTATATCGTCAAGGACGGTAAGATCATCACGCGGAACCTGGGCACGGACATTCTGCATGGGATCACCCGCGCCGCCGTGCTGAAATTCGCCCGCGAGGCACAGATGGAGGTCGAAGAGCGGCCCTTTACCATCGAAGAGGCGCAGAACGCGGATGAGGCGTTTTTCACTTCGGCCTCGGCCTTTGTGATGCCGGTGGTGGAAATCGACGGCGTGGCGATTGGCGGCGGCACAGTGGGCAAGGTGGCCCCGCGTCTGCGCGAGATTTACCTGGATGAAAGCATCAAGGCCGGGATTTGATCCGCGGCTGACGGTCTTTGGCGGCGTCCCATCGGGGCGCCGTTTTCCGTTTGGGGAAGGCAGATGCAGATAGCGACGGATAGGTCTAAGATAAGCCCGGTGATGGTGACGGGGGCCACGGGCTATGTGGCCGGGTGGCTGGTGAAACGCTTGCTGGAACAAGGTCTGACTGTCCACGCCCCCGTGCGTGACCCACAGGGCGCGCAGGCCGCTGCGTTGATCAGGATGGCAGAGCGTCTGCCCGGCACGCTAAGCCTGTTTCGTGCGGATCTGTTGCTGGACGGATCCTATGATGTGGCGATGCAGGGCTGCGCGGTGGTGTTTCACACGGCCTCGCCGTTCCGGTCGGATAGTCAGGATCCGCAGCGCGATCTGATTGACCCGGCTTTGAAGGGCACGCGGAATGTGCTGGGCAGCGTCAATCGCAGCCCAACCGTGCGCCGGGTGGTGCTGACCGGCTCGGTTGCGGCCATGTTTGGCGATCAGGCCGATTTGCGGGACATTCCCGGCGGCGTCCTGACCGAGGCCTACTGGAACACCTCGTCCAGCCGGGCGCATCAGCCCTATGCCTATTCCAAAACCCTGGCCGAGGGGGCCGCATGGGAGATGGCGAATGCGCAGGGGCGTTGGGATCTGGTGGTGGTCAACCCCGGTCTGGTGGTCGGGCCGGGCGTGGCTGGGCCGCATGGGTCCGAGTCCTTTGATCTGATCCGTCAGCTTGGGGACGGGACGTTCAGATCAGGCGTGCCGGCCTATGAGATCGGGATGGTGGATGTGCGCGATGTGGCGCAGGCGCATCTGCGCGCCGGGTTCGAGCCCGATGCCGAGGGGCGCCACATGGTGTTCGAGGATGTGTATCGTTTTCTGGACATCGCGCGGGCTTTGAAGGCCGAATTCCCCGATTGTCCGGCCCCTGAGCGGGTCTTGCCCAAGGCCTTGTTATGGCTGGTCGGACCGATGGTTAGCCGTCGGATCACTCGCAAGACGGTGGCCCGCTGTTTTGGCCATTCGTGGCGGGGGGACAATGGCAAATCGAAGCGCGCGCTGGGCATGACGTATCGTCCGGTGCCCGAGGCTGCGGCAGCGATGTTTCGTCAGATGATTGAGGCGCGTGTGGTGTGGCGGTGACGCCTCCGGCGGGAGTATTTGGATCAAAAAGAAGCCTGGGGGCAGGCGGGGCGGTGAAGTCTGTTGTAGGTGCGCCCCATGTCCTGTCCTGCCCTGTCCTGGCTGCGTGCGGAAGGGGAGGGTTATTTCCTCTCGCCGACGTTTTGCGCGAAGGCGGTCTTGAAGGCGGTTTGCTTTTCGGGGGCTGCCTCGGTCTGGAATTGGGTTTTCCAGTCGTCATAGGGCATACCGTAATAGATTTCGCGGGCCTCTTCTTTGGTCAGGGCGATGCCGCGTTCGTTGGCGGCCTCTTGGTACCAGCGCGACAGGCAGTTGCGGCAGAATCCGGCCAGATTCATCAAGTCGATGTTCTGCACGTCGGTGCGTTTTTCCATCAGATGTGCGCGCAGGGTGCGAAAGGCGGCGGCTTCGATTTCGAGGCGGGTTTGATCGTCGATCTGGGTCATGGGCTCCTCCGGGGTGTTGATGATGGGTAGGTGTCAGCTGCTGCAATCTTTTAGGGTGGCGGTCAGGATGGGGGCCAGCCGCTTGGCCCAGGCGATCTGCTGCTCCTGGGTTTCGATCAGGTCATTGCGCAGCTCGATCAGGGTGTTCTGGCGTTCATAGGCGATGGCGTGGCGGGCGATGGCGTCGCCGGGAAGGTGGCCGCCATAGGGTTCGTTTTCGCCGACGCACAGGTCTGGTTCCTGTTCCAGCCGCCGGATCAGCGGGACCGAGAACCGCGCGTCTGCCGCATAGAGAATGCCAATATGCCAGGGGCGTGGGGCACGACCCTGAAGCTGCCGGGTAAAGCTGTGCATGGACACGATCACGGTGTTTTCCTGCCGCGCCGCCAGTTTTGCCAGCGCCGTGTGATAGGGGCGGTAGCAGCGGTTCAGGCGGCGCTCCAGCTCGGCCTGGTCGGCGTGGCGGTTGGCGGGGATGATCGTGCCGTCATAGAGGCGCATCAAGAGGGTGGGGTCGTCCTCGCCCCGGTTCGGATCAATCACCAAGCGCGAGAAATTGGACAGGATCGCGGGGGCGTTCAGCTCGGCGGCCAGGGCGCGGGTGACGCCGGCGGCGCCCACGTCATAGGCGATGTGGCGGTTCATATCGCCTGCTGCCAGGCCCAGCTGGCCATCGTTGACGAAGGGCGGCACCGTATTGGCCGCATGATCGCAGGTGATCAGCCAGCGTGCGGGCCGATCTGCGCCTAGAATTTCATATGGTTCGTAGGTCATTAAACTTTCACGTCCTTTGCTGACGCTGTAGGGCAAAATGGCAGGGAATGGAATTGCCGCTTGTGTCCTGTGCGGATATGGTTAGCGGTAACACGGAATTTTGCGCTTTTGTGCGCCAAAGCAATATGGATGACAGAATGAGACGGCATCGCAATGTGAAAATCGTGGCCACGCTGGGGCCCGCATCGGATGATTACGACATGATCCGCAAATTGCACGAGGCCGGCGCGGATGTCTTTCGCCTGAACATGAGCCACGGCAGTCACGCAGAAATCGCCGAGCGTCACGCGATCATCCGCCAGGTTGAGCAGGATTTGAACAGTCCTATCGGTATTCTGGCCGATTTGCAGGGGCCCAAGCTGCGGGTCGGGGTCTTTGCCAATAGCGAAGAGAACCTGACCGAGGGCGCGTCCTTCCGCCTGGATCTGGACCCGGCCGAGGGGACGGCGGATCGTGTCTGCCTGCCTCATCCTGAGATTTTCGCCGCGCTGGAGGTGGGCGCCAGCCTGCTGGTCAATGACGGGAAAATCCGTCTGAAAGTCGCCGATTGCGGGCCGGATTTTGCCGAATGTACTGTCGTCACTGGCGGTGTGATCTCGAATCGCAAGGGCGTGAATGTGCCCGATGTGGTGCTGCCCCTGGCGGCGCTGTCGGCCAAGGATCGCTCGGATCTGGAGTTCGTCTGCGCGCTGGGTGTGGACTGGCTGGCGCTGAGCTTTGTGCAGCGCCCCGAGGACGTGGCCGAAGCGCGCGCGCTGGCCGCCGGGCGCGCGGCGATCCTGTCGAAGATTGAAAAACCCGCGGCGGTGAAATGTTTCGATGACATCCTAGAGGTCAGCGATGGGGTGATGGTGGCGCGTGGCGATCTGGGGGTGGAACTGCCGGTCAGCAATGTGCCGCCCATCCAGAAACGCCTGATCCGCAAATGCCGCGCCGTGGGCAAGCCGGTGATCGTGGCCACGCAGATGCTGGAAAGCATGATCGAAAGCCCGATGCCCACGCGGGCCGAGGTGTCAGATGTTGCAACCGCGATCTATGAGGGCACGGATGCGATCATGCTCAGCGCGGAATCGGCCGCCGGGCACTACCCGATCGAGGCCGTGACCACGATGAATGACGTCGCCGTCGAGGTGGAAAACGACCCCACCTATACCGCCATCATCGAGGCCTCGCGCCATGCGGATCGCAGCACCGTGGCCGAAGGCATCGTGGCCGCCGCGCGCGAGATCGCGGAAACCACCGAAATCAAGGCGATCTGCTGTTACACCCAGTCGGGCACGACGGCCCTGCTGACGGCGCGCGAACGTCCGCGCGTGCCGATCATCGCGATGACCTCGGTGCGGGAAACGGCGCATCGGCTGACGCTGAGCTGGGGCACCAACTGCGTGATGACCGATGAGGTCGAGCGCTTCAAACAGGCGGTTGTCAACGCGGCGCGGGCAGCGCGGGAACAGGGTTTTGCCACCGAAGCGGATCAGATTCTGGTGGTCGCCGGCGTGCCTTTCAACCAGCCCGGCACCACTAATATTCTGCGCGTCGCCCCCTGCGAGGAGCGTTTGATTTATGCAACCGACCCAGGTTAATCTGACCTGACGTTAACCAAGGAGCGCCCATGGATCCCGATACAGTCTTTGTGATGGGGCTTTTCATCGCCATATTCTCGGTCCCGTCCATGGTGTCGGCCTGGAGCGACGGGCACGTGCCCCGCGTGGCCTCGGTTGTGGCGATTCTGGGGGGCGGAATGATGGTGTGGGCGCATTCGCAGCAGGTGGGCGGTTACCGCTTTGACGAAATCCCCGAACTGATCATCCGCGTCATCGGCAAATTCGTCTAAGAATCGGCTTGCCAGACGGAACGGACCCCAGTATAGCACCCCCCTGTCTGCACGACCGGCCGAAGAGGCATGCCGAGTCGTGTTCAAACCGTTTGAAAGACTTTGAAAGACAAGGAGACGGAAATGCCCAAGATGAAGACCAAGTCGAGCGCCAAAAAGCGCTTTAAGGTGACTGCCACGGGTAAAGTTCTGGCAGGTCAGGCCGGCAAACGCCACGGCATGATCAAACGCACCAAGAAATTCATTCGCGACGCACGCGGCAACACCACGCTGTCCGCCCCCGACGCCAAGATCGTCAAGGGCTACATGCCCTACGACCGCTAAGAGGAGATTTAGACAATGTCCCGCGTTAAAGGTGGTACCACGACCCACGCCCGTCACAAGAAAGTCGTCAAGGCCGCAAAAGGCTATTACGGCCGTCGCAAAAACACCTTCAAGGTGGCCCGTCAGGCCGTCGACAAGGCGAACCAGTACGCAACCCGTGACCGTAAGAACCGCAAGCGGAATTTCCGCGCCCTGTGGATCCAGCGGATCAACGCAGCTGTGCGCTCGCATGACGAGGCTCTGACCTACTCGCGCTTCATCAACGGCCTGAACCTGGCCGGCGTCGAAGTGGACCGTAAAGTTCTGGCCGATCTGGCCGTACACGAGCCCGCCGCTTTTGGTGCCATCGTCGAAAAGGCGAAGGCCGCGCTCGCGTAAACCCAACCTTGGGTGACACAAGTTTGAAGCCGCGGACCTTTTGGGGTCTCGCGGCTTCTTGCGTTTTGGGCCGGTGCTGGTAACAGGGGTCCAACGGAAACGGAGGGTCGGATGGACGATCTGAGAGACAAGTATCTGGGCGCGATCTCGGGCGCCGGTGATGAAAACGCGCTGGAGGACATCCGCCTTCAGGCCGTTGGCAAAAAGGGCGAGGTTGCCCTGAAAATGCGTGAACTGGGTAAAATGACCCCCGAAGAGCGGCAGGTCATGGGCCCCAGGCTGAACGCGCTCAAGGATGAGATCAACAGCGCGCTGGCCGCGAAGAAATCCGCGCTGGCCGATGCCGCGCTGGAGGAACGCCTGAAAACCGAATGGCTGGATGTGACCCTGCCGGGCCGTCCGCAGCGCCAGGGCACCATCCACCCCGTCAGCCAAGTCACCGAGGAAGTCACCGCGATCTTCGCCGACATGGGCTTCGCCGTCGCCGAAGGCCCGCGCGTGGAAACCGATTGGTATAACTTCGACGCGCTGAACATCCCCGGCCACCACCCCGCGCGGGCGGAAATGGACACGTTCTATATGCACCGCGCGGAAGGCGACAATCGTCCGCCGCATGTGCTGCGCACCCATACCAGCCCGGTGCAGATCCGCTCGATGGAGGCGCAGGGCGCGCCCATTCGGATCATCTGTCCGGGTGGCGTCTATCGCTGCGATTATGACCAGACCCACACGCCCATGTTCCACCAGGTCGAAGGCCTGGCGCTGGATAAGAACATCTCGATGGCGAACCTGAAATGGGTGCTGGAAGAGTTCTTCTCGGCCTTCTTCGGGACGGATGTGAAAACCCGCTTCCGCGCCTCGCATTTCCCGTTCACCGAACCCTCGGCCGAGGTGGACATTCAGTGCCGCTGGGACAATGGCTCGGTCAAGGTGGGCGAAGGCGATGACTGGCTGGAGGTTCTGGGCAGCGGCATGGTGCACCCCAAGGTGCTGGCCGCCGGTGGCATCGACCCCGAGGTGTACCAGGGCTTTGCCTTCGGCATCGGGATCGACCGTCTGGCCATGCTGAAATACGGCATCCCCGACCTGCGCGCCTTCTTTGACTCAGACCTGCGCTGGCTGCGCCATTACGGGTTTGCCAGCCTGGACGTGCCGACCCTGCATGGGGGGCTGTCGCGGTGATGATGTCGACAAGCTCGCGCGTGGCACCAGCCGCGCGCCGCGCCCGACCCGCCCCCATGGGCGGGCGCGTTCCGCACCCACCCCGGTTCGGGCGCTCTGCTTGTGACATTGCCTTGAACGCTATTCTGAATTCTCTCCACAAGGAGACCGACCAATGAAATTCACCCTCTCCTGGCTGAAAGAGCACCTCGAGACCGAGGCCTCTTTGGATGACATCCTCTATGCCCTGACCGATCTGGGTCTTGAGGTCGAAGAGGTCATCGACCCGGCCTCGAAACTGGCCAGTTTCACGCTGGCCAAGGTCAAACACGCCGAGCAGCACCCCGATGCCGACCGTCTGCGCGTCTGCAAGGTGGACACGGATGACGGCGAAAAGCAGATCGTCTGCGGCGCGCCCAACGCACGTGAAGGAATCACCGTGGTTCTGTGCAAACCCGGCGATTACGTCCCCGGTATTGATGTCACGCTCAGCGTCGGCAACATCCGCGGCGTCGAAAGCCACGGCATGATGGCGTCCGAGCGCGAGCTGGAGCTGTCGGACGAACATAACGGCATTATCGAGCTGCCCTCGGGCGAGGTGGGCCAGAAATTCACCGATTGGCTGGCCGAAAACGACCCCGCCAAGGTGGACCCGGTGATCGACATTGCGATCACGCCGAACCGCCCTGATGCCCTGGGAGTGCGCGGCATTGCGCTGGATCTGGCGGCGCGCGGTCTGGGCACGATGAAGCCCGCCAAGACCGCCCATATCGAAGGCCAGTACCCGTGCCCGATCACCGTCACCATCGACGAAGACACCGCCGAAAACGGCTGCGAGGTGTTCGCCGGTCGCTTGATCAAGGGGGTGAAAAACGGCCCCAGCCCGCAATGGTTGCAGGATCGTCTGACCGCGATTGGGTTGCGTCCGATCTCGGCCTTGGTGGATGTGACGAACTTCTTCACCTATGATCGCAACCGCCCGCTGCATGTGTTCGATGCGGATAAGGTGCAGGGCAACCTGCGCGTCCACCGCACCAAGGGCGGTGAGACGATGATGGGCCTGGACGAGAAGGACTACACCTTCGGCGAAGGCCAGGTGGTGATCTCGGATGACACTGGCGTGGAATCCATCAGCGGCATCATGGGCGGGCTGCATTCGGGCTGCACCGAGGACACGGTGAATGTGTTCCTTGAGGCCGCATATTGGGACCGTATCCAAATCGCGATGACCGGCCGCGCGCTGAAAATCAACACCGATGCGCGCTATCGCAACGAGCGCGGGATCGACCCTGAATACAACATGCAGGCGCTGGATGACGCGACCCAGATGATCCTGGACCTGTGCGGCGGCGAGGCCTCGGATGTGGTGGTTGCCGGCGCTGTGCCGGATGTCAGCCGCGCCTATAAACTGGACGCCGCGCGCATTCAGTCGCTGGTGGGCATGGAAATTCCGGAATCCGAACAGCGTCAGATCCTGACCAAGCTGGGCTTCCGTCTGGAGGGCAATCAGGCTCACGTGCCCAGCTGGCGCCCCGACGTGATGGGCGAGGCCGATCTGGTCGAAGAGGTTGCGCGCGTCGTGTCGCTGACCAAGCTGCAAAGCCAGCCTTTGCCGCGCGTTGATGCGGGCGTGCCCGAAATGATCCTGTCCACTGCGCAAAAACGCGAACAGATCGCCCGTCGGACCACGGCCGCGCTGGGGTACAATGAATGCGTCACCTACTCGTTCATTGATCAGAAATCGGCGGCGCTGTTTGGCGGCGGCACGGATGAAACCATGCTGGAAAACCCGATTTCCAGCGAGATGAGCCACCTGCGCCCCGCTCTGCTGCCCGGTCTGTTGCAGGCCGCTGCTCGCAATCAGGCGCGCGGTTTCATGGATATGGCCCTGTTCGAGGTCGGCCCTGCCTTCCATGGCGGCGAGCCGCGCGAGCAGCACAATCTGGTGACCGGCCTGCTGGTCGGTCGCACGGGGCCGAAGGATGTGCATGGGGCCTCGCGCCCGGTGGATGTCTATGACGCTAAGGCCGATGCCGAGGCCGTCCTGTCCGCCATCGGGGCCCCCGCCAAGGTGCAGATTTTGCGCGGTGTGCAGGGCTGGTGGCATCCGGGGCGCTCGGGGAAAATCTGTCTGGGCCCGAAAAAGGTGCTGGCCGTCTTTGGCGAGCTGCACCCCAAGGTGCTGGCCGAAATGGGCGTCAAAGGCCCTGCCGTTGCCTTCACGATCTGGCCCGATGAGGTGCCGCAACCCAAGAAGAAATCCGCAACCCGCCCGGCGATGCAGATCAGCGATCTGCAAGCGGTCGAGCGCGATTTCGCCTTTGTTGTGGATGACACGGTTGAGGCGCTGAACCTGGTAAATGCCGCCGCCGGGGCCGATAAGGCGCTGATTGATGAAGTGCGCGTGTTCGATCAGTTCATCGGTGGCTCGCTCGGTGAGGGTAAGAAATCCATCGCCATCACCGTGCGCCTGCAACCGACGGACAAGACGCTGAAGGAAAAAGACATCGAGGCCGTCGCGGCCAAGATCGTTGAGAAGGTCAGCAAAGCCACCGGCGGCGAGCTGCGCGGCTAAGGCGGCGGGAATATGCGAAACGAAAGGGGCCAGCACGGCCCCTTTTTGCTGGATACGAAGAAAGGGAACCGCATGACTTTGAACGTCTATCTGTCCGGGGAAATCCACACTGACTGGCGCGAACAGATCATCGAGGGCTCGGCCGGGCTGGACGTGACGTTCAGCGCGCCGGTGACGGATCACGATGCCAGCGACGATTGCGGCGTGGCCATCATGGGGGCCGAGCCGAACAAATTCTGGCACGACCACAAAGGCGCCAAGCTGAACGCCATCCGCACCCGCCGTCTGATCGCGCAGGCGGATGTTGTCGTGGTGCGTTTCGGCGAGAAGTACAAACAGTGGAACGCGGCGTTCGATGCGGGCTATGCGGCGGCCTTGGGCAAGTCGCTGATCGTGCTGCACGGGGATGCGCATCAACATGCGCTCAAAGAGGTGGACGCCGCCGCGCTGGCCGTCACCCAGGAGCCGGCTCAGGTGGTCCGGATTTTGCGCTATGTACTGACGGGAGATTTGCCCGGCGGCACCTGACAGAGCCCAGATGCCGCCGCCGCATTATGCGTCGCGTGGGGGGATGTTCAGGCCCTTCTGCGCGGCGGGGCGCGCCATGAACCGATCCAGATAAGCGACCGTGTTGGGGAAGCTATCCCAGGCGACGGCCTCTTTCGCTTCATAGAAATCCAGCGCGCGCAGCCACGGGGCAATCGCAATATCGGCAATCGAGTAATCGCCGCAGATCCAGTCCTGGCCATCCAGCTGTTTCTCGATCACAGAAAGCAGGCGCTTGGCCTCGTTAAGATAGCGTTCAACCGGGCGAGGGTCTTCGATGTCCTTGCCCGCAAAGGCAAAAAAGAAGCCCAGCTGCCCCAGCATCGGCCCAAGGCCGCCCATCTGGAACATCACCCACTGGATAACCTTGTAGCGCTCGGCCGGGTTTTCGGGCAGCAACTGGCCGGATTTTTCGGCCAGATAAATCAGGATCGCACCGGATTCCCACAGGCCCAGCGGCTGCCCGCCTGGGCCATCGGGATCAATGATCGCGGGGATTTTGTTATTCGGGTTCAGCGACAGGAATTCGGGAGATTTCACATCCTTGTCAGCCAGGGTCACGGTGTGGGCCTCGTAGGGCAGGCCGATCTCTTCCAGCATGATCGAGACCTTGATCCCGTTCGGCGTGGGGAAGGAATACAGCTGTAGAACCGAAGGGTCCTGGGCAGCCCAGCGTGACGTGATCGGAAAGTCTTCGGGAAAGGTCATGAGCGTTCCTTTTGGTTGCTGATGGGGAAATTAGCGGAAAATTCCCAATGCAAAAGGCCGGTTTATGTGGAAAATCCCAGTACTGACTGTGGGGAAACGCGCAAAAAGTGCCCGCAGTGTGCATAAAACGACTAAGGGAATGGGACTAATGCTACAGGAATTCAAAGACTTCATTGCCAAGGGCAATGTGATGGACATGGCTGTCGGGATCATCGTCGGCGCGGCCTTTACGGCGATCGTTAAATCCATGGTGGCCGATCTGATCAACCCGATCATCGGTCTGTTTACCGGCGGGGTGGATTTCACCAACAACTACGCGGTGCTGGGCGGCGATGTGCCCGAAGGGGCCAGCCTTGAGGCCGCGCGCGAGGCCGGGGCCTCGATCTTTGCCTATGGGGCCTTCGGAATGGCGGTGCTGAACTTCCTGATCATCGCATTCGTGGTGTTCATGCTGGTGCGCCAGGTGAACCGCATCAAAGACGCCGCCACCGCCAAAGAAGAGGCCGCCCCGGTCGAAGAGGCCCCCGCAGGCCCCAGCGAGCTGGACGTTCTGCTGGAAATCCGCGACGCACTGAAGAAATAAGCCCTCTGCAAAGCCAAACCCCGCTGGGCTCAATCGGCGGGGTTTGCGCAAAAAGACCCGGTGCAACGGTGTGTCGCCGTGCACCGGGCCAAGCGGAGGTGCACCTCTCGGTGCGGGATCAAGGCGCCGCCTGACGTGGATCGGCGGCCCCAGCATCTGTTCTGTCACTCATAAACAGAACGGATTTCAGATTTTCAAAGCATCCTGGGCGGGGATGAAATCCAGATTCAGAGCCGCGCCCACAGCCGCATATGTCAGCTGCCCGGCATGGACGTTCAGCCCGTTCAGCAGGTGCGGATCGTCGGCGCAGGCCTGTTTCCAGCCTTTGTTGGCCAGCGCCATCAGGAAGGGCATGGTTGCATTCCCCAACGCGATGGTCGAGGTGCGCGCAACAGCGCCCGGCATGTTGGCCACGCAATAATGCATCACGCCATCGACCTCGTAGATCGGGTTTTCGTGCGTGGTGGGCTTCGACGTTTCAAAGCACCCGCCCTGATCAATGGCGACATCCACGATGGCGGCTCCGGGTTTCATCGTGGACAGCTGAGCGCGGCTGACCAGTTTCGGCGCGGCGGCACCGGGGATCAGCACGGCACCGATGACCATGTCGGCCTGTGCGACTTTCTCGGCGGTGTAGCCCTTCGAGGCATAGCCGGTGCGGAACTCGCCGCGAAAGGCATCGTCCAGATAGCGCAGGCGGGGCAGGGACATGTCCAGAACGGTGACATCCGCGCCCATTCCGGCGGCCACGCGGGCAGCATGAGTGCCAACCACGCCGCCACCGATCACGACAACCTGAGCCGGGGCCACTCCGGGGACGCCGCCCATCAGCACGCCGCGTCCGCCATTGGCCTTTTGCAGGGTCCACGCCCCGACCTGCGGGGCCAGCTTGCCCGCGACCTCGGACATGGGGGCCAGCAGCGGCAGGCCGCCGCTGCGGTCGGTCACGGTTTCATAGGCGATCGCGGTGCAGCCCGAGGCCAGCAGATCATGGGTTTGCGCGGGGTCGGGGGCCAGGTGCAGATAGGTGAACAGCAGCTGCCCCTCGCGCAGCATCTTGCGCTCAACGGCCTGGGGCTCTTTGACCTTCACGATCATGTCGGCGGTTGCGAAAATCTCGGCCGGGGTGTCCAGAAGCGTGGCCCCGGCGGCCGCATAGTCGGCATCCGAGAAGCCGGCCCCGGCCCCCGCGCCCTTCTGGATGAACACCTGATGGCCGTTGGCGGTGGCCTCTTGGGTGGCGACGGGGGTCATGCCGACGCGGAATTCTTGTGGTTTGATTTCGGTGGGGCATCCGATTTTCATTTTTGCATTCTCCCTGAGCTTTTGATCAAAATGTCGCAGATTCCCCGCAAGGGTTTTGAAAAATCGGTCGATCTTTGCCTCTAATTGTGAATATTCTGCGCGGAAATTGGGAATCTTGCGAAGGAATTTGCGCCAATGTCGTTGGATGAAACAGATCGCCGTATTCTGAAAGTGCTGCAACGCAAGGGGCGTATTTCCAATGCGGACCTGAGCGAGGCGGTGAATCTGTCGCCCTCGGCCTGTCATCGCCGGGTTCAGAGGCTGGAATCAGACGGCTATGTTCGGGACTATGTGGCGCTGCTGGATGCCCGGAAAATGAAGCTGCCGACCACGGTGTTCGTCGAGATCACCCTACAGGGCCAGGCGGATGAAACACTGGACGCGTTTGAAAAGGCCGTGGCGCGCATTCCGGATGTTCTGGAATGTCATCTGATGGCGGGCACGGCGGATTATATCCTGAAGGTCGTGGCCGAAAACACCGAGGATTTCGCGCGCATTCACCGCCAGCATCTGACCCGACTGCCGGGGGTGGCGCAAATGCAAAGCTCTTTTGCGTTGCGCACCGTGTTCAAGACCACGGCGCTGCCCGTTTAGCATCCGGGCTTGCAAATGTCTGACAATTGGGTCTACTCCTGTCTCTGAGGGAACAGAGGAGGGGCCCATGCCGTGGGATTACATCATCGTCGGGGCAGGCAGCGCGGGCTGCGTTCTGGCCAAGCGCTTGGCCGATGCCGATAAAAAGGTGCTGCTGCTCGAAGCCGGGGGGCGCGACAATTACCACTGGGTCCATATCCCGATGGGCTATCTTTACTGCATCAACAATCCGCGCACCGATTGGATGTTCAAAACCGAGCCCGATCCGGGGCTGAACGGGCGCGAGTTGCTCTATCCGCGCGGTAAGGTGCTGGGGGGTTGTTCCTCGATCAATGGGATGCTGTATTTGCGCGGGCAGGCGGCCGATTACGATGGCTGGCGGCAAATGGGGAACACCGGCTGGGGCTGGGACGATGTGCTGCCCTATTTCCTGAAATCCGAGGATTACGTGGACGGGGCCTCGGATATGCACGGTGCGGGCGGTGAATGGCGCGTGGACAATCAGCGCCTGCACTGGGACGTGCTGGACGACTGGATGGAGGCCGCCGCACAGGAAGGCCTGCCCAAGACCACCGATTTCAATCAGGGCAATAACGAAGGCGTCGGATATTTCCGCGTCAACCAGCGCAATGGCTGGCGGATGAACACGGCCAAGGCGTTCTTGCGCACCGTCCGGGGTACGGGGCTGAAGGTGGAAACCCATGCCCATACCCGCCGCCTGCTGCTAGAGAACGGGCGCTGCGTGGGTGTGGAATATGAACAGAACGGTCAGGTGAAAACCGCGCGGGCAAGCGGCGAGGTGATCTTGTCCGCTGGGGCCATCGGCTCGCCTCAGATCCTGCAATTGTCGGGGATCGGGCCGGGCGCGCTGCTGCAAAAACACGGGATCGCCGTGCAGCACGAAGCGCCGGGGATTGGTGCCAACCTTCAGGATCACTTGCAACTGCGCTGCGCCTGGCGTCTGTCGGGGGGCAAGACGCTGAACACCATGGCCAACAGCCTGTTGGGCAAGGCCATGATCGGGCTGGAGTATCTGCTGAAACGGACGGGGCCCATGTCGATGGCGCCCTCGCAACTGGGGGCCTTTGCCAAATCGCGCCCCGATCTGGAAACGCCGGATCTGGAATTCCACGTCCAACCCCTGTCCTTAGAGGCCTTCGGGCGGCCTCTGGATGATTTTCCGGCAATGACGGCCAGCGTCTGCAATCTGCGCCCCGAAAGCCGCGGGGTGGTCGAAATCAGCAGCCCCGATCCCAAGGCCAAACCGCGGATCGCGCCGAATTATCTGTCCACCGAGAGCGACCGCAAAGTCGCGGCGGATTCCATCCGTCTGGCGCGCCGGATCGCCGCGCAGCCCGCCATGGCCAAATATGCTCCGCAAGAGATGAAACCGGGCATTCCCGGTGACAGCGATGCCGATCTGGCCAAGGCCGCCGGGGATATTGGCACCACGATTTTCCACCCTGCGGGCACAGTGCGCATGGGCGCAGATCAGGCCGCGCCGTTGGATCCGCAACTGCGGATGCGCGGGGTCGGTGGGCTGCGGGTTGTGGATTGCTCTGTTATGCCGACGATCACCTCGGGGAATACCAATTCGCCCACCATCATGATCGCCGAGAAGGCCAGTGACATGATCCTTGCATCTGCCCGCTAAGGCGTGGCAATCGGTGCATATGGCGAATGTTGCGATAACCTATTTCTCGGGGCGGGGGCACACCCGCAAGATGGCGCAGACCATTGCGGACGCGTTGGGCACCGAAGACTGCGCCGCGCGGCTGATCGACGTCATGCAGATGACCCAGATGGACTGGCAGGCGATGGAGGCCGCCGACGCCATCCTGTTCGGCGCACCCACCTACATGGGCAGCGTCGCGGCCGAGTTCAAAGGCTTCATGGATGCCAGCAGCGATATCTGGTCGAACCAGCTGTGGGCAGATAAGATCGCGGGCGGGTTCTCCGTGGCCACCTTTCCCGGCGGGGATAAGCTGGTGGCGCTACAGCAATTGAACACCTTTGCGATGCAGCACGGCATGATCTGGGTTGGGCAGGATCAGATCGGCGCGCCGGTCGATGCCGATCAGCCCGGCATCAATCAGAGCGGCGTCTGGCTGGGGCTGGCTGCCACCACCGTGCGCGACAAGGAACAGCTGATATCCGAGGGCGACATTGAAACCGCGCGCCGCTTTGGCAAGCGCATTGCCCGCGCGGTACGACGTTGGTCGGTATAGGCCCGATCGCCTTTGTTTTCTGGGCTCTGACGTGCTAAGCACCCAGGTGAGGAGCCCGGAGGAACCTGCATGACGCAGTTGCATCACGCTGACAGAGTGCTGGAGGAAGCGCATTCGCCCCGTGCGGCGGCGACGTCTCGGCTGGCAGCGTCGTGGCGGCGTTCGGCGGTCACTTATGGGCTGGATCCGCGCAACAAGCGCGCTCCCGAACGAGTCGAGATGACCGAGGTTCTGAAACGCCGCGACGCAATGGGCGATTTTCTGGAACTGGCCGTCCCGCAGATTGATCAGCTGTTCCGCATGGTCGGCAGCACCGGCTGCTGCGTGCTGCTGACAGACGCCGAGGGCGTGGTGCTGCAAGAGAGGTGCTCGGATTCCGACAGGGCCGTGTTCCAAAGCTGGGGCCTGTGGTCCGGCGCAATCTGGAGCGAACAGGCCGAGGGCACCAACGGAATTGGCACCTGTCTGGCGGAAAACCGTCAGGTCATCATCCACCGCGATGAACATTTCCACAGCCGCAACACCGCCATGAGCTGCATGGATGCGCCCATTTACGGTGCCAGGGGCGAGGTGCTGGCGGCGCTGGATGTGTCCTCGTGCCGGGCGGATCAGACCGAGGGTTACACCCGTCTGATCGCCGGTGTCGTGGCGCAGGCCGCGCGGCAGATTGAGACAGCCCATTTCCACGCTTCCTTTGCCGGGGCGCGTTTCGTGGATGTTGGCGCGGATCGCCCGGACGAGACAACCCTGCTGGCCGTAGACGGCGATGATCTGGTGATCGGCGCCACTCGCGCGGCCCGGCGCAAACTGGGTTTGCAGGGGCATAGCTTTGATAATCCGATGCCGGCGGTGGACGTTCTGGGCACGGCTCAGGACCGCCGCGGGCTGGAGCAGGCCGAACGCGCCGCGTTGCGCCGGGCGCTGGCGCGGGCCGGGGGGAATGCCTCGGCGGCGGCGCGCGCACTGGGGATTGGCCGCGCTACGCTGTATCGCCGGATGAAACGTCTGGGGCTGGATTGACGCCACGCTTTTCGGTTTCAATTGTCTCAGTACTGAGACACATCGCCCATACCGCCCGTCTTTGGGGGGCTGTTTGAAGCGCGGAATCACGGAAACCTCTGTCCATTCGCCGGGTATGCCCGGCTACTGAGGAGGAGATTCCAAAATGAACGATATGACTCAAGCCAGCGACGTGCAGTACGCATCGCCCTTCAAGGCGCGCTATGACAACTTCATCGGCGGCAAGTTCGTTGCGCCCGTGAACGGCAAATACTTCGAAAACATCACCCCCATCACCGGCGGTGTTGTCTGTGAAGTGGCCCGTTCGGACGCGGCGGACGTGGAACTGGCGCTGGATGCCGCACACGCAGCCAAAGACGCCTGGGGCAAAACCTCGCCGGCCGAGCGCTCGAATATCCTGCTGAAAATCGCAGACCGTATCGAAGAAAACCTGGAGCTGATCGCCACCGCCGAGACCTGGGACAACGGTAAGCCGATCCGCGAAACCACCGCCGCAGACATCCCGCTGTCGGCAGACCATTTCCGCTACTTTGCCGGCGTTCTGCGCGGCCAAGAAGGCACCATGTCCGAGATCGACCACGACACCGTGGCCTATCATTTCCATGAACCGCTGGGCGTCGTCGGCCAGATCATCCCGTGGAACTTCTCGGTTCTGATGGCCGCGTGGAAACTGGCGCCCGCCCTGGCTGCTGGTAACTGCATCGTGCTGAAACCGGCCGAGCAGACCCCCGCCGCGATCATGGTTCTGATGGAAGTGATTGCAGATCTGCTGCCCGCCGGCGTTCTGAACGTGGTGAACGGCATGGGCCCGGACGTTGGCGGCCCGCTGGCCACCAGCCCGCGCATTGCCAAGATCGCCTTTACCGGCTCCACTGAAACCGGCCGCATCATCATGAAGGCCGCGACTGAAAACCTGATCCCGGTGACGCTGGAGCTGGGCGGCAAATCGCCGAACATCTTCTTCTCGGATGTGATGGCTCAGGACGATGCGTTTCTGGACAAAGCCGTCGAAGGTTTTGTTCTGTTCGCCTTCAACCAGGGTGAGGTCTGCACCTGCCCGTCGCGCGCCCTGATCCAGGAAGACATCTACGAAGAGTTCATCGAGCGCTGCATCGCCCGCGTGAAAGCCATCAAACAAGGCGATCCGCGCGACATGAGCACCATGGTCGGTGCCCAAGCCAGCCAGGAACAGCAGGAAAAAATCCTGTCCTACCTGCAAATCGGTGTCGAAGAAGGGGCCGAGGTTCTGGCCGGTGGCGACGCTGCCCGCTTTAACGGTGACATCTCGAACGGCTACTACATCCAGCCGACCATCCTGAAAGGCCACAACAAGATGCGTGTCTTCCAGGAAGAGATCTTTGGCCCGGTTGTGTCCGTCACCACCTTCAAAGACGAAGAAGAGGCCATGCAGATCGCCAATGACACCATGTACGGCCTGGGCGCCGGTGTCTGGACGCGTGACGGCACCCGTGCCTATCGCTTTGGCCGCGGCATCGAGGCAGGCCGTGTCTGGGTGAACAACTACCACGCCTATCCGGCCCACGCGGCCTTTGGTGGTTACAAACAGTCGGGCATCGGTCGCGAGACCCACAAGATGATGCTGGACCACTACCAGCAGACCAAAAACATGCTGGTCAGCTACAATCCCAACAAACTGGGCTTCTTCTAAGTTCAGCGTAGAAAAGGGGCCTTCCCAGAGGGCCCCTTTGATCTGGTTCCGGCCCTGGGGTGCGCGGCGTTGTCCTCCTCGCTCCTCTCCCGATGACGGTGCGGACTTTGGGGTTGGAATTAGAAACCAAAACGAAAAACGCGCCCAGCTGTCCGGCCGGGCGCGTTTTATTTTGGGTCGTACTTTTTGGCATTGAGCCAAAAACGACAAACCCCCGTGGAATACCTCGGGGGTCGTCTTCAGCATCCAAAGCTACCGAGAGAGATCTTACAGAAGACCTTCGCGCTGTGCTTTCTTGCGTGCCAGTTTACGGGCACGGCGGATCGCTTCAGCTTTCTCACGCGCTTTTTTGACAGAGGGTTTCTCGAAATGCTGCTTCAGCTTCATTTCGCGGAACACACCTTCGCGCTGTAGCTTCTTCTTCAGGGCCCGAAGGGCCTGATCGACGTTATTGTCGCGAACGCTAACCTGCATGTGGTTTTCACCACCTTTCTAAGTTGAGTTGCAAGGAATTGCAGGAAGTGGCCATATAGCAAAGGCTGCCCTATTTGTCTAGGGTGTGGCCAAGCATGAAAAGGAGCCCGCCATGACTGCACCGGATGCGAAGGAAACCCTGCTGGACGCCGCGCTAAGCCACGTGGCCTTTGATGGCTGGAGCACGGAAACCTTTGAGGCGGCCGTGGCGGATTCGGGGGTTAACCCGACGGTGGCGCGGGCGGTCTGTCCGCGCGGTGCGGTGGATCTGGCGGTGGCCTATCATCAGCGCGGGGATCGGCTGATGACCGAGCGCTATAAGGCCGCGGACCTGTCTGGCCTGCGCTATTCCCAGAAGGTGGCCGCCCTGATCCGGTTCCGGATCGAAGCGGCCGATGACAAAGAGGCCGTGCGGCGCGGCTCGACTTTGTTCGCCCTGCCGCAGCACGCGCCAGAAGGGGCCCGGCTGATCTGGAACACCTGCGATCTGATCTGGAATACGCTTGGGGACAGTTCGGAGGATGTGAACTGGTACACCAAGCGCATGACGCTGAGCGGGGTCTATGGCGCAACCGTGCTGTTCTGGCTGGGAGACGATTCGCCAGGTGAACAGGCGACATGGGATTTCTTGGAGCGGCGGATCGACGATGTTATGCGTTTCGAGAAGTTCAAGGCCGGCATACGCGAAAACAAGGCCCTGAGCCCCCTGTTCGCGGGGCCTCTGGCCGTTCTGAACACGATCAAAGCCCCCAAAGCCGCGCGCAATGACCTGCCCGGCCAGATGCAGGGCAAAACCTAAGGAGACAACAATGACCCAGATGATGCGGGCGGTGGAAATCACCGAACCGGGTGGACCGGACGTGCTGAAACTCTGCGAACGCCCGGTGCCGCAGCCCGCGGCGGGCCAGGTGGTGATCAAGGTCGCCTATGCCGGTGTGAACCGCCCCGATGCGCTGCAACGCGCCGGGGCCTATGCGCCGCCGCCCACGGCCAGCGATCTGCCGGGGCTTGAAGCCTCGGGGCATATCGAGGCGATCGGCGCCGGCGTGAGCGGCTGGTCGGTTGGCGATCCGGTCTGCGGGCTGCTGCCCGGCGGCGGCTATGCCGAATACGTGGCCACCCCGGCAGCGCATTGCCTGCCGGTGCCGGACGGTATGGGGCTGAAAGAGGCCGCCTGCCTGCCCGAGACCTATTTCACCGTCTGGTCCAACGTGTTCCAGCGCGGTGGCCTAAAAGCAGGAGAGCGGTTCTTGATCCACGGCGGCTCGTCCGGGATTGGCACGACGGCGATCCAACTGGCCCGTGAATTCGGCGCGCGGGTGTTCGTGACCGTCGGCAATCAGGAAAAAGCCGCCGCCTGCGCCGCGCTGGGGGCCGAGCGGACGATTATCTATAAGGACGAAGATTTCGTCGATGTGATGAAATCCGAGGGCGGCGCGAACCTGATCCTGGATATGGTGGGCGGCCTGTATATCCCGCGCAATATCCGGGCGCTGGCTGATGACGGGCGGCTGGTGCAGATCGCGTTCCTACAGGGCCCCAAGGTCGAGATGAACTTTGCGCAGGTCATGACGCGGAGGCTGACGATCACCGGGTCCACTCTGCGCCCGCAAAGCGACCTGGCCAAGGCCAAGATCGCCGACAGCCTGCATGAGAACGTCTGGCCGCTGCTGAATGCTGGCAAGATCGCCCCAGTGATGGACAGCGAATTTGCGCTTGCAGATGCCAGCCAGGCCCATGCCCGGATGGAAAGCAGCGGGCATATCGGCAAGATCGTTCTGACTGTCTTTGGCGGGTGAAGCCCCGGCAGCATTGGGGTGAAAAAGGGGCCGGGGGCCCCTTTTTTATGTGAGCGGTCAGAGTTTGCTATTTTAGGTAGAGTGTCGCTCTACTTACCCTTCTTATGGTGTTCGTATTTCCAGAATTTCCACGGAATTGAATTGAAAGTAAGATTGCGATACTCCATAGAAATTGCACCACTCTGAAAACACGAGGAAAATTATGTCCGCACTTTTGGAAATTACCGCCGCAGATCTGAATGCTCTTTCTTTGGCGGATTTGAAGGCGCTGGAAAAGAAAGTCGCAAAGGCTATTGCCTCTTTCGAAGAACGGCAGCGCCAAGAGGCCCTGGCCGCGCTTGAAGCCAAAGCCAAGGAAATGGGGTTCTCTCTGGCAGAGCTGACCGGGGCCAGTGCCGGGCGGAAAGCGAAACCCGCCGGGATTCCCAAATTCGCCAATCCTGAAAACCCCGCGCAAACCTGGACCGGCAAAGGCCGCCGGCCCGAATGGTTTGTTGCGGCTGTTCAGGCGGGTAAATCCCCCGAAGACCTGGCTATCTGATCGGATCGAATAGCGCGTCTTTCATGCGGCAATCTTTGACAGCGTCCCGGCCGCAAGGCACGGGGCGCAGGTCTTTGGACAGGCACAGGCGGGCCTCTTGGATGCGTCCGTCGCGGCAGGTGATGGTCAGCATGTCGGGCTCCCAGTCCGGGTTGGCCTTCAAAAACGCCTCTTCCACGACCGAGGCGGGCAGTTTCACCGACCGATCCAGTTTGCGGAAAATCTGCGGGCGGTTCACGCTTTCATAGGCGCGGCGCGACAGGGCGTAATATTGCGCCGCCGTCAGCCCCGAGCAGGTGCCATGCTTTTTCCACTGATACCAGGCCAGGCCGGAACTGCCCATGATGTCCTCCATCTCGTTGGACATGCGGCGGGTGGGGTGCGGTTCGGTTGTGCGGCAGAACGCAGGCCAGCCGCGATGATACTGCGGCCACAGCCCATGCAGCACCCAGCCGTAATCGTGACGCGGGTCGCATTGCGGGGAATTGCGCGCGTCCCCTTCGATGGCACACCAACTGGGCGACCAGCTCAGCGCCAGGACGTAGTAATCAAACTCTCCAGATTTTTCCCCATCCGCACGGGCAGGGGCGGCGAAGCTCAGCGCGGCCAGCAGGGCCAACAGGGCAAATCGCATAAACTCTTTCCTTCTGTCTTTTTCGGCACTATATAGGCCTCAAGTTCCCCTACAATGGAAACCCGCCCGATCATGGGCCGCCTGTTTTCAGGCAACGGGGAAGATTTGCGTCAAGGAGAGATGACATGGCCAAACCGATTATGGCGAAAGCAACCGCCGTTTGGCTGATCGACAACACCACGATCAGCTTCAAGCAGATTGCCGATTTCGTCGGAATGCACGAGCTGGAGATCCAGGGCATCGCCGATGGCGACGTGGCCCCCGGTGTGAAGGGATTTGATCCGGTCGCCAACAACCAGCTGACCGACGAAGAAATCGCCGCCGCTGAAAAAAGCCCGCTGCACAAGCTGAAGCTGAAGTTCAACGCCGCCGCCCAAGGCGAGGAAAAACGCCGTGGCCCGCGCTATACCCCGCTGTCGAAACGTCAGGACCGTCCGAACTCGATCCTGTGGCTGGTGAAATTCCACCCCGAGCTGACCGACGGCCAGATCGCCAAGCTGGTGGGCACCACCAAGCCGACGATTCAGTCGATCCGCGAGCGCACCCACTGGAACATCGCCAACATGCAGCCGATTGATCCGGTTGCTCTGGGCCTGTGCAAGCAGACCGAACTGGACGCCGCCGTTCAGAAGGCCGCCGCCAAGAAGGCCGCCGAGGGCCAGGCCATGTCCGATGACGAGCGCCGCAAGCTGCTGTCCACCGAGCAGAGCCTGACCATGGACGCCGAGCCCAAAATCCCCACCGCCATCGAAGGCCTGGAGACGTTCAGCCTGAAGGATGAGGACGAGGAAAAAGAAGAGGAAATCCTGGACGCGGACAGCTTCTTTAACCTGCCCAGCGGCACGGATGACGAACAGCCCTGATCCTTGGATCGGGACGCGAGGACAAGGCCCAGGGAATACCCCTGGGCCTTTTCGATTCTGGCAGATGGCGGATCGCGGCATCAGGGGCAATCATTGCCCGCCATGTGGTGCTGAACGCCCTGATTTGATAGAAATCGGTTTGCCTGTGGATCTGGCTTTGGGTCTGTGCGCGTATGGCATTGAAAAATATGGCATAAAACCTGGCCGTGGGGTCTGCGTGCTCTGGCGCGCAACCCTCTGATTTTGATCATATTTTCACACATTCAGGCCGGGTTCAAAAATTCTGCATCGGCGCTGATTTTTTTCTTGATTGGTGGGGCAAGCGGCCCTAAATGCCCAGCTCACAGACGCCAACGCACGCGCCTCTGGCCGGGCCAGCCCCCGTGTTTACGTAGCGACGGTAACGTCTCCCTTGGAAGTGAGCGGTCATATATGGCCGGGTCTATTGGAGATGGCCATGAATGCCTACGTAATGCCCCAGGTGAGCCTGGACGCACCCCAAAACCGTATCGAAACCTACATCCGCGAGGCCGCGTTCGACCGGCCGACGCTGGTTCTGGATCGTCTTGCCGTGGCGCAGCAATACCGCGCTTTGGCTGCCGGTCTGGGCCGCGCGGACATCCACTATGCCGTAAAGGCCAACCCCGCGCGCGAAGTGCTGGAGGTGCTGATCGCCGAGGGCTCGCGTTTCGATGCCGCCTCGCGCGCCGAGATCGAGCTGTGCTTGGGTCTGGGCGCGCATCCCGATCATGTCTCGTTCGGGAACACGATCAAACGGCCCAGCGACATTGCCTTTGCCTATCAGGCGGGGATCACCCTGTTCGCGGCAGATGCCGAAGAAGAGCTGGAGAAGATCGCCGAAAACGCCCCCGGTGCGCGGGTCTATATTCGTCTGCTGGTCGGCGCGACCGAGGCAGACTGGCCCCTGTCCCGCAAATTCGGCTGCGCGCCCGAGATGGCCCCCAGCCTGCTGGCCTATGCCCGCGATCTGGGGCTGGAGCCTGCCGGCCTGTCCTTCCACGTTGGCAGCCAGACGAAACGCCCCGAAATGTGGGCCGAAACGCTGGACCGCGTGGCCCAGGTGTGGGACCGGGCGCGCGCCTCTGGGTTGCCTCTGACGCTGCTGAATATCGGGGGTGGGTTCCCCGCCAGCTATGACGAGTCAGTGCAGCCCGCCCAGCCCTATGCCGCCAAGGTGATGGAAATGGTCGAAGCACGTTTTGACGGTGCCGAAACCGTGATGGCGGAACCTGGCCGCGGCATGGTGGCCGAGGCCGGCATGATCGCTGCCGAGGTACTGCTGGTGTCGCGCAAATCCCCCGACGATCTGCACCGCTGGGTCTATCTGGATATTGGTAAATTTTCAGGACTGGCGGAAACGATGGAAGAGGCGATCCGCTATCAATTCATCACCGACCGTGATCACGAGGATATGGCCCCCTGTATTCTGGCCGGTCCGTCCTGCGATTCGGCTGATGTGCTGTATGAAAACCGCCCCGTGCAACTGCCTGTCGGGTTGCGCGCCGGGGATCGGGTGATCATTCGGGCCTGCGGGGCGTATACGTCCAGCTATGCCTCGGTCGGGTTCAACGGGTTCCCGCCGCTGGATGTGGTGGTGATCTAAAACCGTTTGCGCGCGTTCAGGGCGGCGGTGATCGTGCCGTCGTCCAGATAGTCCAGCTCGCCTCCGATCGGAACGCCCTGCGCCAGCGAACTGAGCGTGGCCAGCCCCTCTAGCTCGTCCGCGATGTAATGGGCGGTGGTCTGGCCATCGACGGTGGCGTTCAGCGCCAGGATGACCTCGGATATACCTTCGGTTTTCACGCGGTCCACCAGGCGGGGGATGCGCAGATCTTCGGGGCCGACGGCATCCAGCGCGGACAGCGTGCCGCCCAGAACGTGATAGCGCCCCTTGAACACGCCTGCGCGCTCCATTGCCCACAGATCGGAGACGTCTTCGACCACGCATAAGATGCCATTGGCCCGCGCGTCCGAGGCGCAGATGTCACAGACATCCCCGGTGCCGATATTTCCGCAATTCAGACACTCGCGGGCCGTGGCGGCGACGGTCTGCATCTGATCGGCCAGAGGCGCCAGCAACAGGCCGCGTTTGCGGATCATATGCAGCACCGCGCGCCGGGCCGAGCGTGGACCCAGCCCCGGCAATTTCGCCATCATCTCGATCAGAGTGTCGATGTCTGTGTTACTGCTCACGCGGGGGCCTGTGGATCGGTGGGATTGAGTATTTGGGGCAAGATGAAAGGGGCGGTGGAGCGCCCCTTTGCGGGCTGTATTCTGGACCGTGGATCAGAAGGGCAGTTTCATGTCGGCGGGCAGGCCCAGGCCTTCGGTCAGTTTGGCCATCTCGGCCTGCGCCTTTTCGGCGGCTTTGGACTGCGCGTCCTTGATGGCGGCCAGGATCAGATCTTCGACTACCTCTTTTTCGTCGGGTTGGAAGATCGAGGGGTCGATGTCCAGCGCGGTCAGTTCCGATTTCAGGGTGCAGGTGGCCTTGACCAGCCCGGCGCCGGATTCCCCGGTGACGGTCATGGTGGCCATTTCCTCTTGTAACGTGGCCATTTTTTCCTGCATTTCCTTGGCCGTTTTCATCATCTTGGCCATGTCGCCAAGGTTTCCTAGCCCTTTCAGCATGGGGATTTCCTTTGTGTTTGAACCTTGTGCCTTAGATACGGGGCGGTGCCTGCCGAAACAAGAGAAAGCCCGCGCAAGGGCTGCGGAAGCCAACGAAAATGTGCATTGGCAGGAAAGGGACGGATTTGTTAGCGTTCGGGTATTGTTTGAGAGGAGTTTGAAATGAAAGCTTTGGCTTTAGGGGGGGCGCTTGCCATCGGGGCGGCCGGGATGGCGGCGGCCGAGGGCGAGTACCGCTGCTGCATTCTGAAGATTAAGCAGAAAGATTATACCTGTCTGAACACGGAATATAACGTCTGCAAAAGCTCTCCGCGGTTTCAGGCGTATAAGTACAAGCAGGTTTGCCGCTCGAAAGTGGGCGATCCGCCGAATTGCCAGAATGCAAAGACCGGCACCAAAACGCGTGGCTATGACGCGGCCAGCTTTGAGGAAATGATGCAGAAAATAGCGGAAATGGAGAAGTGAGCCCGCAGTGGGATCAGTCTTCTTCGAAGGGATCCCATTCGTCATCTACCTCGGCCAGGGCATCGGCCTGTGCCTTGGCCGTCAGGTCTTGATGGCTGCGCACATTGGTGATTTTTGCATTCGGAAACGCCGTCAGGACGGCTTGGACCATCGGATGATCGGCGGCCTGGCGTTTGACGGCCAGGTCGGCGGCGTCCCGCACTTCGGCGATGGTTTCGGTTCCGGCTTCGGCGACGACGCTGACCACCCAGCGGTTCCCTGTCCAGCGTTGCAGGGCGCTGCCCAGGCGTGCGGCCAGATCCGGCGGGGCCATGTCCGAGGGCTGAAATTCAATCCGGCCAGGGCGATAGGCCGCCAGCCGTAGCCCGGTTTCCACATCCACCAGCAGTTTTGCATCCCGGTTCACCCGGATCAGCTCGACCACGTGGTCAAAGCTGGGATAGCGGGCCAGAGCCTGTTCGGCGTCCTGTGCCAGCGCCATCACCGGCCCGCCCCCCCCGCCAGAGCCCGAGGGGCCCGGCGTGTAGGCTTGCGTTGCCGGCCCTGAGGGGGCGTGCTGCGCGGGCATTCCACCACCGGGCAGCGGCGGCGGAGGCGTTGCGTCTTTCAGGCGGCGGACCAGATCCTCGGGGGTGGGCAGTTCGGCGACATGGGTCAGGCGGATGATCGCCATTTCGGCGGCCATCATGGTATTGGGGGCGTGGCCGACTTCGTCCAGCGCCTTGAGCAGCATTTGCCACATCCGCGTCAGCACCCGCATTTGCAACGTGCCGGCCATTTCCAGCCCGCGAGCGCGCTCATCGGGCGAGACTGTGGGATCCTCAGCCGCGTCGGGGGTGATCTGGACAACGGAGATCCAATGGGTGATTTCCGCCAGATCGCGCAGAATGGCCATCGGATCGGCCCCATCGGCATATTGGGCGCCCAGCTCGGTCAGGGCGCCGGCGGCATTGCCTTTCATGATCAGATCGAACAGGTCCATCACCCGGCCGCGATCGGCCAGGCCCAGCATGGCGCGCACCTGATCGGCGGTGGTTTCGCCCGCGCCGTGGCTGATCGCCTGATCCAGCAGCGAGGTCGCATCGCGGGCCGAGCCTTCGGCGGCGCGGGTGATCAGTGCCAGGGCGTCATCGGTGATCTGCGCGCCTTCGGCGGTGGCGATCTTGCGCAGCAGGCCGATCTGGTCCTCCGGCTCGATCCGGCGCAGATCGAAGCGCTGACAACGGGACAGGACGGTCACGGGAACCTTGCGAATTTCGGTGGTGGCAAAGATGAATTTGACGTGGGCGGGGGGCTCTTCCAGCGTTTTCAGCAGCGCGTTGAAGGCGCTGGTGGACAGCATGTGCACCTCATCGATGATGTAGATCTTATAGCGCGCGCTGGCGGCGCGGTAATGGACGCTTTCGATGATTTCGCGGATGTCATTGACGCCGGTGCGGCTGGCGGCGTCCATCTCCATCACATCGACGTGGCGGCCCTCCATGATGGCGGTGCAATGTTCGCACTGTCCGCAGGGTTCGGTGGTCGGGCCGCCATTCCCATCAGGGCCGATGCAGTTCATCCCCTTGGCGATGATCCGGGCGGTGGTGGTTTTGCCGGTGCCGCGAATGCCGGTCATGATAAAGGCCTGCGCGATCCGGTCGGCCTCGAACGCGTTTTTCAGCGTGCGGACCATGGCCCCCTGGCCGACGAGATCGGCGAAGGTCTCGGGGCGGTATTTACGGGCGAGGACCTGATAGCCGGGGGTGGGGGTGTCGCTCATGTCGTGCCTTCGGATTCGTGCGCTTGCGATTAACCTATGCGGGGAGCGGCGGCGGGACAAGGCAGGACAAGGCGGCGCGTCTACCCGATTGCCCCCGGCCCGGTTCCATCCGCGCCGCGCGGCCGATGTGGCATGTGCGGAGAGGGGGAAAACTGCGCCGGTTTTGCCATGTTCAGGCCTTGCGGCGGACGTTAGGGTTCAGGCAAGATTTCAGGAGACAAGAATTATGCGTTTGAAGGGTATTCGGGCCAGTCGCAATATTGAGGATCGCCGCCGCAGCGCTGGTGGTGCGGGCGGCAAGGCTGGCATTGGGGGTGTGGGTTTGCTGATCGTGTTGGCGATCGGCTATTTCGCGGGCATTGACGTAACGCCTTTGTTGGACGGGCAGGCGGGCCAGCAATCCAGCGCCACGCGCGAGCTGAGCGCCGAAGAGCAGCGGGCGGCTGAATTCTCGGCTCGGGTGCTGGCGACGACCGAGACGGTCTGGGCCGACATTTTCCCCAAGCAGCTGAACACCGAATATCAGCCTCCGGTTTTGGTGCTTTATTCCGGTCTGGCCCAAAGCCCTTGCGGCGGTGCCAGTGGTGCAACGGGCCCGTTTTATTGCCCCGCGGATGAGAAAGCCTATCTGGACACGGCCTTTTTTGCCACCTTGTCGCGGCAGCTGGGGGCCAGGGGCGATTTCGCGGCGGCCTATGTGATCGCCCATGAGGTGGCGCATCATGTGCAGAATGAAATGGGTATTCTGGGGCAGGTGAACTCGGCCCGCAGGCAGGTCAGCCAGGCGCGGGCTAATGCCTTGACTGTCCGGCTGGAGTTGCAGGCCGACTGTCTGTCCGGTGTCTGGGCTCGAAATGTGGATGGGCTGCTGGAGCCCGGCGATCTGCAAGAGGCGCTGAATGCGGCCCGGATGATTGGCGATGATCACCTGCAAAAACGCGCAGGACGGGTGCCGCAGCCACATACATTCACGCATGGGACGTCTGAACAACGTGCGCGCTGGTTCGGGATCGGTTATAAGCGGGGGCAGATCTCGGCCTGCGATACGTGGAGCACGGAGAATCTGTAAGCCGCAGAGGCAGTATGATGTTAACAAGTGACATTCAGGCGGAACATGCACGTTTCGCGGATTTGATGCAGGCAAAGGGCTTGGGCCGCTCGGCAGTCTATTCGGCTTTGCGTTGCTGGCTGCGGCGTGTCGTGCTGCTCTGCTTTCTACCGTTCTGGAAAATGGTGCGCTGGGTCAAACGCCTGAATTTGCCCCGATGCGAGGAGATCTGACCAGGAACATGCCGCATTTCATCATTCACGCGCTGCAATCGGGAAAGGGAATCCTGGCTCTGTCGCCCATTCCGGGCGGCAGCGGAGAGTATGCCGCCGATCTGGAGCATCTGCGTGAATGGCAACCGGCGATGTTGATTTCGCTGACCTCGATGGTGGAAATGGTGGCGGCGGGGGCGGCGAGTCTGGGGCAGGACATGCTGGATAGCGGTACGCGCTGGGTGCATCTGCCGATTGCGGATTTCGGCACGCCGGACGCCGGATTCGAGGACGCATGGCCGCAGGTCAGCCAATTGGCGCGGCAGGCGCTGCACGGCGGCGGGCGTGTTCTGGTGCATTGCCGGGGTGGGTGCGGGCGCTCTGGCATGGTGGCGCTGCGGCTGATGATCGAAAGCGGCGAAAAACCCGCCGCCGCGCTGGCGCACCTGCGGCGGGTGCGGCCCTGCGCCGTGGAAACCGAGGCGCAGCGCCAATGGGCCTTTGACGGGCGGGGTTAGCGTTCGCCGCGGCGGGCGCGTTTGGCCTTCATCGTGGATTTGACCATCTTGCTGAATTTGCGCCCACGCTGGCGTGCCTCGGCAATGGTTTCCGAGTTATGCGCGTCCTCGCTTTTCAGTTTGCGCCAGCGGGTCAGGCGATCCGGGTCCAGCTCGCCCGCGTCAATCGCGGCACGGACGGCGCAGCCGGGTTCGGTCTCGTGCTGGCAATCCGAGAATTTGCACCCCAGCGCCAGATCGGTCACGTCACCGAACAGCGTGTCGATCCCGCCCGAGGCATCGTGCAAGGCCAATTCCCGCATCCCCGGCGTGTCCACCAGCCAGCCGCCCGCCAGCATCCGATACATAGAGCGGGCGGTGGTGGTGTGGCGGCCTTTGGCGTCGTCCTCGCGGATGTCACCGACGGCCAGATCCTGCCCGGTCAGCCCGCGCGCGATGGTGGATTTGCCCACGCCGGAAGAGCCGACCAGGGCAACGCTCTGCCCTGGTCCGCACCAGGTTTGCAGCCGGTCGATATCGCCGGAATCCTTGGCGTTGATCGCCAGAACCTGCGCGTCCCGATACAGGCTGCGGGCGCGGTCGGCATAGGTTTCCGCATCGCCGTCTTGCGGTTTGTCGGCCTTGGTGATCACAATCACCGGGTCGATCCCGGCCTCGATTGCGATGGCCAGATAGCGTTCCAGCCGGGCCTCGTTAAAGTCGTCATTGCACGAGGTGGTGATGAACAGCGTGTCGATATTCGCCGCGATCAGCTGCGTTTCCGAGGCGATCCCGGCCGCCTTGCGCGAAATCAGCGTGCGCCGGTCCAGCAGGCGGATGATCCGTTCGCCATCGGTCAGGGCAAAATCGCCCACGGCAAATTCGCTGGCGATCAGCTCGCCCGTCAGGGCCAGTTCGTGGCGGTTCAGGCTTGCATCCAGCGCGACAACATCGCGGCGGCGCACCTCTGAGATGCGAACGGGGGTATAGGTTTCAAAGTCCTCAAGGGACAGCTGGCCGGTAAAATGCTGGCTCCAGCCAAGGGATTTCATGTCTTGTGTCATTGGTCTGCCTTGCAAAACGCGTGAAATTGCCCCGCGCCGTGGCATCGGCGGGGGAAAGCGGTTTCGGGCAGTGCAAAGATGGCTCTGGCCTTAGGACGCAGCTACCCGAAGGGCGACACAAACGACAATCATCAAAATCCCTCCTGGGTGGTGTTACGTTGGCATAGGTGAGAGGCTGGACAACGACCCAAGCGGGACTCGTTACGGCTGCTTCCTTCCGGATCTGACCGGGTTGGCGAGGAGCTTGCCCGCGCCAACCTCTCACTCAGCGATATAAGCCCCCCGATCCGGATTCGCAAGCGGGCCGGTCATGGCAATGTCATCCCCGCGTCACGCGGGTGTCAAAGCAACAGACGATAGAGCGCGAACCCGTCTTCGAACTGGCCGGTATGGGTCAGCTCTACAGGGATGTCGGCCAGATGTTTTTGCGCCCGCGGCGCGGATCGCAGCAAAACGCTGGTGCCGGGGCTGGGGCTGAACCGCCAGTTCAGTGTGGGCTCTAATTCCAGCGTGCCCTGGCGACGAATCCAATCTGTCAGGATGGACCGGATTTCCGCAGGGGTTGCCAGCACCTGATTTTCCGCCCCCGTCCCGTCAAAGGCACCGCCCCCGCCCGCGCGATAGCTGTTGGCCACAAGCAGAAATTCCTGATCGTCTTGCAGGGGCAGCCCGTTATGGCGCAGGTTCACGATGCGCTGTGCGGTGGGCTCGGCCAGGCTGCCATCCAGCGCGAAACGGGACGGCTGGGTCAGGTCGATCTCATAGTCCAGCCCCAGGATGAAATCGCAGTGATAGCTGGGAAATCGGGGCCGAAGCAGCGGCTGATCCAGCAAACCGGGGCGGATTTGCAGGAACTTACCCGCCGAGCGTTCAAGCCAGTTGCGCAATTGGGCCCCGGTGACACGCAGAACGGACAAAGTATTGGGGAACAGATACAGATCGGCCAGCCCCCGCAGCGTCAGCGGGCCGGCGGGAACATCGGTATAGTTCTCGGGGCCGGCGTGCCCCCCGGCCCGAAAAGGCGAGGCCGCAGACAGCAGCGGCAGGTCTTGGGGCTCCAGTTTCTGCCGGGCGAAATCCAGCTGGGCCATGGCCACGGCGCGGGTGGCCAGGTCAAAGCCGGCAAAGGTGAAATAGGAATGCAGCGGCTGCGCGGTCGTCGCCACAGCGGTGCGGATATGCGAGAGGGTCTCGGAATGGTCCCGCTCCAGGGTTTGTGGCAGATCCGGTTCGGATTCGGGCGGAATGGGCGCCAGATAGGATCTGTGGCGCGCGATTTGCCATTTGCCGCTGGCGTCGCGGCTGAGCGCCAGGTCGATCACCCCCAGATCCGAGCCCCAGAAACCGGCCATCACCGCCGGTTTGCCATGCAGGGTGCCTTTGGTAATATCGACATCCTCGATTCCGGAAAACTGCGGTCCGGGGAAGCGTCCGTGCTGATGCCCGCAGAGCACCACATCAATCCCCTCGACCGAGGCCAGATGGATGCTGGCGTTTTCCAGAAACTCGTGATCCTCGGTTTTGGCGATGCCCGAATGGCTGAGCGCGATGACAATATCCGCCCCGGCGGCGCGCAGACGCGGCACATGCGCCTTTGCGGCGCGCGTGATCCCGCGCATGAACAGCTTGTCTTCCAGATGCCGGTGATCCCAGATCGCGATTTGCGGCGGGACAAATCCGATCACCCCGATTTTCAGCGTATGTGCCTGCCCGGCTTGATCCGTGACCTGCCGTTCCAGCAGGGCATAGGGCGGCAGAAAGGTCTGATCCTGTTCCGGAGTGTTGCCCAATTGGGTGGCTGCGTTCGCCAGAACCATCGGGAATGCGGCGTCCTTTAAGACGGCGTTCAGAAATTCCAGGCCATAGTTGAATTCGTGATTGCCCAGGGTGCCTGCGTCATAGCGCAGCGCGTTCATCATCGTGATCGCAGGATGTTTGGGGCCGCCCTTGGGGTTTTTCTCGGCAAAGAGATCCCCCAGCGGTGTGCCTTGCAGGAAGTCTCCGGTTTCCAGCAGGACCGAATTGGCGGCCTCTGACCGGGCATTCTGGATCAGCCCGCTTAGCTGGGACAGGCCGACATTCGGGTCCGGGGTGTCGGTGAAATAGTTGTAGGGCAGCAAATTCACATGCACGTCCGTTGTCTGCAAAATACGCAGATGGGTTTCGTGGGTCTCCACGCGGAAGGGCTGCGCATCAGCGGCAGAGTGCTCGGTTGCCTGCATTTTTTAATCTAGTCGCCTATAGGTTGAGTGATCGGCCCAAGAAAATCTATATCTGCCCAAGATTAAAGGGCAATTTTGCGAATAATTGAGCCAATTTATGTTCATCCTAGGACCGTTAAGGGAGAGTGAGACACAAATGTGGTCAAACCGCCTTAGTTTCTGTCATATAGCTGCGGATCGCAGAGCAGAGGGGCGCAGATGAAACTGGCAGAGACGGTGACTTTCGGTGGGTCCGGGCTGGATCGCGCTGCTGAATGGCGCGGGGATGCAGAGGCAATGGCGCGGGCCGCCCGCGACCCTGCCGCGCGCGCAATCGTCCTGTGGCGTGGCAAGCCGATGATCCTGCGGGGGCCGGATCGCTCGGCTATGCTGGTCCGGGTTGGCCTGAGCCATCCGGTGCTTTCTGCCGCCGGGGAGGCACCGATTTTCCTGGGCCGCGATGAGGCCGGGCCCGTGTTCGCGCAGGACATTTCTGGATGGGAGCCCGCCCAGGCCGATCTGCACGCGCTGGACAGTTTTCTGGATCGCAGCGAACAGCCCCATCCCGATCTGCCCGACACCCATGTGTTCGCGGAACTGCGGGCCGTGATGACTGCTCTGGATACGCGCGATGCCGAGCTGGCCGCCACGGCGCGCGCGGTGTTCAGCTGGCACCGCTCGCATCGGTTCTGCGCCAAATGCGGCCATCAGAGCGACATGATCATGGCGGGGTGGCAGCGCAGTTGCCCTGACTGCGGGGCGCAGCATTTCCCGCGCACCGATCCGGTTGTGATCATGCTGATCACGCATGGAAACGACGTGCTGATGGGGCGCTCTCCGGGGTGGCCGGACGGGATGTATTCGCTGCTGGCCGGGTTTGTCGAACCGGGCGAAACGATCGAGGCCGCCGTCCGCCGCGAGGTCTATGAAGAGGCGGGGGTCACGGTGGCTCAGGTGGGCTATCTGGCCAGCCAGCCCTGGGCGTTTCCCGCGTCTTTGATGATGGGGTGTTATGGCCACGCCACCAGCCGGGACATCCAGATTGATCCCAATGAAATCGAGGATGCGCGCTGGTTCTCGCGCGAGGAAATCATGCTGGCCTTTGCGGGGCAGCATCCGCAGCTTATGCCCGCGCGAAAAGGTGCCATTGCTCAGTTTTTGCTGCGGAACTGGCTTGCCGATCGGTTGGAATAAGGTGAAAATGGCGCCCGAATTGGGGCGCTGAATCTGAACAAGAGTAGAGAGCAAGTATGGAATTCACCACGCAACAGGATATCGACGCACCTTCGGAATTTGTGTTCGAGTGCCTGTCGGATTTTCAGAGCTTCGAGAAAGCCGCCCTGCGGCGCGGCGCGGATGTGCAGCGCGTTGATAACCTGGCCGAGCTGGGGTTGGGCGCGCGCTGGGATGTGGCGTTCAGTTTTCGGGGGAAATCGCGCGATGTCTCGGTTGAGCTGGTCGAGTTCGCCCCCAGCGACAAGGCCGCCTATCGCGCCAGCGGCCAGGGTATCGAGGCGGTCATGGGGATCGAGCTGGTTCCGATGTCGCGCAGTCGCACCCGCATGGTGACGACCGTAGGCATGGAGGCTAAAACCCTGTCCGCGCGGCTGCTGCTGCAATCCATGAAGCTGGCCAAGGGGCAGATCGGCAAGCGGTTTGACGGCATGATGGGCGATTACGCCAAGCAACTGGGCAAGCGCCACGCGAAACGCAGCGCTTGATGCCGTTCAGTGACGGCGCGCATCTGCGGGGTAGACGCCCAGGATTTTCGTGTTGGTGGTGAAATAGTCCAGCTCGTCCAGCGCCAGCTGGACGTTGGGATCGTCCGGATGGCCTTCGATATCCGCATAGAACTGCGTCGCGGTGAAAGACCCGCCGACCATGTAGCTCTCTAGCTTGGTCATGTTCACGCTGTTCGTCGCAAAGCCGCCCATCGCCTTATAAAGCGCGGCTGGGATGTTGCGGACCTCGAAGACGAAACTGGTGATCATGCCGTCATCGCCCCGGCGTGTGTGATCGGCCTCGCGGCTCATCAGCAGGAAGCGTGTGGTGTTGTTGCCCTCGTCCTCGATGTGGCGGGCCAGCACGTCCAGGCCGTAGATTTCACCAGCCAGCTCACTGGCCAGTGCGGCCAGCGAGGCATCCCCCATTTCCGACACCTGCCGGGCGGACCCAGCAGTATCGGCGCCCACGCGACGATGAATCCCGTGTTCGCGCAGGAATTCGTGGCATTGGCCCAGCAGGACGGTGTGGCTCATGGCGGTGTCGATCTGGTCCAGCCGGGTGCCGGGCAGGGCCAGCAGGTTGATGTGGACCCGGACGAAATGTTCCTCGATGATGTGCAGCCCGGATTCAGGCAAGAGCGAGTGGATATCCGCCACCCGCCCATATGTCGAATTTTCCACCGGCAGCATGGCCAGATCGGCGCGGCCCTCGTTTACGGCATCAATCGCGTCCTCAAAGGTGCGGCAGGGCAGGGCCTCCATATCCGGTCGTGCCTGGCGGCAGGCCTGATGCGAATAAGCGCCGGGTTCCCCCTGAAAGGCGATGCGATTGGTCATTTTCCGTCATTCCTGTGGTTTTTCAGCCCCAAGGGCGATTGGTCGCGGAAACTACACCTTGCGCTGCATAAGTGGAAGCGGATACATACGCGCCGACAGACACGAAATAGACGGGCGAACCATGTTTGACACGATGACCCTTACCAAAGTCGGCGGCGCGCTCTGCGGCTCGCTTCTGGTGTTCCTGCTGGGCAGCTGGGCGGCCGAGGCCCTGTACCACACTGGCGGCGGACACGGTGACGACGCGCAGCAGGCCTATGTGATCGACACCGGCGAAGAAGACGCAGGTGGCGCGGCCGCAGAAGAAGGCCCCGATTTCGCAGAACTGCTGGCTTCGGCTGACCTGGGCAAAGGCGCCAAGGTGTTCGGCAAATGCAAAGCCTGCCATAAAACCGAGCCCGGCGTGAACTCGACCGGCCCGTCGCTGTACGGCGTTGTGGATCGTACCGTCGGCACCGAGGCCGGGTTTGGCTACTCGGGGAAAATGGCTGCGGTTGCTGAAACCTGGACCGTCGATAACCTGAACGCTTTCCTGGAAAAGCCCAAGGCCTTCGCCCCCGGTACCGCGATGTCCTTTGCCGGTCTGAAAAAAGAGACCGACCGCGCCAATGTGATCGCATATCTGGATAGCCTGGACGATTGATCCTCGGCTGATCCGAGATTCAGGGCCGCTACCCCGCCTGGGTGGCGGCCTTTTTGCTGCTCGATTGGGGCGGCTTGTGTCTCATTCGCACAAATCCCGGTGATTAGGCCGAATCGCCGCTTGAACATGATCCGCGCGCACCATTAGCTTAGCCTAGGTCACAACAGCCGGTAGACCCTACCGACGCGGAGGATAAGCATTTGAAATCCCAGCCCCGTTGCCAAGCTCAGGCACGCCCCTTTCCCCTGATGGCTTTGCTTTCGACATTGATGGCGACGCTGGCCGCGTTGATGCTGGCCTTGCCTGTCTGGGCGGGCGAAGAGCGGGTGATCAAATCGCACGGGTATTCGTTTTTCGGCGATCTGAAATATCCGGCCGATTATCCGCATTTCGACTATGTGAACCCCGATGCGCCCAAAGGCGGCGAGATCGCCCTGTGGGCACCGGGTACGTTTGATTCGATGAACCCCTACAGCCGCAAGGGCCGCGCGGGCCGCTACAGCTGGATGGTCTATGAAAGCCTGCTGGGCGAAGAACCCGCCGCCAGCGCCAGCACGCCCGCCGATGTCTATGGCGAAAGCTACGGTTTGCTGGCCGAAAGCCTGGAATACGATGAGGGTAAGACCTGGGTGATCTTCCACATGCGCCCCGAGGCCCGGTTTTCCGATGGTGTTCCGGTGACGGCGCATGACGTGGTGTTCAGCCATAACCTGCTGCTGGAGCAAGGGCTGCCGTCCTATGCTCAGGCGGTGAAAAAACGTGTGCTCAGCGCTGAGGCGCTGGACGATCACACCGTCAAATTCACCTTTGCCTCCGGAATTTCGCGCCGCAGCCTGATTGATCAGGTGGGCGGTGTGCCCGTCTGGCCGCGCCACTGGTATGAACAGACCGGCGCCCGCCTGGACGAGCCGCGCCTGGATGCGGCCCCTGGTTCGGGGCCTTATATGCTGGACAGCTATGATGTGAACCGGCGCATCGTCTACAAACGCAACCCCGATTATTGGGGCTGGCACCTGCCGATCAACAAGGGTCGCCATAATTTCGATAAGATCCGGATCGAATATTTTGGCGATGACGCTGCCGCATTCGAGGCCTTCAAGGCGGGGGAATATACCTTCCGCGCCGAGGGGAACTCCAAGAAATGGGCCACGGGATACGCATTCCCCGCGATTCAGAAGGGCTGGGTGAAAAAGGAAACCCTGCCCGATGGCACGTCCCCCGATCCCACAGGGTTTGTGTTCAATCTGGGCCGCGATGCGCTCAGGGATAAACGTGTCCGCGAGGCGATCTCGCTTGCGTATAACTTCGAATGGACGAATGAATCGCTGCAATTTGGCCTGTTCAAACAGCGCCATTCCTTTGTCCAGGGTGCCCCGACCGAGGCAATGGGCCCGCCCGAGGGCGATGAGCTGGCGCTGCTGAAATCCTTTGGCGATCTGGTGCCCGCCGATCTGCTGAGCGAACCTGCCGTGCGGGCGCATAGCTCGAAACCGGACCGTCTGCGCGATCGCCGCAATATCCGCCGCGCGATGAAATTGCTGGACGAGGCCGGCTGGCCGGTGGGCGATGACGGGCTGCGCCGCAATGCCAAGGGGCAGACGCTGTCGTTGTCCTTCCCGATTCCGTCCAGCGGCTCGGCCACGCTGGAGGCAATCGCCGAGACCTTTACCCAGAACCTGCAAGCGCTGGGGCTGGACGCGAAATTCGAAAAGGTGGACCCCTCGCAATTCACCCTGCGCCGCCGGGAACGGGACTATGACATCCTGTTTGACGGCTACCGGACCTTCCTGGACACCGGGACGGGGCTGCGTCAGATGTATGGCTCGGCCGAGGCGGCGTTCAGTCTGTTCAATCCGGCCGGTCTGGCCAGCCCGCTGGTGGATAAGATCATCGACCATTCGCTGCAAACCACCAGCGCGCATGACCGGGACGTGGCCCTGATGGCGCTGGACCGGGCGCTGCGGTACGAGCGGTTCATGATCCCCGTCTGGTATAACGATGCCAGCTGGGTGGCCTATTGGGACATGTATGAACACCCTGCCGAATTGCCCACCTATTCCCTGGGTGTGCTGGATTTCTGGTGGTACAACGCTGATAAGGCCGCTGCGCTGAAGGCAGCCGGCGCGCTGAGGTAACCGCCATATGGGCGCCTATATTCTACGCAGGCTGCTGCTGATCGTGCCGACTCTGATCGGGATCATGGTGATCAACTTTGCCCTGGTGCAATTCGTCCCCGGCGGGCCGATTGAGCAGGTGATTGCCCAGATGCAGGGCCAGGGCGACGTGTTCGAAGGCTTCGCAGGCGGCGGTGACGACGCCGGCAGTCAGCCCATAGGGGACGAGCAATACGCCGGCGCGCGTGGCCTGCCGCCGGAATTCATCGAACAGCTGGAAAAAGAGTTCGGCTTCGACAAACCCCCGCTTGAGCGGTTCCTGAACATGATGTGGAACTATATGCGGCTGGATTTCGGCGAGAGTTATTTCCGATCCATCAGCGTGACCGATCTGGTACTGGAGAAAATGCCCGTCTCGATCACGCTGGGGCTGTGGTCCACGCTGATTGCCTATGTGATCTCGATTCCGCTGGGCATTCGCAAAGCGGTGAATGACGGTAGCCGGTTCGATACCTGGACCAGCGGCGTGATCATCATGGCCTATGCGATCCCTGGGTTTTTGTTCGCGATTTTGCTGCTGGTGCTGTTCGCGGGGGGCTCTTATTGGCAGATTTTCCCGCTGCGGGGGCTGACCAGCGATAATTTTCAGGATCTGTCCTGGCCGGCCAAAATCGCGGATTATTTCTGGCATATCACCCTGCCGGTCGTGGCCTCGACCATTTCGGCCTTTGCCACGCTGACGCTGCTGACGAAGAACTCGTTTCTGGATGAGATCAAGAAACACTATGTGATGACCGCCCGCGCCAAGGGGTTGAGCGAGGGCCGCGTGCTGTATGGCCATGTTTTCCGCAACGCGATGCTGATCGTGATCGCGGGCTTTCCGGCGGTGTTCGTGGGGGTGTTCTTTGGCGGCTCGCTGATCATTGAAACGATCTTCAGCCTGGATGGGCTGGGCCGTCTGGGATTCGAGGCCGCCGTAGCGCGCGATTACCCGGTGATGTTCGGAACGCTGTTCATCTATGGGCTGATCGGGCTGGTTGTCGGGATTCTGTCGGATCTGATGTATGTGATCGTGGACCCGCGCATTGATTTCGAACGGAGGGAGGGCTGATGGCTTTGTCCCCGCTGAACCAGCGCCGCTGGAGCAATTTCAAGCGCAACCGCCGCGCGTTCTGGTCTTTGGTGATCTTCTCGGCGCTGTTTTTCGTGTCCCTGTTCGCCGAGTTCATCGCCAATGACAAACCGATCCTGGTGCAGTATCGGGGCGACTATTACACGCCGATTTTCCGGTTCTATCCCGAAACCGAATTTGGCGGCGATTTCAAAACCGAGGCCGAATACAGCGCCCCCGAGGTCGCCTGCCTGATCGTCAGCGGCGGGCTGGAGGACTGTTTCGACGACCCCGAGGATATTCTGGACAAGGTGCAGACCGGCGATTTGCAGGCGGATAAGGGCTGGATGCTGTGGCCGCCCATTCCCTATCGTTTCGACACGCCGGTGGACCGTACGGGCGCCGCGCCTTTGCCCCCCAATGAGCAGAACCTACTGGGCACAGATGGCACCAAACGCGATGTGCTGGCGCGGGTGATCTATGGGTTCCGCCTGTCGGTGCTGTTCACGCTGCTGGTGACGACCATGGCCTCGGTTATCGGGATTATCGCGGGGGCTTTGCAGGGGTATTTCGGCGGCTGGCTGGATCTGATTTTCCAGCGGGTGATTGAAATCTGGGGCGCGATGCCCTCGCTCTATATCATCATCATCCTGTTCGCGATTCTGGGGCGCAGTTTCTGGCTGTTGGTCTTTATCATGGTGCTGTTTGGATGGACGGCGCTGGTGGGTGTGGTGCGGGCTGAATTCCTGCGCGCGCGGAACCTGGAATATGTGCGCGCGGCCAAGGCCCTGGGCGTGTCCAACAGCGTAATCATGTTCCGCCATATGCTGCCCAACGCGATGGTGGCGACGCTGACCATGCTGCCCTTTATCGTGACGGGGACGATTGGCGCGCTGGCCAGTCTGGATTTTCTGGGCTACGGGCTGCCTTCGTCTGCGCCCTCATTGGGGGAAATGACGCTTCAGGCCAAACAGAACCTGCAAGCGCCCTGGCTGGCCTTTACGGCCTTTACCGTGTTCGCCGTGATGCTGTCGCTGCTGGTGTTCATCTTCGAAGGCGTCCGCGACGCGTTTGACCCAAGGAAGACGTTTCAATGAGCCTGCTAAGCGTCAAAGACCTGAAGGTCAGTTTCCGTCAGGATGGCAAAACCAACATGGCTGTCAAAGGGGTCAGTTTCACCGTGGATCGCGGGGAAACCGTGGCTTTGGTGGGCGAGTCCGGCTCGGGTAAATCGGTGACGGCGCTATCCACCGTGTCCTTGCTGGGCGGGGCGGCGACGGTAGAGGGCTCGGTCACCTATGACGGGCAGGAAATGATCGGAGCGTCCGAAAAGCTGCTGCGTCAGGTGCGGGGCAATGACATCAGTTTCATTTTTCAGGAACCGATGACCAGCCTGAACCCGCTGCACACCATCGAAAAGCAACTGGCCGAGAGCATCGCCCTGCATCAGGGGCTGACCGGGGATGCCGTGCGCGGGCGTATTCTGGAACTGTTGGAAAAGGTCGGCATTCGCGATGCTGAATCGCGCCTGGGCTCTTATCCGCATCAGCTGTCGGGCGGGCAGCGGCAGCGGGTGATGATCGCCATGGCCCTGGCCAACAAACCCGACGTTCTGATCGCGGACGAGCCGACAACCGCGCTGGATGTCACCATTCAGTTGCAAATTCTGGAACTGTTGGCCGAGCTGAAATCCAGCGAAAACATGGGCCTATTGTTCATCACGCACGATCTGGGCATCGTGCGGCGCTTTGCCGATCGGGTCTGCGTCATGAAGGACGGCGAGATCGTCGAGACCGGCCCCACCGATCAGATCTTTGCCAATCCGCAGCATCCCTATACGCAGACGCTTTTGTCGGCGCGGGCGGTGGGGCAGCCCGCTCCGGTGCCGCAGAATGCGCCGCAGATGGTCAGCACGGATGCGCTGCGCGTGTGGTTCCCGATCCAGAAGGGCTTTTTCAAACGCACCGTCGGCCATGTGAAAGCGGTGAACCAGGCCACGATCCAGGTGCGCGCGGGGGAAACGCTGGGCATTGTGGGGGAATCGGGCTCGGGCAAGACGACACTGGCGCTGGCGATCATGCGACTGATCGGTTCGCAGGGGGAAATCCGCTTTGACGGGCAGGACATTCGCAAATGGTCCACCAAAGAGCTGCGCGCCCTGCGCAAGGACATGCAGATCGTGTTTCAGGATCCGTTTGGCAGCCTGTCCCCCAGGATGACCTGCGAACAGATCATCGCCGAGGGGCTGGGCGTGCATGGCATCGCCGATGGGCGCAGCCCGCAAGAGGTGGTGTCCGAAGTGATGCAAGAGGTCGGTCTGGACCCGGCCACCATGCACCGCTATCCGCATGAATTCTCGGGGGGGCAGCGGCAGCGGATCGCGATTGCCCGCGCCATGGTGCTGCGGCCGCGTCTGGTGGTGCTGGACGAACCCACCAGCGCGCTGGACATGACCGTGCAGGTGCAGATCGTGGATCTGCTGCGCAAGTTGCAGGTGAAATACGGGCTGGCCTATCTGTTCATCAGTCACGATCTGAACGTGGTGCGCGCCATGAGCCACCAGATGATCGTGATGCGCCAGGGCGATGTTGTGGAAACCGGCATGGCCGAGCAGGTCTTTGCCAATCCGCAGACGGCCTATACCCGTGAATTGCTGATGGCGGCGGATCTGGGATGAGCGCCCGACTGACGGCTCGGTTCTGGGTGGATGCCTATCTGACACGGCTGCGGCTGTATGACATCCCGGCCTTTGTGGTGGCGCATGGCGATGACACGGCCGGCGCGGTGCTGGTGAAACTGGCGACATTGGACGGCAGCGCGGCAGTGTTCCAGCGCTCGTTCGATCTGATGAGCGGCGAACGCACCTGGATCGAGCTGGCCTCGGGGGCCGAGCCAGATGTGGACGCGGCCATTCACAAACAGCGCAGTTATGACCCGGATCTTTGGGTGATCGAGGTCGAAGACCGCCAGGGCCGTCACCTTTTGGATGAACCGGGGCTGGCGTGACGGCCGCGCCCAAGGGATACTGACCCATGGAGTGGCGAGATCAGGGCATATTGCTGGGCGTGCGCAGGCATGGGGAAACCTCGGCCATTCTGGATGTGTTTACGCCGGAACGCGGGCGCCATCTGGGCGTGATGCGCGGCGCCACCAGCCGCAAGATCGCCCCCATCCTGCAACCCGGCGCGCAGCTGGATCTATCCTGGCGGGCGCGGCTTGAGGATCATATCGGCAGCTACACGGTGGAACCTGTGCGCAGCCGCTCTGCCGCAGCATTGGCGGATCGGTTGTCCCTGGCCGGGCTGAATGCAGTGGCGGCGATGCTGATGTTCCTGTTGCCTGAGCGTGAGCCGCACCTGTCCCTCTATCGCCGAACCGAGGCGCTGCTGGACATTCTGGACGAGGTGGAGCTGTGGCCTCTGGCCTATCTGAAATGGGAAATGGCCCTGCTGGAAGAGCTGGGTTTCGGCCTGGATCTGCGGAAATGCGCGGTGAATGGCAGCCGGGATGATCTGGTCTATGTGTCCCCCAAGACCGGGCGGGCGGTGTCGCGGCAAGGTGCCGGAGAATGGGCGGATCGCCTGCTGCCTTTGCCGCTGTGCATGTTGGGGCAGGGCGGGGCCACGGATGCAGAGATTGCGGATGGGATGAAAACGACCGGCTATTTCCTGATGAACCGGATTGCCCCGACGCTGGGGCACAAACCCCTGCCCGAGGCGCGTCAGCGGTTTGTGGATCTGTTTCACAAACGCTTAGCGCAGGGCCAGCACCAGATCGACCAATGAGCCCATTGCGCTGGTATTCTCGTGCCCATCGCGGCTGGTCAGATCCTCCATCCCGATGTCGGCGGCATAGATGATGCGCGCCCATTCCGGATTGGTGATGCCCGTTTCCTGCAACAGATTTTCCAGATAGCCCAGACGCTGACCGTCCACCTGGGCCAGCCTGTCCGCCACCACCGGATTCGCGCGCGACCATGCCCGGATGGCGGTGTCCAGCTTAACGCCGCCCAGGGTTTCGCTGCGGTGAGCGGCGATGATCTGGCTTAGTCGGCGCAATTTGGCGGCAGGAGTGGGCTCTGCGTCCAGCTCGGCGGGGATATGCGTGGTGGCCTGCTCGGCCCACAGATCCAGCATCGCGGCGTGATAGGCGGGCACGTCCGTGAAATGCCAGTAGAAAGACCCCTTGGTGGTGCCCAGACGCCGCGCCAGAGGCTCGGCCTTCAGCGCGTCGGGGCCGTCCTCGGCCAGGGCGGCGAAACCGGCAAGCAGCCAGTCGGTTTTGTTCAGGCGGGCCTTTTTGGTCATGGATTCGGGATACGCGGAACCCAGCCATTTCGCAAATGCAGAAAAAACTTGCGGCGCATTTGTCGCTTGATTCGTGTCCTGGCTGCCCGATTCCACGGCGGGTTTGCGATTTGCGAAATACGGGGCTGCGGGCTGGATGAGGGGCTGATCCGGCGTGAATGATGAAAAAATAAGCAAACTCCGCGCAGGTTTCACAGGATTTTGGGGTCTTAATTTTTACCAGTTGATAAAAAAAGAAACCATGGAATACTGATTCTCAAAAAGAACACCAAGCACAGCGGAGGTTGAGATGACTTCAAACACCCTGACGCCAGGTATTGCCGCAGGGCGATTGACGGCCGACGATTACGTTCAGAATTTTACCGATCTGCACCCGGCGCTGTCGGATCACGAGGCCCTGGTGGCGGCGGATCGCTGCTATTTCTGTCACGATGCGCCCTGCATGACAGCCTGTCCGACCAGCATCGACATTCCCTTGTTTATCCGCCAGATCGCCACCGGCACACCGGGCCAGGCCGCCAGGACGATTTTTGAGCAAAACATCCTGGGCGGCATGTGCGCGCGCGTCTGCCCCACCGAAACCCTGTGCGAAGAGGCCTGCGTGCGCGAAACCGCCGAGGGCGAGCCGGTGCAGATCGGCCGTTTGCAGCGCTATGCGACGGACACTCTGATGGCGGCCGGGGTGCACCCCTTCGAACGGGCCGCCCCCACAGGCAAACGTGTGGCCATTGTTGGCGCGGGGCCTGCGGGCCTGTCCTGCGCGCACCGTCTGGCGATGTATGGCCATGATGTCGATCTGTTCGATCCGCGCCCCAAGGCGGGCGGGCTGAACGAGTTCGGCATCGCGGCCTATAAATCCGTTGACGGATTCGCCGGCAAAGAGGTGGACTGGCTGTTGCAGATCGGCGGGATCACCGTGAACACGGGCAAGGCCCTGGGGGCTGGCCTGACGCTGGACTCGCTGGCCGCTGACTATGACGCTGTTTTCCTGGGCATCGGTCTGGCGGGCGTGAACGCGCTGAACGTCGAGGGCGAGGACAAGGACGGTGTTCTGGATGCGGTGGAGTTCATTGCCGATCTGCGCCAGGCCTCGGATATGGGATCGGTGCCGATTGGGCGGGACGTGGTGGTGATCGGTGGCGGCATGACGGCGATTGACGCCGCTGTGCAGGCCAGGCTGCTGGGCGCTTTGAATGTCACCCTGGTGTATCGGCGCGGTAAGGACCGGATGAACGCGTCCGAATTCGAACAGGGTCTGGCGGCCTCCAAAGGTGTGCGGATCATCACCAATGCCTCGCCCAAGGCGGTGATCGGCAATGGCGCGGTGCGCGAGATCGAGTTCGAATACACCGGCGATGAGCTGGCCCTCACGGGCGAAACCTTCCGCCTGGCTGCTGATCAGGTGTTCAAGGCGATTGGGCAGACGCTGGGCCGTTCCGACTTGCCGGATCTGGACGGGCGCAAGATTGCCGTCACCGAAACGGGCCGCACTAGCATGGCGGGCGTCTGGGCCGGGGGCGATTGCGCCAGCGGCGGCGATGACCTGACCGTGACCGCCGTGGCCGAGGGGCGCGACGCCGCCGAAGACATCCACGCCGCGCTGTCGGCGTAAGCATAGGGAGATAAGCGAATGGCCAATCTTTCAAGCGAATTCATCGGGATCAAATCCCCAAACCCGTTCTGGCTGGCCTCGGCCCCGCCCACGGATAAGGAATACAACGTCCGCCGCGCGTTCGAGGCAGGCTGGGGCGGTGTCGTGTGGAAAACGCTGGGCTCCGAAGGGCCGCCGGTGGTGAACGTCAACGGGCCGCGTTACGGCGCGATCTGGGGCGCGGACCGGCGTCTGCTGGGGCTGAACAACATCGAATTGATCACGGATCGCCCGCTGGAGGTGAACCTGCGCGAGATTAAATCGGTGAAGCGCGACTATCCCGACCGCGCGTTGATCATCAGCCTGATGGTGCCCTGCGACGAGGATAGCTGGTCCGACATTCTGAAACGGATCGAGGATACCGGCGCTGACGGGGTCGAGCTGAACTTTGGCTGCCCGCATGGGATGGCCGAACGCGGCATGGGATCAGCCGTGGGGCAGGTGCCGGAATATATTGAAATGGTGACGCGCTGGGTAAAGAAACACAGTCGGATGCCCTGTATCGTGAAGCTGACGCCGAATATCGCCGACATCCGCAAACCGGCTGAGGCCGCGAAACGTGGCGGGGCAGATGCGGTGAGCCTGATCAACACGATCAACTCGATCACCTCGGTTGATCTGGACGATTTCGCGCCCGAACCGACGATTGATGGCAAGGGCACGCATGGGGGCTATTGCGGGCCGGCTGTCAAACCCATCGCGCTGAACATGGTGGCCGAGATCGCGCGGAACCCTGAGACCCATGGCCTGCCGATCAGCGGTATCGGGGGGGTCACCACCTGGCGTGATGCGGCCGAGTTCATGACGCTGGGCGCGGGCAATGTGCAGGTCTGCACGGCGGCGATGACCTATGGGTTCAAGGTGGTGCAGGAGATGATCTCGGGGTTGAGCGATTACATGGACCGCAAGGGATTTGCGTCCACGAGCGAACTGGTGGGGCGCGCGGTGCCGAACGTGACGGATTGGCAGTATCTGAACCTGAACTATGTCACCAAGGCCAAGATTGACGAAGATGCGTGCATCAAATGCGGGCGCTGTTATGCGGCCTGCGAGGATACCAGCCACCAGGCGATTGCCATGTCTGAGGACCGCGTGTTCAGCGTGAAGGATGACGAATGCGTGGCCTGTAACCTGTGCGTCAATGTCTGCCCGATCGAGGATTGCATCACGATGGAGCGGGTTGCTCCGGGGCAGGTGGACGCGCGGACCGGAACCGAGGTGCCTGAGGAGTATGGGAACTGGCTGGAGCATCCGAACAATCCGGGCAACAGCTGTGCGGCCGAGTGATCGGCTGCTGTTAAAAGGTGCGCCTGCGGCGCGCAGGTTCAGGCGGGGATTTTCATTCTGAAAATCCCCGCCCGTTTGGCGTTTGGGGCCGGTGTCTGATCAGGATTTCGGGCCGAGCAGGTTGCGGAACAGGGTGTCCAGATAGGTTTCGGCGCTTGCGAGGATGTCATCCTCGTTTGGGGTCAGGACAGAGACCTGGGCCTCGAAATCGGCATAATGCTGGGTTGTGGACCAGATCGAGAAAATCAGGTGGCGCGGATCGACCGGGTTGATTTTTCCGGCGTCCATCCAGCCCTGGATGACGGCGGTTTTTTCGTCAAAGAGCGGTTTGAGGTCGGATTCCAAGTGGGGGCCCATGCGGGGCGCGCCTTGGAGGATTTCATTGGCGAAAAGGCGGCTTTCGCGGGGGAATTCGCGGCTCATTTGCGCTTTGCGGCGTACATAGGCGCAGATTTCTTCGAGAGGGTCGCCGTCCGGGTCCATTTCATGCAGGGGATCCAGCCAGGTTTCCATCAGCTTGTTCAGCAGGGTGACGTGGATCGCCTCTTTTCCGTCGAAGTAATACAGGATGTTCGGCTTGGACAGGCCGGCATGTTCGGCGATCTGGTCCAGCGTGGCGCCGCGATAGCCGTGTTGGGAAAAAACCTCGAGCGCAGCATCCAGAATTTTCCCCCGATTCCTAAGCTGAATCCGGCTGGGTTTCTTGGCTGTCGCACTTTTCTGGGCACTCATACAAACCCCTTTCAACAAAGTGATGCATAATTCATCGGGAGCTATTTTAGACTATCCCGCGCCGAGGGGTAGCCAAGAGTTTTCTTGACATGGAAGAGGCGGTTCGCAATCGTCAATTTACCAAATGGTAAAAAAGCAGCAAGAGGGCCCAGCTCTCCAGCCACGGTGGCCTTCTTGTCTGTCGCAAAGCAAGACGAGGGGAAAACCAATGCCAGCGCCCGGAGAAAACCTGAAGATCAACGGCGATCGTTTGTGGGACAGCCTGATGGAGATGGCCAGGGTCGGTCCGGGTGTGGCGGGCGGGAACAACCGCCAGACCGTCACGGACGAGGATGGCGAGGGGCGCGCTCTGTTCCAGAAATGGTGTGTGGAGGCGGGATGCTCGATGGGCCTGGATCAGATGGGCAACATGTTTGCCATGCGTCCGGGGACCGATCCCGAGGCGCTGCCGGTCTATGTGGGCAGCCATTTGGATACGCAGCCGACGGGTGGGAAATATGATGGCGTTCTGGGCGTTCTGGCCGGGCTGGAGCTGATCCGCACGCTGAATGATCTGGGGATCAAGACGAAACACCCCATCGTGGCCACCAATTGGACGAATGAGGAAGGCACGCGGTTTGCGCCGGCGATGCTGGCCTCGGGCGTGTTTGCGGGGATTCACACGCAGGATTGGGCCTATGCGCGCGAGGATGCCGAGGGGCTGAAATTCGGGGACGAGCTGGCGCGGATCGGCTGGAAAGGCGAAGAGGAAGTGGGCGCGCGCAAGATGCACGCCTTCTTTGAGCTGCATATCGAACAGGGCCCCATTCTGGAGGCCGAGGGCAAGGATATTGGCGTGGTCACTCATGGTCAGGGTCTGAGCTGGACGCAGGTGACGATCACGGGCAAGGACGCGCATACCGGATCCACGCCCATGCCGATGCGCAAAAACGCCGGGCTGGGCATGGCGCGGGTGCTGGAGCTGGTGGATGAGATCGCCTGGTCGCACAAGCCTCATGCCGTGGGCGCGGCGGGGCATATTGATGTCTTCCCCAATTCGCGCAACGTGATCCCCGGCAAGGTGGTGTTCACCGTCGATTTCCGCAGCCCCGACCTGGCCGTCATTCAGGATATGGAGGCCCGGCTGAAGATCGGCGCGCAGAAAATTTGCGATGAGATGGGCCTGGGCGTAGAGTTTGAGAAAGTGGGTGGATTCGATCCGGTTGCCTTTGATGAGGGGTGCGTGACGGCCATTCGCTCGGCTGCGGAAAGGCTGGGGTACAGCCATCGGGATATCATCTCGGGGGCGGGGCATGATGCGTGCTGGATCAACCAGGTGGCGCCGACTGCCATGGTGATGTGCCCCTGCGTGGACGGGCTGAGCCATAACGAGGCCGAAGAGATCTCGAAGGATTGGGCGGCAGCGGGGGCAGACGTGCTGCTGCACGCGGTTGTCGAAACCGCCGAGATCGTGGAATAACCCCGGAAGGGCCCGAACGTGGTGACACAGGAAGACGTCAAAGCGCAGGTCAGGCAGGCGATCGAGGGGTTCAAACCCGCCAATCGCCTGGATCGGGCTACGCTGGAGGACTTTAAGAAAGCGGTGGTCGAGCCGCGCCTTGTCACCGTGAATTTCAGCGGGGGGATTACTCAGAAATGCTGGAATGTGACGCGCTCTAACGGAATGTACCGCGTCATTTTCCTGCCCACGGCGGGGTATTTCTCGCTCTGTGTGGAATCCGATTTTGGGCCGCTGGACATCGGGGTCCACGGCGATGCGATAGGGTGTTTCGGGTCCGTCTGATCCGCCGCGCCAACAGACAAGACAGGGAGTAACGACATGACCAAAGTCATCAAAGGCGGCACCGTTTGCACCGCCGACCGGACCTGGAAAGCCGATGTTCTGATCGAGGGTGAAAAGATCAAACAGATCGGCGAGGATCTGAAGGGCGACGAATATATCGACGCGGAAGGCGCCTATGTGATCCCCGGCGGGATTGATCCGCATACGCATCTGGAAATGCCCTTTATGGGGACCACGGCGGCGGAAACCTTTGAATCGGGCACTTGGGCCGCAGCCGTGGGCGGCACCACGATGGTGGTGGATTTCTGCCTGCCCGGCGAGGATGGCAGCATCAAGAACGCGATCCACGAATGGCACCGCAAATCCGCGCCGCAGATCTGCTCGGATGTGGGCTATCACATGGCGATCACCGGCTGGAACGAGCAGGTCTTCAACGAGATGAAAGACGCCGTGGATATGGGCGTGAACTCGTTCAAGCATTTCATGGCCTACAAAGGCGCGCTGATGGTCGAGGATGACGAGATGTTCGCCAGTTTCAAACGCTGCCGCGAGCTGGGCGCTCTGCCGATGGTGCATGCGGAAAACGGCGATCTGGTGGCGGACATGCAAGAGGAAATGCTGGCCAAGGGCATCACCGGCCCCGAGGGCCACGCCTATTCCCGTCCGCCAGAATTCGAAGGCGAGGCCGCCAACCGCGCCATTACCATCGCCGATGCAGCCGGGACGCCGCTCTATATCGTGCATGTCAGCTGTGAGCAGGCGCACGAAGCCATCCGCCGCGCCCGTCAAAAAGGGATGCGCGTCTATGGCGAGCCGCTGATCCAGTTCCTGACTCTGGACGAAAGCGAATATTTCAAGGGCGACTGGATGCACTCGGCCCGCCGGGTGATGTCTCCGCCCTTCCGTGACAAATCCCACCAGGACAGCTTGTGGGCCGGTCTTCAGGCGGGCTCGTTGCAGGTGGTCGCCACTGACCACGCGGCCTTTACCAGCGAACAAAAACTGATGGGCAAGGATAACTTCTGCCTGATCCCCAACGGCTCGAACGGGCTGGAGGAACGCCTGGCCGTGCTGTGGACACAAGGCGTGGAAACCGGCCGGCTGACTCCGAACGAGTTTGTCGCCGCGACCTCGACCAATGTGGCGAAGATCCTGAACATCTATCCGCAAAAAGGCGCGATCGTCGAAGGCGCGGATGCCGATATCGTGGTCTGGGACCCCAAGATTTCCAAGACGATCAGCCAGGCCAACCACCATTCGGTTCTGGATTACAACGTGTTCGAGGGCTTCGATGTCACCGCTCAGGCGCGCTATACCCTGAACCGGGGCGAGGTCATCTGGGCCTGGGGCCAGAACAGCCAGCCGCAGCCGGGACGCGGCCGTTTCATCCCGCGCCCTGCCTTCAATTCGGCCAGCGTTGCGCTGTCCAAGTGGAAGGAACTGACCAGCCCAAAAATGATCCAGCGCGATCCGATGAACATCCCGGCCGGGATCTAAGAAACCGGCGCTCCGGCTTTTGGCCGGCGCGTAGACAAAGACGACACGACAGACCGTGAAACCATCACGGCAACGGAGCACTGGGGACGTATGACCGAAACTGTAATCAGCGCAAAGGGTCTGAACCTGACCTTTCAGACGAATGACGGGCCCGTACACGCGCTGCAAGACGTGAACCTGGAGATCGAAAAGGGCGATTTCGTCAGTTTCATCGGCCCATCGGGCTGCGGCAAAACCACGTTCTTGCGAGTGATGGCGGATCTGGAAACGCCCACGGCCGGCTCGATCCTGGTCAATGGCGTAACGCCCGAAGAGGCACGTAAATCGCGGGCCTATGGATATGTGTTCCAACACGCGGGCCTGTATCCGTGGCGCACCATCGGCGGGAATATCCGCCTTCCGCTGGAAATCATGGGCTATGATAAGGCCGATCAGGACACACGCGTCGAGCGCGTGCTGGAACTGGTCGAACTGGCCGGATTCGAGAAAAAATTCCCCTGGCAGCTGTCCGGAGGGATGCAGCAACGTGCCTCGATCGCACGGGCGCTGGCGTTCGATGCGGATATTCTGCTGATGGACGAACCCTTTGGCGCGCTTGACGAGATTGTGCGCGATCACCTGAATGAACAATTGCTGCACCTGTGGGCTCGCACGAACAAGACCATCGGTTTCGTGACGCACTCGATCCCCGAGGCGGTCTACCTATCCACTAAAATTGTGGTGATGTCCCCGCGCCCCGGCCGGATCACGGACGTGATCGAAAGCCCCCTGCCACGCGAGCGTCCTCTGGACATCCGCGACACGCCTGAATTTCTGGAGATCGCCCATCGCGTCCGTGATGGCCTGCGCGCAGGACATGCTTATGATGACTAAGAAGCGCTGTCTCCAATCCGAGCCACGAGGGGCGCTTGTTGCAAGCCACCCCCCGCGATCTCCCCGCGCTTGGGTTAAGGACGCGGGCCCCTTCTTCGCTCACGGTCATCGGCTCTCCAGCCTGTACCGTGGAGGTAGAAAAACACCAATTCCTTTCTTTGCTCTTAAAATACTCAAAAAATTGCGCGTGCGGCACTGTGGTGCAGTTGAGTATTTACGGAGCAAAGAAGCAGGGGGGGCGCGGGCATGAAGAGGGCGTTTATTCCTGTTGTGACGGTCGTGGCAGTGATCTTTGCGCTTTGGTATGGGGTGGCTGTCGCGCTGAACGCGCCCTGGGCTTATGATCAGGCCAAGCGGGGCCAGGTGGAGTTGAGCTTTTCGGAGCTTGTGGTGGAGACCTGGAGCCAGAAAAAGCCCAAGCTGCCTGCGCCGCATCAGGTTGGGGCCGAGATATGGAAGACCACGGTTCAGAAGAAGGTGACTTCGAAGCGCTCGCTGATTTATCATGCGGGGATCACGCTGAGCTCGACCATGTTGGGGTTTGTGCTGGGAACGGTGCTGGGAATCGGGCTGGCCGTTGGGATCGTCTATAACCGGGTGATGGACATGAGCGTGATGCCCTGGGTCATCGCCAGCCAGACGATCCCCATTCTTGCAATTGCGCCGATGATCATTGTTGTGCTGAACGCGGTGGGGATCTCGGGGCTTTTGCCCAAGGCGATCATCTCCATGTATCTGTCGTTTTTTCCGGTCGTTGTGGGCATGGTCAAGGGTTTACGCAGCCCTGGCGTGATGCAGCTGGACCAGATGAAAACCTGGAGCGCGAGTGGCGGGCAGGAGTTTTGGAAGCTACGATTGCCCAGCTCGATGCCCTATCTGTTTGCTTCGCTTAAGATTGCGATGGCGGCGTCTTTGGTGGGGGCCATTGTTGGCGAGCTGCCGACGGGGGCTGTGGCTGGTCTGGGCGCGCGTTTGCTGGCTGGCTCTTATTATGGGCAGACCATTCAGATCTGGAGCGCGCTGATCATGGCGGCGGCTTTGGCGGCCTGTCTGGTGGCGATCATTGGTGTGATCCAGCGGATAACACTGAAGCGGATGGGGATGGCATGATGGGCTGGATTGTCTTTGGGGGGATCGTTTGGGTGGCCGGATGGGGGCTGAACATCTGGTTGTCGCGTCTGCCGCGCAGCCGGGCCACATCTCTGGCGGTGCCCATCCTTTTTGGGGTGACTATCATTCTGATCTGGGAATCCGTGGTGCGCGGTTTTGGGATATCGCCTGTGTTGCTGCCCGCCCCCAGCGCGATTGCGCTGCGGTTTGCGGCCTCGACCGGCATCCTGTGGGAGGATTTTGTGCAAACCGTGCTGAAGGGCGCGCTGAGCGGCTATGTCATCGGTTGCGGCGGGGCTTTTGTCATGGCTGTGGTTGTGGATCGGTTCCCGTTCTTGCAGCGGGGATTGCTGCCTGTGGGCAATTTTGTGGCTGCGCTGCCGATTATCGGGATGGCGCCTATTCTGGTGATGTGGTTCGGCTTTGACTGGCAGTCAAAGGCCGCTGTGGTTGTGGTTATGGTGTTTTTCCCGATGCTGGTGAACACGGTCGAGGGGCTACAGGCGACGGACTCGATGCAGCGTGATCTGATGCGGACTTATGCGTCCGGCTATTGGACAACGCTGTTGAAGCTGCGCCTGCCCGCAGCGATGCCGTTCATCTTCAATGGGTTGAAAATTGCCACGACTCTGGCGCTGATCGGGGCAATCGTGGCTGAATTCTTCGGGTCTCCGATCAAGGGGATGGGATTTCGGATTTCCACAAGTGTGGGGCAGCTGGCGCTGGATCTGGTCTGGGCCGAGATCGTTGTCGCCGCCATTGTGGGATCCGCATTTTACGGCGGGGTCGCGCTGTTGGAAAAAGCAGTGACCTTCTGGCACCCGTCACAGCGAGGCTGAGCACAGAAATCAACGAATAATCAACTAGGAGAGTATGAAATGAAAACCATGGTGAAATCGCTGGGCGTTGCCGCCCTGGCGCTGTGGGGCGGGATGGCCCAGGCGGCGGATGAGGTGACGTTGCAGCTGAAATGGGTCACGCAGGCTCAGTTTGCGGGTTATTATGTGGCGCTGGATAAAGGGTTTTATGAAGAAGAGGGCCTAGATGTCACGATCAAACCCGGCGGTCCGGATATTGCGCCTGCTCAGGTGATTGCAGGGGGCGGCGCGGATGTGGTGCTGGACTGGATGCCCTCGGCGCTGGCGTCGCGTGAAAAGGGCCTGCCGCTGGTGAATATCGCGCAGCCGTTCAAATCCTCGGGGATGATGCTGACCTGCCGGAAGGACGCGGGAGTTGAAACCCCTGCCGATTTTGCGGGTAAAACCCTGGGCGTCTGGTTCTTCGGGAACGAATATCCTTTCCTTAGCTGGATGAGCAAACTGGGCCTGGCGACTGATGGCTCTGAAGGTGGCGTGACCGTGCTGAAACAGGGGTTCAACGTCGATCCGATTCTGCAAGGCCAGGCGGCCTGCGTATCAACCATGACGTATAACGAATACTGGCAGATCATCGACGCGGGCCTGTCGCCCGACGATCTGGTTGTTTTCAAATACGAAGATCAGGGCGTCGCCACGCTTGAGGACGGCATGTACGTGCTAGAGGAAAACCTGAACGATCCCGCTTTCGTTGAGAAGATGGTGAAATTCGTCCGGGCCTCGATGAAGGGCTGGAAATGGGCCGAAGAGAACCCCACAGATGCGGCCATGATCGTGCTGGATAACGATGCCTCGGGCGCGCAGACCGAAGAGCACCAGATCCGCATGATGGGCGAAGTTGCCAAGCTGACCGCTGGCTCGAACGGCGCGCTGGATCCGGCGGATTACGAACGCACCGTGGCCTCGTTGCTGTCGGGCGGGTCGGACCCGGTGATTTCCAAAGCCCCCGAGGGCGCCTGGACCCACATGATCACGGACAAAGCGCTGAACTGATCCCCGATGCGTTTTGTATGGCGAAGGCCGGCCCCTCTGGGTCGGCCTTTTGCTTATTTCGGGTCGTTTTCACTGACCCGTTGCAGCAGCCGCACAAGCGTTTTCTTCTCGTCTTCGCTAAGCCCCATGGTGATCTCATCCTGGATGATCCGGGCGATGTCCTCGACCTGTGCCAGGATGTCCGCCCCCGAATCAGTCAGGTGCAGCACCCGTGCGCGGCGGTCTTTCTTGGATACCGTGCGTTTGACATACCCCTTCTCTTCCAGCCGATCCACGACCCCGCCGATCGTTGCCCGGTCACAGGCCGTCCAGGATGCGACGGTGGCCTGATCCAGGCCGGGTTGCAGCTTTATCGCGGATAGGGCGGCGAATTGAAAAGGTGTAATATCAATGCCTTCGCGGGTCATGTGTTCGTGAAACAACGCCGTCGAAACCTGGTGCGCGCGGCGGGCAAGGTGCCCTGGCATTTCGTGAAACTTGGCCATTTTTCCTCTGGTTTTTCGTTATTGCTGACCGTATGGTCGGTTTTGTAAAGAGTGGCGTTACCCTGGTTTCCATGTTAACGACAATTGACATGACCCATAATGATATGCATACATATCGAATAACGGACCAACACAAATCCTAGGGAGGAAGGACCCGTGTTGCCCCAATTGGCCATTGCACGACAGGAATCGCAACCCGCTGTTTCGCGAAGGTTGCGCGCCTATGGCAAATGCCCCACGGGACAACCGATCTGCTTCCCCGGACATCTGACGGAGACCTGAGGCCCATGCGCTTTCTTGGCTATTTTCGCAGCTCGTCGGCATATCGTTGCCGCATCGCCTTCAATCTGAAGGGGCTGGACTATGACTTTGAAAGCATCCACCTGAAAAGCGGCGATCACAAAACGCCCCAGTTCGCCGCAGTGAACCCTCAAAAACTGGTGCCTGCGCTGATCACCGATGACGGGCAAGAGCTGTATCAATCTCTGGCGATCATCGAATGGCTGGACGAAACCTATGGCGGGGCCCGGCTGATCCCAGCAGACAAGGATTTGCGCGCTCAGGTCCGCGCCTTTGCCCAGGTCATTGCCTGCGAAATCCATCCGCTGCAAAACCTGCGGGTGCTGCAATATCTGCGCAACGATCTGGCGCAGGACGAGGACGCGGTGAACGCCTGGCTGGCGCGCTGGCTGGGCGACGGGCTGCAAGCCTGCGAGGACATCCTGCAAAAGCACCCCGAAGCCGCCTATTGCTTTGGCGATGAGCCGACGCTGGCCGACATCTGTCTGGTGCCGCAGGTTTTCTCGGCCGAGCGTTTCAATGTTGATATTTCGCATCTGTCGCGTATCAATGCGATTTATAAACAGTGTCAATCAAATCGGGCTTTCGCGGCCGCGCACCCCAAGGAGCAGCCCGATTTCGAAACATAGGTAAGCCGGCGGCAGAGGAGAGCCGCCACTTGCCCCAGTCATGCGGGCCCGTATTTGGGCCTGTCTACGATCTTAACCACGGGAGGTAAGACCATGAAACTTATGAAATTTGCTCTGCGTACGGCAGCAGCTGCGGCCCTTGTGGCCGGCACGGCTGCAACCGCTTACGCACAGGAAGTGACGCTGAAAATGCACCAGTTCCTGCCAGCCCAGGCCAACGTGCCAAAGCTGATCCTGGACGTCTGGGCCGACAAGATCGAGGCCGAGTCCGAAGGGCGTATCAAGATCGAGCGTTACCCCTCGATGCAGCTGGGCGGGAAGCCCCCGCATCTGATCGGCCAGCTGGAAGACGGCATTGCCGATATCGTCTGGACCGTCGCGGGCTACACCCCCGGCCGGTTCCCCCAGGGCGAAGCGTTCGAGCTGCCCTTTATGATGACCAACGCCGAAGCGGCCAGCCGCGCATATTACGAATATGCCGAGGCAAACATGATGCAGAAGGAATACGCTCCCTTCAAAGTCATCGCTCTGTGGGTGCACGGCCCTGGGCTGATCCACTCGAAAAAGCCGATCACCGCACCGGCTGATCTGAACGGTGTCAAACTGCGTGCGCCGACCCGCGTGACCAACAAGTTCTTCACCGAACTGGGCGCAACCCCCGTTGGTATGCCGGTTCCCGCCGTGCCCGAGGCCCTGTCCAAAGGCGTGATCGACGCCACCGTTATTCCGTGGGAAGTCACCGGCGCACTGAAAGTGCCAGAGCTGGTGGGCAACCACACCGAATTCGGTGACGCATCGCTGTATACCACCACTTTCATCTTTGCGATGAACCGTGACAAATACGAAGCCATGTCCGACGATCTGAAGGCGATCATCGACGCCAATTCGGGGGCTGATGTGTCCGCTTGGGCCGGCAAAACCATGGCGGCCTCGGATGCGCCTTCGCGTGCTGCGGCTGTTGCAAACGGCAATAACATCATCACCCTGACGCCCGAGCAGGTTCAGGTTTGGAAAGACGCTGCCGCTAGCCAAGAGGCCGACTGGGTCGCTGAGATGGACGGCAAAGGCTATGACGGCCAGGCGCTGCTGGATCAGGCCAAGGCGCTGACCGCAAAGCACACCAACTAAGCCTCTGGCATCGAAGCAAAAGACCACGGCGGGTATGATCCCGCCGTGATGTCGCTTTACCCTGCTCCATCAAGGACGAGGAAATACATGCAACAGTTCATGAACAAACTCGCGCGGTTCATGGCAATCCTGGGGGGGATCATCCTGACCCTTCTGGTGCTGCTGACCTGTGTGTCGGTTCTGGGCCGGTCTTTGAATACCCTGTTCCACTCGGGCTTTGCTCAGGCCGTTCTGGGGGATTTCGCACAGACCGTTCTGGATACCGGAATCGGCCCGGTCTTGGGGGATTTCGAAATCGTGGAGGCCGGGATTGCCTTCGCCATTTTCGCCTTCATCCCGCTTTGTCAAATCACTGGGGGCCATGCCTCGGTGGATATCTTTACCTCGGCCCTTCCGGTGAAGGCGAACCGCTTCATTCAGATGATCGTCGAGATCCTGTTTGCCGCCGTGCTGATCCTGATCGCCTGGCGTCTTTATGAGGGGATGCAATCGAAGATGCGGTACAATGAGACCACCTTCTTGCTGCAATTCCCGATCTGGTGGGCCTATGCCGCCAGCCTGTTTGCGGCCTGCGTGTCCGCGCTTGTTGCGGTGTACATGGCTTTCGTGCGGATCGCCGAGTTCTTTACCGACCGCACAATCATTCATGTCGGAGGGGCAGACCATTGATGGACCTGAGCAATCTTGAAATCGGGCTTCTGTCCTTTCCGATCCTGCTGGTGATGATCTTTCTGCGGGTGCCGATCGGGCTGTCGATGTTCCTGACCGGCCTGGTGGGGCTGTATCTGATCAACAACGGCTGGAACGTGGCGCTGGCCAAGCTGAAAACCGAGACATACTCGACCTTCTCCAGCTATTCGCTGTCGATCGTGCCGATGTTCATTCTGATGGGCCATTTCGCCACGCTGGGCGGGATGAGCCAGGCGCTGTTCAAAGCCGCCGAGGCCTTCCTGGGCCATCGTCGTGGCGGCGTTGCCATGGCCGCGGTTGGGGCCTGTGCGGGTTTTGGCTCGATCTGCGGATCGTCGCTGGCCACGGCCGCCACCATGAGCCAGGTCGCCCTGCCCGAGCTGCGCCGCTATGGCTATTCGGGCGGTTTTTCCACCGCCACGCTGGCTGCGGGCGGTACGCTGGGCATTCTGATCCCGCCGTCGGTGATTTTGGTGATCTACGCCATCCTGACCGAGCAAAACATCGCCAAACTGTTCCTGGCGGCGTTCATTCCGGGCATTCTTGCGGCTGTCGGCTATATGATCACGATCTCTTTGTATGTGCGGATGCATCCTGGCTCGGCTGGTGTGCGTCAGCCTCAGCCCATGGCCGAACGGTTCCGCGCGCTGGCCGATGTCTGGCCTGTGCTGCTGGTGTTTCTGGCCGTGGTTGGCGGGATCTACATGGGGATTTTCACCCCGACCGAGGGCGCCGCAGTGGGGGCGTTCGGCACCGGGCTGATTGCTTTTCTGAATGGCGGGCTGACCAAGATCACCCTGACCGAAAGCTTCATCGCCACCGCACGCGGCACGGCCATGATCTTCTTCATCGTGCTGGGCGCGGGGTTCTACAATGGGTTTCTGGCGCAAAGCCAGGTGCCGCAGGCGCTGTCTGAATGGGTGGTTGGCCTGGGCCTGAGCCCCTGGGTGATCCTGACGCTGATTCTGGCGCTGTATCTGGTGTTCGGCTGCGTGATGGACAGCCTGTCGATGATCCTGCTGACGATTCCGATTTTCTTCCCGATTATCTCGAATCTGGATTTCGGCATGACCGCCGAAGAGGTGGCCATCTGGTTCGGCATCATCGTTCTGATCGTCGTCGAGGTGGGGCTGATCACGCCGCCCGTGGGGATGAACCTGTTCGTCATCAACTCGATGGATCGTCTGACCCCGATGGTTGAGACCTATAAAGCGGTGATGTACTTTGTTGCCTCGGATATCGTGCGGGTGATCCTGCTGGTGATCTTCCCCGGTATCACATTGTTCCTGGTGCGCTTGCTTCACTGATCAAGTCACAGAAATAAAAGAGTAAATCAAAACGCCCCGGTTTTATTGGCCGGGGCGTTTTGCGTTTTTTCCCTTTGCAGGTGCAGCATAGGAAATTCTGGACTCGTCGCATCAATATAGCTATATATCATAACTAATAGTGGAGATAGCAATGACAGACACCGACATCATCAAGGTCGAACTGCAAGACAATATCGCAGTCGTGACCATGAACCGCCCCGGTAAGCGGAACGCCATGAACGACGATTTGCTGGCGGCTTTGGACGGGTTTTTCTCGAACCCGCCGCAAGAGGCCAAAGTGGTCGTGCTGACCGGCACCGATGGCCATTATTGTTCGGGTCTGGATCTGAGCGAACACGTCGCCCGCAACGCCGAAGGCACCATGCGCCATTCGCGTGGCTGGCACGGTGTCATGGACAAAATCCAGTATGGCGGCCTGCCTGTCGTGTCGGCCATGTTCGGCGCGGTGATTGGCGGCGGGCTGGAGCTGGCCACCTCGACCCACGTTCGGATTGCCGAACCCTCGACCATTTTCCAGCTGCCCGAAGGGCGCCGCGGGATTTACGTGGGCGGCGGGGCCTCGGTTCGGGTGGGGCGTATCCTGGGCGCTGACCGGATGACGGAAATGATGCTGACCGGACGGAAGTACAACTCGGATGAGGGGCTGGCCCTGGGGCTGGCGCATTACGCGGTTGCGGAAGGCGAGGCGATGGATCTGGCGATGGATCTGGCCCGTAAGATCGCGAAAAACGCTGGTCTGTCGAACTATGTGATGATCCACGCCCTGGCCCGGATCGAGGACATGTCGAAGCAAGACGGCCTGTTCACCGAAAGCCTGTGCGCCGCGTTGACGCAGACCAGCCCGGACGCCGAAGAAGGCCTGCGCGCCTTCTTGGAAAAACGCGCCCCGACGTTCCGGTAACGCCATGGTCCGCAAACCCGCCAAAAAGCCCGCCAAACAGGCAGAGCCGCAGGCCGGTCCGTTGGATCGGCACCTGCGCAGCTATGCCGGATATAACGTCAAGCGTGCCTCGAACATCATGCAGCAGAATGCGGCCCGGACGCTAGAGCCCTACGGCCTGCGGATCACCACGTTTTCCGCCCTGTGCGTGATCGTGGACAACCCGGATGTGACGCAATCGCAACTGGCCGCCGCGCTGAACATGGAACGGTCCAACACCGTGCTGATCATCGACGCCCTGGAAGAGGCCAACCTGATCGGGCGTTTCCGTGTGCCGACGGATCGGCGCTCTTATGCGTTGCGCGCGACATTGGCCGGAATGAAGCGGCGGGACGCAGCCGCGCGGGCTTTGACAAAGGCCGAGGAGGAGCGGCTGGCCCACCTGAGCCCCGAAGAACGCGTGCACCTGATGGACCTGCTGGGCCGTATCGACCCCCTGGATTGAGGAGATCCACCCATATGACCGACCAGATTACCGCACCCCATGACGTGCTGACCGAACAGCGCGAGGACGGCACGCTGATCCTGCGCTCGTCGCATCCGATGGGCTATGTTGCTGAAACGACAGGCGAATGGCTGCACACCTGGGCCCGTAAAACCCCGGATGCGGTGTTCATCGCCGAACGGGATGGCCCCGGCTGGCGCGAGGTCACCTATGCCCAGGCGTTGGCCGCCGTGCGCAAGATCGGCGCCTGGCTGGTGGATAAGGGCTATGACAAAAAAGGCCCGGTGCTGGTGATGTCCGGCAACTCGGTCGATCATGCTTTGCTGGTGCTGGCCACGCAATATGTGGGGATGGCCAGCGTTCCGGTGGCCGAGCAGTACTCGCTGATCCCCGGCGCGCATGATCGCCTGCTCTATATCGTTGAGAAAACCCGCCCCGGCCTGCTGTTCGTGGACGATGCCGCGCGCTACAAAGAGGCCATCGGCATGGAGGCGCTGGCCGGCTATGACGTGCTGGCCTCGAACACCGAAGGCGCGCCGCGCGATGTGATCCCCTTTGCACAGGCCCTGGCCGGCGGCGAGGCGGATGTCGATGCCGCTCATGCCGCGGTAACCCCCGACACGCTGGCGAAAATCCTGTTTACCTCGGGGTCCACGTCGCACCCCAAGGGGGTGATCACCACGCATAAAATGATGTGCGTGAACCAGACCCAGATCGCCGATGCCTTTCCGGTTCTGCGGGCGCGGGCTCCGAAAATTCTGGACTGGCTGCCCTGGAACCATGTGTTTGGCGGCTCGCATAATTTCAACATGATGCTGGCCAATGGCGGCGCAATCTACATCGACGACGGTAAGCCGACGGACAAGCTGTTCCCGCGCACGCTGGAGAACATGAAGATGCACACCGGCTCGCTGGCGTTTAACGTGCCCGTGGGGTTCGCTCGCCAGGTCGAGGCGCTGAAGGCCGATCCCGAACTGCGCAAAAGCTTCTTCACCGGGCTGGATTTCACTTTCTATGCGGGGGCCTCGCTGCCGCAGGAAATCTGGCAGGCCCTGGGCGAAATGGCCACCGAGGTGACGGGCAAAGTGCCCTTGATGGTCTCCAGCTGGGGGATGACCGAAACCGCTCCCGCCACGCTGATCGTGCATGAAAGGGTCGCGCGTTCGGGCATCATCGGCGTGCCGGTGCCGGGCGCCGAAATCAAGCTGATCCCCGACGACGACGGCCGGTATGAGCTGCGCTGCAAGGGCCCAAACATCATGCCGGGCTATTTCGAGGACGCAGAAAAGACCGGGGAAAGCTTCGATTCCGAAGGCTTCCTGATCACTGGGGACGCGGTAAAATTCGTCGATCCCGACGATGTGGATCGCGGGCTCAGCTTCGATGGCCGCATTTCCGAGGATTTCAAACTGACCTCGGGCACTTGGGTGCGCTGCGCCGCGCTGCGCGGGCAGGTCATGACCGCATTGGAAGGGATCATCGGCGACATGGTGATCACCGGGCAGGACCGCTCGGAAATCGGGGTGATGCTGTTTCCCGCCGAGCCGCGCAACGCGGCCCCCGGCGAGATCGTCACCGACGCCGAAATGGTGCAGGCCGTGACCGAGAAGCTGGCCGAACTGGCCGCCAACGCCACCGGCAGCTCCACCCGCATCGGCCGGGCGCTGATCGTGGCCGAGCCGCCCTCGCTTGCCGATCACGAAATCACCGCCAAGGGCAATCTGAACATGCGTAAGGTGCTGGCCCGCCGCGCCGATCTGGTGGCCCGGATTTATGACGATCAGGATCCTGACGTGATCCGCGTCTAAGGGCTTCTTTCTGATGACAAATACTCCCGCCGGAGGCGTCCCGCAGATGCCCCCGGCACCACGTTGAAAGGAAATGACCATGGTGGATATCACCAAAGTCCGTGCACTCGACTTCCACACCCATGCCGAGGAACCCTGCGGCTGCCACACTGACGATGGCTATGACGATCTACAGACCACGATGGCCAAGTATTTCGGCGCGCCGTGGACTCATCCGCCGACCATTGAGCAGACGGCTGCGCATTACCGTCAACAGAATATCGCGGCTGTGATTTTCCCTGTCGATGCCGAGCGCGAAACCGGCTATCGCCGTTATAAGAACGAAGAGGTGGCCGAGCTGGCCGCCGAAAACGATGACGTTCTGATCCCCTTTGCCTCGATCGACCCGTGGAAGGGCAAGATGGCCGCCCGCGAAGCGCGCCGCTTGATCAATGATTTCGGCATCAAAGGGTTCAAGTTTCACCCGACGATGCAGGGTTTCTATCCCAATGACCGCATGGCCTATGAGCTGTACGAAGTCATCGCCGAAAACGGTGGCATTGCCCTGTTCCACACCGGGCAGACGGGCGTTGGCTCGGGGATGCGGGGCGGGAACGGTATGCGCCTGAAATACTCGAACCCGATGTATATGGATGACGTGGCCGTGGATTTCCCCGACATGAAAATCATCCTGGCGCACCCCTCGTTTCCCTGGCAGGAAGAGGCGCTCTCGGTCGCGACGCACAAGCCCAACGTCTATATCGACCTGTCCGGCTGGTCGCCCAAGTATTTCCCTGAAATCCTGGTGCGCTACTGTAACGGCCTGCTGAAGAAAAAGGTTCTGTTCGGTTCGGACTGGCCGATGATCACCCCTGAACGCTGGCTGGCGGATTTTGACAAGATCGCGATCAAGGACCACCTGCGCGAAGACATCATCAAGAACAACGGCGCCCGCCTGCTGGGCTTGATGGACTGATCTGGCCGACTGTTCAAAACCTGTGCCTTGCCCCGGATTTCGGGGCAGGGACGTCCCCTTCATGCCCTTTTGCAGCTACGGAAAGGTTGCCCTATGAAACCCTTTGCCGCCCCCGTCGATGATATTCTCTTTACGCTTGAACAGGTTGGCGGGGCCCCCGCGCTGCCCGATTGGGACGGCGATCTGATCCGAGAGATCACGCAGGCCTTTGCCGCCTTTGCCGAAGGTGAGATCGCGCCGCTGGACGAGGTGGGCGACACCCAGGGCTGCCGGCTGGAAAATGGCCGCGTTCTGATGCCCGAGGGATACAAGGAACTGTATGCCAGCTATGCCGAACAGGGCTGGCCCTCGCTGACGGTGCCCGAGGCATATGACGGGCAGGGGCTGGGCGGTGTCGCGCTGGCCTGTGTCTCTGAGATTTTCACCGGCGCGAACCATTCGCTGCAAATGGTGACGGGGCTGGTGCCGGGCGCTGTGCGCACGTTGCTGGATTATGGCTCGGAGCAGCAGAAATCGGATTATATCCCGCGGCTGGCCTCGGGCGAGTGGCTGTCCACCATGTGCCTGACCGAGCCGGGGGCGGGCTCGGACTTGGGGCGCATTCGTGCCCGCGCCGTGCAGGACAATGAGGCCTGGAAAATCACCGGCGAGAAGATTTTCATCTCGGGTGGCGATCAGGACATGACCGATGAGATTTTCCACCTGGTTCTGGCCCGTACCGGCGATGCGCAGAGCGGGGTCAAGGGGCTGTCGCTGTTCGCCTGCCTGTCGCATCTGCCCGATGGCAGCCGCAACCCGATCACCATCACCCGGATCGAGGAGAAGATGGGCCTACATGCCTCGCCGACCTGCCAGATGGCCTTTGACGGGGCCCATGCCGAGCTGATCGGCCAAGAGGGCGAGGGCCTGAAGGCGATGTTCACCATGATGAACCACGCGCGGATTGACGTGTCCTTGCAGGGGGTGGCCCATGCCACGCGGGCTCATGACATTGCCGCCGCCTATTGCGCCGAGCGTGTCCAGGGGCGCGGCGCTGACGGCCAGCCCGTGACATTGGATCAGCACGCGGATGTGAAAAACATGCTGACCGAGATGCGCAGCCTGTCCCTGCTGGGCCGCGCGATCTGCCATCTGGCGATTGTCGAGCTGGAGAAAGAAGAGAACCCGATGCTGGTCGAGTTCCTGACCCCCATCGCCAAACATTTCTGCACCGAGGCGGGCACGCGCGCGGCGGATCTGGGGATTCAATGTCTGGGCGGCTATGGTTATTTGCAGGAATACCGGGTTGAACAGGTCTGGCGGGATGCTCGGATCTGCCGGATTTACGAGGGGGCGAATGCCGTTCATGCGCTTGCGCTGGCCACGCGCCTGATTCAGGGGCGTGCGGCCGCAGCGGCGGATCAGTTTCAGGCCTTTGTTCAGGCCGAAGCCCCGGCCGAGGCCGTCGCCCATTGGGTAAAGGCGCGCGCGGCGATGGCCCGTGCAGCCGATCCGGCCGAGAAGGCCGCAGATTTCATGGCATTGTCCGAATGGCTGCTGCTGCGAGCCCTGGCTCCACGGTTTGCCTCGCACCAGGCCGCCCCGCAGATCGAATCCTATCTGGATCGTTCTGGGCATATGGGGGCGGTTCTGTCGGATCGTATCTGCGGCTAAGTCTAGCGCGCTTGTTTGGGCAATGGGGCCACCCTTCGGGGTGGTCTTTTTTGTGCTGGGCGGGGGGCGATAAAAGATATGTGATCAATCCATCTTTTGACATAGGTCAAAGTTTGCGCCGTTTTCGCATGCAAGATGCGGCATGTAATACTATTGCGCGTTTAGGGAAGGACACGCAGATGACAGACACATCTAACACCGAGGCGTCGAACCGGCTGGAGCATTTTCCAGTCACTTTTTTCGCCACGATTATGGGCATGTCCGGGCTGGCCCTGGCGCTGAATGCCGCCGATCACAGCTGGGCATTCGGAGCCACGCCCGCGACGGTCATCTATTATGTGGCGATGGCGATGTTTGCGCTGGTCTTGCTGGGGTATCTGGCGAAGGCAGCCAAGTATCCGCAGGCGGTTTCGCATGAATGGCACCATCCGGTGCGGATGGCCTTTTTCCCGGCGATCTCTATTTCTTTGCTGCTGCTGGCGACTGCCAGCCTGTCCCGCGCACCCGTGATTGCTCAGCCGATGTGGATTGCCGGCATGTTGCTGCAAGGCGCGCTGACGATCGCGGTGGTGTCGGGCTGGATTGGCGCGCGCTCGTTTCAGACGGGGCAGCTAAGCCCCGCATGGTTCATCCCGGCGGTGGGGAATGTGATTGTGCCGATTGCGGGGGTTCCGCTGGGCCATCCTGAAATCAGCTGGTATTTCATGTCCGTCGGGCTGATTTTCTGGGTGGTGCTGATGACGCTGGTGATGAACCGGCTGATCTTCCACGACCCGCTGCCCGGCCGGTTGCAGCCGACGCTGGTGATCCTGATCGCGCCGCCCGCCGTGGGGATGGTCGCCTGGGTGCGTCTGGTGGGCGATGTCGATAGCTTTGCCCGTATCCTGCTGAATGGCGCTTATCTGTTTACTTTGATCGTGGCGGTGCAATTGCCGCGTATCATCAAATTGCCCTTCGCCATGAGCTTCTGGGCGCTCAGCTTTCCGTTTGCTGCCGTGACGATTGCCAGCTTTGCCTTCGCCGAGAAAACCGGCAGCGTCATGCACCAGTATTTGGGCACGGGGTTGCTGGCTGTTCTGGTGGTGATCATTGCGGCTTTGGTGGTGCGCACGCTGCGGGCCATGGCTGCGGGCGAGGTTTGCGTTCCCGAATAACTCCATCCAACCAAGAGGTTTTCCATGAAACAGATCCTGACTGCTGCCTGTCTGGCCGCAACGACCCTGGCCAGCCCGGCCCTGGCTGATGAACAGCCCAAACTGCTGACGATGCTGACCGCGCCGGATGCGCAGACGCAGCTGATGGCGATGGTGCTGACGATGAATGCAGCCCAGGCCGGGGCGCAGACACAAGTGCTGCTGTGTGGCCCCGCCGCGGATATGGCGCTGAAGGACGCGCCTGCCTCGGCCACCGCGCCACAGGCCCCCAAGGGCATGAGCCCCCAGGGTCTGATGCAGATGATCATGGCGAAAACCAATACGCAGGTGCAGGTCTGCGCGATCTATCTGCCGAACAAAGGCGTAGGGCCCGATGCCCTGCTGGACGGGATCACCCCGGCCAAACCGCCCGCCATCGCTGGTGCCATGCTGGATGAAAACACAAAGATCATGAGCTTCTGAGGTCTCCTTCCCTGACGAGGATGCTCATGTCTGGGGCCGCGCTCTGTCTGTCTGGCGCGGCCCCTTTATTTGTTCTGCCGGGCCAGCAGGAAACCGCCCAGCCCCGAGGCCAGGATGACGGTCAGGCCGATCAGGCTAAGCACGTCTGGCCAGTCCGCGAAAACCAGAACCCCCAGCACCGCCGCCGCGATCAGCTGGAAATAGATCAGCGGGGCTGAGATGGTCGCCGGCGTGGTTCGGTTCACCACGACCAACAGGAAATTCCCAAAGGCCGAGGCCAGCGCGCTGAGCAGGATCAGCGTCCACATCGCCGGCGCTCCGCCCGAGGGCAGATGCGTCAGCCCCAGCGGAGACAGCACGATGGCCCCGATTAGCAGCTGCGCCGCCAGCAGGAACCGAGGCCGATAGAAGGCGGCCAGCCAGCGGGTGGCGGTCAGGTAACAGCCATAGAATGTCCCGGCCAGCAGCGCGAACACCATGCCCGTTCCCATGTTCAGCCCCGGCTGCACGACCAGCAAAACCCCGGCAAAGCCGATCAGCAACAGCACGCTACGCGCAGCGGCGACGCGCTCGCCCAGTAGCAGAACCGACAGCACATAAGACACGATGGGACCGATGAAAAAGGCTCCGAACACATTGGCGATGGGCTCGGTGCGTAGGGCTGTCAGGATGCATGTGATCCCGCCCGCAATCAGCGCAGCCCGCAAAATGACGCGCCAGTTCAGCAGCTCAGGCAGCTCGGTCCGGGTCAGTCCCGCGAAGGGCAGCAGCAGCGCCGCCGCCAGCGCAAAGCGTGTCCAGGCCACAAAGAACGGGCTGATCCCGGCCGAGGTCAGCACTTTCCCTGCCGTATCGCCCACCACGATCGAACTGGTGGCGAGGCAGATCAGCAAAATCACCTTGGCAGAGATCAAAGGGGGCATTTCCGGGCCTGAGCGCATTCATCGGCCTATAGGCCTACCTGCCTGGCCCGGAGTTGCCAAGGGCGGTGGTGTCCCGCCCCGGCATTTGGATCAGGTGGGGCGCAGCCCCAGAATTTTGCGTGCTTGGGCGGCGGTGGCGACGGGGCGCTCGTATTTATCGCACAGATCCACAACGCGCTGGATCAGGGCCGCGTTCGACGGCGCCAGAGTGTTGCGATCCAGGCGGATATTATCCTCTAGCCCGGCGCGCGCATGACCGCCCGCGCTGACGGCCCAGTCGTTGAGCGTGATCTGATCCTTGCCAATCCCTGCGGCGCACCATTCGCTGTCGGGCAGCAGGCGCTGCATGGTTTTGATATAATAATCAAAGACATCGCGATCCACAGGCATGGCATTTTTCACGCCCATCACGAATTGCACATAGGGGCTGTCTGCCAGGCGGCCATCGGCATACATGCGCGCGGCCTGATGGATATGGGACAGGTCAAATGCCTCGATTTCCGGGCGGATGCCGTAGGTTTTCATTTCCGAGGCCAGCCAGTCCACCAGATCCGGCGGGTTCTCATAGACGCGGGTGGGGAAATTGTTCGAGCCCACCGAAAGCGACGCCATATCCGGTGCCAGAGGCAGCATCCTCCCGCGAGTCTGGCCCGCGCCCGAACGCCCCCCGGTTGAGAACTGGATGATCATGCCGGGGCAGTGTTTTTCCAGCCCCTCTTTGAGCCGAGCGAATTTCTCGGGGTCGCTGCTGGGGGTTTCATCATCGCTGCGCACATGGGCGTGGCAGATGGTGGCCCCGGCCTCAAAGGCCTCTTGCGTGCTTTCGATCTGTTCGGTGACAGTGATCGGAACGGCGGGGTTATCGGATTTCGTCGGCAGGCTGCCCGTGATGGCACAGCAGATAATGCAAGGTTTGGTCATGGTTTTCGCGCTAGAGTCGTTGGTAGTTGACATTGACACACAAATGTTGGCACGGGCAAGTCCAGGCCTTGAAAATAACGGCACAAAAGAAAAGAGCGGCCCCGAAGGGCCGCTCTGATCATTGTTCTGAACGCCAGGGTCAGCCCAGCAGACGGCGGGCGATCACCTGAGCCTGAATTTCGGCGGCACCCTCGAAAATGTTCAGGATGCGGGCGTCACACAGAATGCGGCTGATCTTGTATTCCAGGGCAAAGCCGTTGCCGCCGTGGATCTGCAACCCGTTGTCGGCGCAGGCCCAGGCCACGCGGGCGCCCAGCAGCTTGGCCATACCGGCCTCAAGGTCGCAACGCTTGTCATGGTCTTTCTGCCAGGCCGAGTAATAGGTCAGCTGACGGGTGATCATGATTTCAACGGCCATCATCGCCAGCTTATCTGCAACGCGAGGGAAGTTGATCAGCGACTTGCCGAATTGCTTGCGGTCTTCGGCATATTGGATGGCCACGTCCAGCGCGGACTGCGCTACACCGATCGCGCGGGCGGCGGTTTGAATCCGGGCGGCCTCGAAGGTTTTCATCAGCTGTTTGAAGCCCTGACCCTCTTTGCCACCCAGCAGGTTTTCGCCTTTGACGTGGAAGTTGTCAAAGCCCAGCTCGTATTCCTTCATGCCGCGATAGCCCAGAACCTCGATTTCGCCGCCGGTCATGCCTTCGGTGGGGAAGGGGGCCTCGTCGGTGCCGGGCGTCTTCTCGGCCAGGAACATGGACAGGCCTTTGTGATCGGTGGTTTCCGGATCGGTCCGGGCCAGCAGAGTCATCACGTGGGTCCGTGCGGCGTGGGTGATCCAGGTTTTGTTGCCGGTCACTTTGTAGTCGCCGTTTTCATCCTTGACGGCGCGGGTGCGCAGGCTGCCCAGATCCGAGCCGGTGTTCGGTTCGGTGAAAACAGCCGTGGGCAGGATTTCCGCGCTGGCCAGTTTCGGCAGCCAGTATTCTTTCTGTTCGTCGGTGCCGCCGGCCTCGACCAGTTCGGCTGCGATCTCGGAGCGCGTCCCCAGCGAGCCAACGCCGATATAGCCGCGCGACAGTTCTTCGGACACCACCACCATCGAGGCCTTGGACAGGCCGAACCCGCCGTATTCTTCGGGGATGGTCAGGCCGAAGACGCCCATTTCGGCCAGCTCTTCGATGACTTCCATCGGGATCAGCTCGTCGTTCAGGTGCCATTCATGGGCGAAGGGCTCGACTTTTTCCACGGCATAGCGGCGGAACTGCTCGCGGATCATCTCCAGCTCTTCTTCCAGGCCGGTGGCGCCGACGGTGATGTTGGCGGCTTGCTCTTGCATCAGTTCCACCAGACGCGCGCGGGCGGGGCCGGTGTTGCCCTTGGCCATCAGGGTTTGCACTTCGGCGCATTGGAACGGTGCCAGCGCGTCCCAGCCCAGCCCCAGATCGGCCATGCGGAACATTTCGTTCTGGCTCATGGGGATGCCGCCGGCGATGTGGTGCAGGTATTCGCCAAAGCCGATTTGCAGCAGCAGCTGTTCGATTTCGCCGAATTTGCCTTCGCCCTGAATACGCTCGGCCCAGGCCTGCATCTGGCGCAGAGCCTCGACATAGGTGGCCAGCCATGACAGGCCGTGCGCGCCGCTTTGGTTTTCCTCAAGCAGTGCGGCCGAGACGCGGTCCTCTTTGATCACGAGTTCGCGCAGCTTGGCGGTTACGGTGTCCAGCACTTGCTGGGCGGGGGCAATCGACGCTGCGGTCAGCGTCATAAGATCGGGAAGAATGATCGGGTTGGTCATCGCATTTTCCTGTCCGTTGGAGACATGATTCATATCTTAACTTTCGTCCGCACCGTCCTAGCCATTTCGCACATGCAGCGCAACAAAAATACGTTTGATCATTGACTAATGTACAATTGTTGCGGCGAAAAATTTTGCAGTGCAGCACGTCTCAAAGCTGCTAATCAGGCAACATGGAGATGTTTTTCGCGGATATGACGGTGCCGGTTTTGGCGCTGTGCATGATGGTAGGTCTGGTGGCAGGGGTGATCAAGGGCATGGTCGGATTTGCCATGCCGATGGTCATGGTGTCGGGTCTGTCCAGCATTGTCGGGGCCGAGTGGGCCCTGGCCGGGCTGATCCTGCCGACGGTGATGACGAACCTGTGGCAGGCGCTGCGGCAGGGGCGCGCTGCGGCCTGGGCCTCGGTCAAGCGGTTCCGGGTGTTTCTGCTGTGCGGGCTGGTGACCCTTCTGGCCAGCGCGCAACTGGTGCGTGTTTTGCCGGAACATGTCTTGCTGTTGATGATTGGCGGGCCTGTGGTGGTGTTTGCCCTGATGCAACTGTTCGGGCTGAAACCGCCTCTGCCGCCGGACGGGCATCATATGGTCGAGGCAGGCGTGGGCGGTTTTGCCGGTTTCGTGGGGGGCTTGTCCGGTATCTGGGGGCCGCCGACGGTGATGTACCTGACCGCGATTAACACGCCCAAACAGGATCAGATCCGTATCCAGGGCGTGATCTATGGCCTGGGTGCGGTGGCGCTGTTGGGGGCGCATATCGGTTCGGGGGTAATGCGCCCGGAGACACTGCCGTTCTCCGTGGCGCTTCTGGTGCCGGCATTGCTGGGAACATGGCTGGGGTTCCAGGTGCAGGACCGGATTGATCAGGCCGCCTTTAAGAAAGCGACGCTGGTTGTTTTGCTGGTGGCCGGTGCAAATCTGATACGGCGCGGGCTGATTGGGTGATTTCAGCCCTACGCGTTCAGGCTGCGGGCTTGTAGTTTGCGACCGCGTCGATGAACGAGCGGATCTGGGTCTTCAGGCGCTCATCGGTGATCTTCGAGATAACGCTCGCAATGCGTGCAGTTTCTTCGTCCAGCACCGGGCCGCCGGTTTCTTCGACTTCGTTCAGACCGTCAAAGAAATACGAGGGCGGCACGTCCAGAATGCGCGAAATTTCGAACAGTTTGCTGGCCGAAATACGGTTGCGGCCCAGTTCGTATTTCTGGACCTGCTGGAATGAGATGTCCAAACCCTTGGCAACGTCTGTTTGGGTCAGGCCACGCAGCACGCGCAGGTTCTTTAGCTTCTTACCGACATGTTCGTCTACAGGATGTGACATGAGTACTTTCCACTATCTATTATCGCATTCAGAGATAGCAAATCCCTTCTTGCGATCAATCTGTTATATGTTGCAACTTAAGGTATGCACATTTACCCTTGATGGGTGATTAATTTACCATAGGATGTTCAAATATGTCGAAACTGCTGTCCTATCCGTAGGGGCAGGCTTGATCAGGCGGTAAAAAGTAACTTAGCTATAACGCGTTATCGGGTGAGGGGGGTGCTTTGAATGGCAAAGAGCCAGAACGCTGGACTGCTGTTTGAGCTGCTCAAGTCTTTTGTGACTTTGGCACATACGCTCAATTTGTCTCGCGCTGTACGGGAATTGGATTCGACCCGGCAGACCGTTCGCCGCCATATTAACATCCTCGAAGAGATCAAAGGCGAATCTCTGTTCGAGCTGGAAGACCGCCAGTACAGGTTGAGCGAAGCCGGGCGCCGGGCGCTCCGCGAGGCGGAGGATATTCTCGCACGGGGCGAATCCTGGCTCAAGGGAGAGGCCGGCCATATCAACGGTCTGTTCCATGTCGCCCAGCAGATCAAAGAGGCGGACTGGGATTTCTATTTGCAGCAGCACCCGATCTCGGCGGTGTGGACGGGGCCGTCGGGGCTGTTGAAGCGCGGGCTTAAATGCTGGGCCGAGGCCGAGGGGCAACTGGAACACGAGGCTTTTCAGCTGGTCCGCCCCTATCTGATGGTGTTCCGCCGCTTCGAAGAGGATTGGGTCTGCACCGAGGTCGGCAGCAAATCCTCTTATGCCACATGGTACGGCTGGGCCTGGGAGCGCAGCGCCGTCGGGCGCAGCGTGCCGGGGTTGCCGGGGGGCTCGACCCATGCAAAGCTGCTCTCTCAGCCGTTCGAAGATGTCCGGGCCACGCATGGGCTGCGATACGATCACGTACACACCCAAATGAGCCGCGGCGACGGGAATATGATGCATCCGATCAGTTACAAACGTCTGCTGATGGGTTGTCGATACCCCGATAACAGCTTTGTCCTGGCCTCGCTGGTCGAGCGGACCTACGATCTACAGATTTTTGGCGTCGATGATGAAAAGATCCAAACCATGCCCGCCGACGAGGTCATGGATGCGGCCGATCCAGCCTTGGCCTCAAATTAACAAGGAAAAGACTCTTTCCTGAAGTTTGGTCATCCTGAGTGGACTTACAACACAAAGGAGTGACCAAATGACAGTGTATGATGTTTTTGACGGGTCTCGTTTGTTAACTGAAGCCGTCCAGACGTTGCAGGCTAATCAGATTTTTTTGACCGTCGGCGACGATTTTGAGCAATACGCGAAGATCGTAAAAGAGGGGCGGCCAGAGCAGCCACTGGGCCCGCCGTTTGACCCGGAAAAGCAATTTTTACCTGCTGCCAGAGGTATTTGGGTGGTCGGGCACAATGCGCAGGGCCAGCTGGTGCACACGCAGGGGATGCGTTTACTGGACCTGTGTGATCAAACCTTAGCGCGATATATGTCCTCTCGTTTTGGCGAGTTCCCGCCGGGCGGCGTTGACATAGATATGGAGCGGTCCTGGTTTCGTCCGGGCCCCGGTGCAAAGCGAATCACCGGCCGCGCCTGCTACCATGGGGAAATGTGGGTAAAGGACGATCCGATCTATCGCGGGCGCGGATTGATAGATTATTTGGCACGATTTGCCTTTCTGACCGCGATGCTGAACTGGCAGCCGGATTTTGTGTTTGGCTTCATGCTGCGCACGATCGCGCGCCGGGGGCTGGCCGAACGCGAGGGCTATATGCATTGCGACCCGTATTGCCTGAGTTGGCAGATCGACGGGCGTAATGAGCCGGTCGATTGCAATATGGTCTGGATGGATATCGAGGACATCCGCCACGTGATTCACGTTCCGCTAGAGCAAAAAACGCCAGTCGCCGCCTGATGTGGGAGTTGGGGGGATGAGTATCTGTAAAGCACGCACAAAGCAAAACGCCCCGGATGGGGTCCGGGGCGTTTGTTTCTTTCAGGATCCGAAGCCTTAGCCGATTGCGGCGGCTTTCACGTCCTCGTCGATATAGGGCAGGTATTGCTCGAAGTTGTCCGAGAACATCTGCACCAGCTTGGCCGCCTGGGCGTCATAGGCTGCGCCGTCGGCCCAGGTCTGACGCGGATCCAGCAGGGTGTCATCGACACCGGCCACGGAAACGGGCACTTCGAAGCCGAAGTTTTCGTCTTTGCGGAACTGAGCGTCGTTCAGCGAACCGTCAAGCGCGGCGGTCAGCAGCGCACGGGTAGCCTTGATCGGCATCCGCGAGCCAGTGCCGAAGGCGCCGCCGGTCCAGCCGGTGTTCACCAGCCAGCAGGTCGCACCGTAGGAGGCGATCTTCTCACGCAGCAGGTTGCCGTAGGCCTCGGGGCGGCGCGGCATGAAGGGCGCGCCAAAGCAGGTCGAGAAAGTCGGGGTGGGTTCAACCACGCCGCGCTCGGTGCCGGGGGTCTTCGAGGTGAAGCCCGACAGGAAGTGGTACATCGCCTGCGCCGGGGTCAGACGCGAGATCGGCGGCAGAACGCCATAGGCGTCACAGGTCAGCAGGATGATGTTTTTCGGATGTCCGCCCTGAGCCTCGGCCGAGGCGTTGGAGATGTATTCCAGCGGGTAGGCGCAGCGCATGTTCTCGGTCAGCGAGCTGTCCTCGAAATCCAGTTCGAAGGTTTCCTCGTCGTAGACCATGTTTTCGATCACGGTGCCGAATTTCGAGGTGGTCGCGTAGATTTCCGGCTCGGCCTCGGGCGACAGGTTGATCGTCTTCGCATAGCAGCCGCCTTCGAAGTTGAAGGTGCCGCGATCCGACCAGCCGTGTTCGTCATCACCGATCAGAGTGCGCGAGGGATCGGCCGACAGGGTGGTTTTGCCGGTGCCCGACAGGCCAAAGAAGATGGCGGTATCGACCGGGTTGCCAATCGCGTGGTTGGCCGAGCAGTGCATCGGCATCACGCCTTTTTCGGGCAGCAGATAGTTCAGCAGGGTAAAGACCGATTTCTTGTTTTCACCTGCGTATTCAGTGCCACCGATCAGGATCAGCTTCTTGTCGAAGTTCATCGCGATCACGGTTTCCGAGCGGCAGTTGTGGCGCTCGGGGTTTGCTTGGAAGCTGGGGCAGTTGATGACGGTGAAATCCGCCAGGAAACCGTCCAGGGCCGAACGATCAGGGCGGCGCAGCATGTGGCGGATGAACAGGTTGTGCCAGGCCAGCTCGGTCACCATACGCACGTTGATCGAGTAGGCCGGATCCGAGCCGCCCACCAGGTCCTGAACGTAATAGTCCTTGCCCTTCATGTGCTCCAGCATGTCGGCATAGAGGTTATCAAAGCCCTCGGGCGACATGGCGGCGTTGTTTTCCCACCAGATGGTATCCACAACGCTGTCGGTTTTCACGACGTGTTTGTCTTTGGGCGACCGGCCAGTAAATTTGCCGGTAGAGACCAGGAAGGCACCGCCGTTGCCCAGTTTCCCCTCGCCTTTCTTGAGCGCGGCTTCGATCAGCGCGGGCTCCATAAGATTGTAAAAGACATTGCCCAGCCCTTCGATCCCTTGATCTTCCAGGCGGAATTCCGGGTTTACCCGTCCAAATGTCATAATGCCAAGCTCCTGTAGCCGCGAAATCTGCGGCGTTTTCCTTTTATCGGTACGGGCACCTCCCGTAGCGGATCGGGAAGTCCCGATAGCGGGCCTCTTAACATGTCGTTTCCATGAAGGAACAGGACGGTTTAACGCAGTTAGCGCAACCAGTCGCAGGTTAGCGCAATCACGGCAGATTTTGACCGATTGCCACGCCCAGAAGCAGGGAAGACATGCAAAAATTATGAATCTGTTCAGAAAACACCCCCAGAATTGAGGCGAAATCATGGCTGATTCGCAGTTTTGGATTGATTGATCGCGGCAAAGGACGGCATAATGCAAAGAAAAATCACATAATAGAGCAGTACAAGGAATTCACAGATGTCTAAGATCGCCCTTGTGGACGATGACAGGAATATCCTGACATCGGTGGCCATGACCCTGGAGGCAGAGGGGTTTGAGGTCGAAACATATAATGATGGCCAGTCGGCCCTCGACGCATTCAACAAAAAACTGCCGGACATGGCCGTGCTGGACATTAAAATGCCCCGTATGGACGGCATGGACCTGTTGCAGCGCCTGCGTCAGAAAACCTCGATGCCGGTTATTTTCCTGACCTCGAAGGATGATGAGATCGACGAGGTTCTGGGCCTGCGTATGGGCGCGGACGACTATGTTAAGAAACCGTTTTCCCAGCGTCTTCTGGTTGAACGTATCCGCGCGCTGCTGCGCCGTCAGGATGCCGTTGCCGGTGATGTCGTCGGCGACACCGAAGAAACTAAGGTGATGGAGCGCGGAGATCTGCGCATGGATCCGCTGCGTCACGCGGTGGCCTGGAAGGGGCAGGATGTATCCCTGACCGTGACCGAATTCCTGCTGTTGCAGGCCCTGGCGCAGCGCCCCGGTTTCGTGAAGTCGCGGGATCAGCTGATGGATGTTGCCTATGATGATCAGGTGTACGTCGATGACCGCACAATTGATAGCCATATCAAACGGTTGCGCAAGAAAATGCGTAGCGTTGATTCCGATTTCTCGGCGATCGAAACGCTCTATGGTATCGGCTACAGGTATAACGAAGAATAATGGCTCTCGCTGAGGGGATACATTTGCGGGATAGTGGCGCAAAGCGCGACGGCGATGTTGTGCTGGGCGATGAATTTGTCGCCCCGGAAAGCACCGTTGAAAAGGAAATCCGCGCCCGGCGTGACCGGCGTGGTTTCCTCACGCTCAATCGTTCGCCGCTGACCCGAAAGATCATCACCTTTAACCTGATCGCGCTCAATGTTCTGGTGGCGGGTGTGCTGCTGTTGAATTCGTCTCGGGATTCTCTGGTTGTGGACCGTGCGAATGCGTTGATCGCACAGGCCGAGCTGGTGTCCGACGTGGTTGAGGCACAACTGCCCAAAGGCGCGCCGGTCAGTTTGGCCTCGGGTGACGGAATTGACGTGCCCGACACGCTGGAGGGCCTGGACCTGCGCAAAGGCGTTGAGGTCTATGTGTTCGACGGAACCGGGGCGCTGATTGCCTCGGATCAGGGGAAGGGTGTCGCGCGGGCGCAGGATTCCGGGGACGGGGGCTCGACCCTGATTTCGGACGCTTTGGCGCGGGTCTGGGACAAGTTCGACGCGTTGATCAACGGCCCGCGGGATCGTAGCGCGATGCCAACGATCGAGCAGCTGGTCACGGGAATGGTGGGCGCAACAGTGGATGGCGGCGCTCAGATCGAAACCGGCCTGCAAACGGCCGAGGGCAGCTATTTCGCGGCCGCGACGCCGATTATACAGGCGGGGCAGATTGTCGGGGTGATTGCGCTGACCAGCGCCACTGGCGAGATTGATCAACTGGTCCGAGGGGAGCGCGAGCGCATTCTTCAGATGTTCCTGATTGCCACGCTGGTCTCTATTGGTCTGAGCATCGTTCTGGCCTCGACCATTGCCAACCCGCTTGCCGATTTGGCCACTGCGGCAGAACTGGGCGGGGCCAAGGATCGCCGTAACAGCGCTGCGGGGCGCATTCGCATCCCCGACCTGTCTGCGCGCCCGGATGAGATCGGGCGGCTTTCTTCTGCGCTGCGTGGGATGGTTTCGGCCCTGTATGACCGCATCGACAGCAATGAACAGTTCGCGGCCGATGTCGCGCATGAGATTAAGAATCCGCTGGCCAGTTTGCGCTCGGCCGTGGGGACCTTGCGGGTCGCGCAGCGCGACGATCAGCGCGAAAAACTGCTGGATGTGATTGATCACGACGTACGGCGCCTGGACCGTCTTGTCAGTGATATATCGAACGCGTCGCGCCTGGATAGTGAGCTGGTCAAAGAAGAGCAGGAAAGCTTTAACCTGTTGAAAATGATCGGAAACCTTGGTGAATACCTGGGGCAGCAAGCTGAGGAAAAAGGGGTCGAGTTCATCATGGACATCCCCGAAGAGCCGATCCGTATTCACGGGCTCGAAGCGCGGCTGGCGCAGGTGTTCGTCAATCTGATCACCAATGCGATCAGCTTCTGCGAAGACGGAGATGCGATCCGGGTATGGGCGCGCCAGCGTGACAATCGCGTGCTGGTCGTGGTCGAGGATACGGGGCCGGGCATTCCGGAGCAGGCGCTTACCAAAGTGTTCAAACGCTTCTATTCGGAGCGCCCTGAAAACCAGTTCGGGAATAATTCGGGGCTGGGTCTGGCGATTTCCAAACAGATCATCGAGGCGCATGGCGGTGTGATCTGGGCCGAGAATATTCGCCCAACGGATGCCGATCCGACTTCCGAGCCGCTGGGGGCGCGTTTCGTTGTCGGCTTGCCGGTCTGACGTGCCGGAAACGGGCCGTATTTTACATGCAAGCGCGGTGGCCTTCGATGGGGCCGCCGTTTGCATTTTGGGCAAAAGCGGCACGGGAAAATCCGGCCTGGCGCTGCAATTGATGGCTTATGGTGCAAGGTTGGTTGCCGATGACGGTTGCAGGGTTTGGCGTCAGGAGGCCTTGCTTTGGGTCGATGCGGTGGGCACGATCAGCGGCCTGATCGAAGCGCGGGGCGTCGGGCTCTTGAATGCAAAACCGGCCGGGGCTACGCGGCTGGCGTTATGGGTCGATCTGGATCAGCGTGAAACTCACAGATTGCCACCTCAGCGTGAAAAGGTTTGTCTGGGCGTTTCTTTGCCAATCGTTCACAATGCTGCACATCCGCATTTTGCTGCGGCGATTCTTCAGTATTTGAGGGCCGGACGGCAGGCGTGATTTCCAACCCATGACCGAGCAGAGCAAAAATCAGACCCGCAAACGGATCGTTCTGATCACTGGGCCCTCTGGTGCGGGGCGGACGACGGCGATCCGGACGCTTGAGGATCTGGGGTTCGAAGCGATCGATAACTTGCCGTTAACGCTTCTGCCGCGTCTGCTGGAAGGGCCGCCGCTGGGCAGTGATGTTGCGCTGGGGCTGGACGTCCGGAACCGGGATTTCTCGGTGAATGCGCTGATCGAAACGATTGATCACCTGTCCGCTATTCCCAACATCCGACCCGAGGTGCTCTATCTGGATTGCCGGCAGGATGTGTTGTTACGGCGGTTTTCCGAAACGCGCAGACGGCACCCTTTGGCCCCGGCCGAGAGCCCCGATCAGGGCATTCAGCGCGAATGCGATCTGCTGGTGCCGATCATGGCGCGCGCGGATATTCTGATCGACAGTTCTGAAATGACGCCACATGACCTGAAAGCCGAGGTCGAGCGCCTGTTCGCCGGGGCCAAAGGGCGCAGTCTGGCGGTGTCGGTGAATTCGTTTTCCTATAAACGCGGATTGCCACGCGGGATGGACATGGTCTTCGACTGCCGGTTCCTGCGCAACCCGTATTGGGATGCCGCGTTGCGGGGGCTTGACGGGCGGGCGCCGCCGGTGGCCGCCTATGTCGGTGCTGACAATCGTTTTGATGGGTTTTTCCAGCGAGTTCTTGACCTTACGGAAATGTTGCTGCCCGCCTACCGGGATGAGGGTAAAGCGCATTTCGCGATTGGTTTTGGCTGTACCGGGGGGCAGCATCGCTCGGTGACAATGGCAGAAAAGCTGTCAAAGGCCCTTGCGGATCGGGGGTGGCAGGTGTCAACTAGGCATCGGGAAATCGAGCGGAAGGCAAACGCTATGCCGCCAGCACCCGGATCCGGAGTAATGAGCGCGAATATGAAGGAAGACAAAGCGTGATCGGCATCGTCATCGTCGCGCATGGGGGGCTGGCCAAGGAATACCTGGCCGCCGTGGAGCATGTCGTCGGAGCGCAGAGCGGGATTCAGGCGATCTCGATCGAGAATGAGCACGACCGCACCCAGAAACAGCGTGAAATCTGCGAGGCCGCAGATGCCGTGGATGGCGGCGAAGGCGTGGTTGTCGTGACCGATATGTTTGGTGGCTCGCCCTCGAACCTGTCTTTGATGGCGTGCCAGCCCCATGGGCGCCGGATTCTGTATGGGGCAAATCTGCCGATGCTGATCAAGCTGGCCAAAAGCCGCCATATGGACGTCGCCACCGCCGTTCGTGCTGCAACCGAGGCCGGCCGTAAGTATATAGACAGTCAGAATATCTCTAAAGATTAGTGAACATGACCGACAATAATTCGCGTACCCTGCAAATCATCAACGAAAAGGGGCTTCACGCCCGCGCATCGGCCAAGCTGGTCGAGGTGGTCGAGGGGTTCGATGCCAATGCTGAAATCACTCGGGATGGGATGTCCGCCTCGGGGGACAGTATTATGGGGCTTTTGATGTTGGCAGCCTCCAAGGGAACCTCTATTGAGGTGCGGACGTCGGGGCCAGATGCCGGCGCGCTTGCGCAGGCGCTGGAAACATTGGTGGCCGACCGTTTCGGAGAAGACATGTAAGCGCCCACGCGGCGCAGCGGGAACAGTGCGGTGAACGTGGAAAACACTTCGGCCAAGATTCAGGACAGCCCTCAGGTCGTGCATAACACGTATGACCGCCGGAGCCTGACCTATGCCAGCACGTTTGACAGCTCTTTGACCGCGACCATCATCAAAACGATCGAGTGGCTGACCGGCAAGCTGACGATCCTGCGGATGATCCGGAAATTCGAAAAACAGGGCGCGCCGCAGGGGCAACCGTTCTGGCGGGCAGCGCTGGATGTGATGGGTATTTCGCTGCAAACGCCGCAGACGCAGATTGATCGCATCCCCGCCGAAGGCCCCGTTGTGGTTGTGGCCAATCACCCGCATGGCATGGTGGACGGGATGATTCTGGCGGATCTGATCGGACGCCGCCGGAAGGATTATAAGATTCTGACCCGTGCGCTGCTGACGGGCATCGACGCAGAGGCCTCGTCCTTTCTGATCCCGGTGCCCTTCCCACATGAGGACGATGCGCAGCGCAAATTTGTTGAAATGCGGGCCCAGGCCATGGCCAACCTGAAACAGGGCGGTGTTATTTCGGTGTTTCCCTCTGGCGTCGTCAGCGCGTCCAAGACCTGGTTCGGCCCGGCAATCGAGGCCGAGTGGAACGTGTTCACCGCGCAGATGATCCGCCGCTCGGGTGCGCGGGTGGTGCCGATCTTTTTCCCCGGATCGAATTCGCGCTGGTATCAGATCGCGAACAGGATTTCTCCGGTTTTGCGCCAGAGCCTGCTGCTGCACGAAATCGTTCACAGTTGTAATAAGCCGCAAAAACCGATTGTTGGCGCGCCGCTGACGGATGATCAGATGGCGCTGCTTAGCACGGATCCACGCGGGTTCATGGCCTGGCTGCGCGAGCATACCCTGTCTTTGACGGATGACTAAGCGCCCGACGGGGCCGAGCGCCTTGATTGTTTAACGCGTGGGAACGGGCGTTTCTCCGGTGTAGTCATAGAACCCGCGTTTGGTTTTGCGGCCCAGCCATCCGGCCTCGACGTATTTCACCAGCAGGGGGCAGGGGCGGTATTTGGTATCCGCCAGCCCATCATACAGCACCTGCATGATCGACAGACAGGTGTCCAGACCGATGAAATCCGCCAGTTCCAGAGGGCCCATCGGGTGGTTCGCCCCCAGTTTCATCGCGCTGTCGATCGAGGCCACGTCGCCCACGCCCTCGTACAGGGTATAGCAGGCCTCGTTGATCATCGGCACCAGGATGCGGTTCACGATGAAGGCGGGAAAATCCTCGGCTGAGGCGGCGGTTTTGTTCAGCCTGGACACGATTTCCAGACAGGTTTGATAGGTGTCATCGTCGGTGGCGATTCCGCGGATCAGCTCGACCAGTTTCATCACCGGAACCGGATTCATGAAGTGCAGCCCCATGAATTTTTCGGGCCGGTCTGTGCGGCTGGCCAGACGCGTGATCGAGATCGACGAGGTGTTCGACGTCAGGATCGTGTGCGGCTCCAGATGAGGGATCAGCTGTTCGAAAATCGCGCTTTTGACCGCTTCTTTTTCGGTGGCCGATTCGATGACCAGATCGGTTTTGCCAAGATCGGACAGCGTTGCCGTGGCCGAAATGCGTGCCAGGGCGCCCTCTTTGGCTGCGGCGGTGATCTGGTCTTTGCTGACCTGGCGGTCCATGTTTTTTTCGATGGTTTTCAGGGCCTTATCCAACGAATCCTGGCTGATGTCATTCAGCAGAACGTCGTAGCCCGCCATTGCCATCACATGTGCAATTCCGTTGCCCATCTGGCCTGCGCCAATCACGCCGACAGTCTTGATTTCCATAAGAGTTCCTTCCTCGGTTCGGGCGTCATGTTCACGCCCAACACTACGCTGCATACGCAGCATATGTGCGAAATGTTACTCAAATTCGCCCATTAGCGAATTGTCAAGTTCTGTGCGCGACTCTCTGACTTGGGTGAAAATATGGTGGGTGAGATGACCTATGAACATACCGGGGCGGGGGCCCTGGATTATCTGACATGTGGCTACGGCCAGGACCGGCTTCATTTTCGGGGGCCAGAACGATCACTGGATGCGCCATACGGCGTTTTCATCGGCGGAACAGAGACTTACGGGAAATTCATTGCGCGGCCCTATCCGTCTTTGGTGGAGGATTGGACCGGCCTGACCAGCGTGAATCTGGGGGTAGTCAATGCCGGGATCGAGACGTTTCGCACGGATCCGACGGTGCTGAATATCGCTCGGGGGGCTGAGTTTGCGGTTTTGCAGGTGATGGGGCCACAATATGTAACGAATAATTTTTACGCAGTTCATCCGCGCAGAAATGACAGGTTCATCAAAGTGCGCCCTGCGTTGACGACGATGTACCCGCAACTGGACTTTACCGAGTTTCACTTTGTCGGTCACTTGTTGCGGAAATTGCGGCGCACGTCTCCGCGGGCGTTTGAGAAGATCGTACGGGATTGCCGCAAGATCTGGCTGACCTCGTTGATTGGAATGGTACGGCGGATCGACCGGCCAACATTCGTGGTGTGGATGCAAAAACCGAAGGAAGAACAAAGGCTTGATCCGTTTTTGGATGAACGCCTGCTTGAGCCGGTGCGGAAAAGATGCGCCGATGTGATTGCCATTACACCGGACGATGAGGCACAGGAAGCGGGCACAAAAGGCATGGTTTTCGGACAGATGGAGGCATTTGCCGCTGCGGATTTGCCAAACCCCAAGCTGCACAATCAGGCCGCTTTGAAAATCCGCAATAGTCTCAAGTCTCACGGGTTGGTTTAGCACGGCTGTGATTGACGTGAATTTCGTTACGTTAATATTCTCGTAAAAAGTGTGGAAAACTTGATGGCGAGCCTTGCCATCGGCGGCTGGCACGATACTCTATAGAACGGTTGCTCTAGTAGCTTGTTTTGGAAGAGTTTTTCGAATGATCCGGGCCCTGTTGCCGTCAGATTATTTCCAGGTGGCGGCCTTGATGGGCCGCTCCTACAAACGCAGCTACGAGGCCTGGCTGGTGCAAGCCCTGCGAGAAGCGGGCGATATCGCTGCGGAGCTGGTCTGGGAGGACGGGGGCAAAGTGCACGGCCATGTCAGCCTGACGCGCCACCGTCATCCGCCAGCCTGGTTCATTCTGTCCTCGATTGCGGTGTCCCCCGAGCGGCGCGGGCAGGGGATTGGCAGCGATCTGGTCCGGGCGATTCTGGACGAAGCGCGCAAGGTGGACGCCGGCGCGGTGACGGTGCTGGGCAACGCCCGGTATTATCAGCGCTTCGGCTTTACCCGCAGCAGTGCCGAGGCGCTGGAGACTCCTTTTTCGCGGGAAAACACGTTGCTCTATCCGATCCGGTCTGAAAACGCCGGCATCATGGCGGAACTGGTCTATCCCGCAGCCTATTCGCGATTGTGACGTGATGTTGTCGCCTCTGAATGCCGGGGCCGAGCTGGTGGACATTGGGCCAGTTGGAGCCGTTTGACTGGATCAACGGCCCGGCCGATGGGAAGGTTTCAGCCGGCTGGACCCGCGTTGCCGGAATGGCGGATCATATCGTGTTGCCCGTCATCCATACTTTCATCATGAACAATCCTCTGATGATTGCGCAGGTTCCGGAATTCATCGAGAAAGGGGCATTCGATCCCGATATGACATGGGGGTGGGCGTTTCTGACGCTGCCTGAGAAATAGATGAGCCTTTCTCTGACCTTTGAAAATGCGCAGGTTTTGCGCCCTGGCGGTGTGGATTACGCGCCGCTGTCGATTGCGGGCGGGGTGATTGCGCAGGCGCCCGTGGGGCGGCGCATTGATCTGTCCGGATTTCGCATCCTGCCGGGGATTATTGACGCGCATGGGGACGGGTTCGAACGCCATCTGGCACCGCGCCGTGGGGCGATGACGGATCTGGCGGTGGGTCTGGCCTCGGCCGAGGCCGATCTGGCGGCGAACGGGATCACCACCGCCATGCTGGCGCAATTCTGGAGCTGGGAAGGCGGAATGCGCGGCCCTGATTTCGCCCGCCGTATGATCGAAGCCCTGGCGCGCTATCGGACATTAGGCACGGATATGCGCGTGCAATTGCGGTTTGAAACCCATCTTCTGGATGATTACGACGCGATTGCCGATCTGGTGCAGCGTCACGGTATTGGCTTTGTGGTGTTCAATGATCACCTGCCGCATGACGCCCTGGCCAAGGGCAAGCGGCCTCCGCGTTTGACGGGGCAGGCGCTGAAAAGCGGGCGCTCGCCCGAGGCGCATCATGCGCTGCTGAAGCGGCTGCATGAGGCCGGTCCTCAGGTGCCGGCAGCGATGGCCGGGCTGGCTGCGCGACTGGGGGAAATGGGGGTGATCATGGGCAGCCACGATGACTGCACGGCGCAGGGCCGGGCGACGGCCCGCAGGCTGGGGCTGCGCGTTGCTGAATTCCCCGAAACCCAAGAGGCGGCCGAGGCTGCGGCGGCTGCCGGTGATCCTGTCATTCTGGGGGCACCGAATGTGGTGCGCGGGGGCTCGCATTCTGGAAATGTCAGCGCGGCCCAGTTGATTGGCGACGGGATCGGGAATGCGCTGGCCTCGGATTATCACTATCCTGCGCCGTTGCAGGCGGCGCTGATGCTGGGGGATTGGGGGCTGGTCTCCAGCGGTCCGGCGCGGCTGTTGGGGCTGTCGGATCGCGGTAGCCTAGAGCCAGGAAAACGCGCCGATCTGGTGGTTTTGGATCAGCATGGCCGCGTTGGCGCAACGATTGCAGGCGGGCGGGTGACACATCTGGCCGGAGAGGCCGCCACCCGTTTTATCGCCTGAAAATCAGCCTGTTATGCGGTTCACGTGGCCCATTTTACGGCCAGGTTTCGTCTCGGCCTTACCGTATAGATGCAGCGCGGCGTTCGGCTCGGCGGAAATTTCGGGAACGCGGTCCATGTCGTCTCCGATCAGGTTCTCCATCACCACGTCCGAATGACGCGAGCCATCGCCCAGAGGCCAGCCCGCAACGGCGCGGATGTGTTGCTCGAACTGGTCGATGGCGCAGCCGTTTTGCGTCCAATGGCCGGAATTATGCACGCGCGGGGCGATTTCATTCACGATCAGGCCCCGCGGCGTGACAAACAGTTCCACCCCCATGGTGCCGACATATTTCAGCGCGTTCAGGATCTTGCCGGTCAGCAGCACGGCATCCATTTTCTGGCTGCCGGTCAGGTTGGCGGGCACGGTGGTGGTGTGCAAAATCCCATCGCGGTGGACGTTTTCGCCGGGGTCAAAGCAGGAGACCTGCCCGTCCGCAGCGCGGGTGCCGATCACCGAGACCTCGTGGGTGAAGTTGACAAAACCTTCGAGGATCGCGGGCGCACCGGCCATATCCGCCAGCGCCTTTTCGGCATCATCGGCGGATTTCAGGCGCGATTGGCCCTTACCGTCATAGCCAAAGCGGCGGGTTTTCAGAATGGCAGGGGTGCCGATTTCCGCGATGGCCTCGGCCAGGTCAATGTCATCATCGACGGCGGCAAAGGGGGCGGTTTGCAGGCCCAGCTCGGTCAGGAAGGCCTTCTCGGTCAGGCGGTCCTGGCTGACGGCCAGCGCGCGGCGGTTCGGGCGGATCGGTTTGAGCGATTCCAGAATGTCCAGCGCCGAGGTGGGGATGTTTTCAAACTCATACGTGATCACGTCCACGGTGGCGGCAAAGGCGCGCAGGGCGGCCTCGTCCTCGTAGGCGGCGGTGGTCACGGTATGGGCCACGTCAGCGGCGGGCGGGTTGGCGCCCGGTTCAAAGATGTGGGTCTTGAGCCCCAGCCGCGCGGCCGCGACAGACAGCATACGGCCCAGCTGGCCGCCGCCCAGAATGCCAATGGTTGCGCCGGTTTGCAGTGCGTCAGTCATCCGAAGGCTCCTGCGGGATCGAGGCAGACAGGGCATCGCGCCAGGCATCCAGCCGCTGGGCGATTTCAGGGTCATTAGTGGCCAGAATGCCGGCGGCCATCAGGCCCGCGTTTTTCGCGCCTGCACCGCCAATGGCCATGGTGGCCACGGGAAAGCCGCGCGGCATTTGCAGGATGGAATAGAGGCTATCGACGCCGGACAGGGCCTTGGTTTGCACCGGGACGCCGATCACCGGCACCCGCGTCTTCGAGGCCATCATGCCCGGCAGATGCGCCGCCCCGCCCGCGCCGGCGATGATCACATGCAGGCCACGATCAACGGCGGTTTTGCCATAGGTCCACAGACGATCAGGCGTGCGGTGCGCCGAGACGATCTTTGCCTCATAGGCGATGCCCAGCTCGTCCAGCACATCGGCTGCTTCTTTCATGGTGGGCCAGTCCGATTGGCTGCCCATGATAATGCCCACTTTTACGTCAGTCATTCTGCGCCCCTTATCTGCGAGCGCGCACTATAGCCAAGGCAGGCGTTTACGCAATGATATCCGGCGTCAAACGGTCCTCGATCAGGGCGATCATGTCCTTCAGGCGCAGCTTTTTCTTCTTTAGGCGCTGGATCGTCAGCTGATCGGCGGTGCCGCGGTCCACCATGGCGGTGATCGCCTCGTCCAGATCGCGGTGTTCCTGGCGAAAAACCTCAAGCTCCACCCGCAAGACGTCATCGGTTTTCATCGAAATGTCTGAAGGGGCGTTCATGGCTCTGATTCTTATTGTTGGCTGTGGTTTTAAGATACTGAAAACGAAGCTTTTCGCAAAGGTCTTGCGCCCTGGCCCCGCCATGCCCATATTTCTGAGGACGGGTTGCCGAAACGGGATCCGGAAAATGGACTGTCGCTTAGACTAAGGACGTGCCGATGACGAAGCTTACCCTGGGGTCGCACCCGTATCTGTTGGGATTTGACCAGCTGGAACGCCTGCTGGAACGCAATGCCAAATCCGGCAACGAAGGCTATCCCCCTTTCAATATCGAACAAACCTCGGAGAATTCCTTTCGGATCACGCTGGCCGTCGCCGGTTTCGCCGAAGAGGATCTGGCGATCACGCTAGAGGACCGTCAACTGGTCATTCGCGGACGCCAAAAAGAAGATCAGGACGGCCGGGTCTTTTTGCATCGCGGGATCGCGGCGCGGCAGTTTCAGCGCTCGTTCGTTCTGGCCGATGGGGTCGAGGTGGGCGAGGCCGTGATGGAAAACGGTCTGCTGCATGTGGATCTGAACCGGGTCCAGCCCGACACCGTTGTGCAAAGCATTCAGATCAGAAAGGGGTAAGTCATGGATACTAAATATGATTTCGGCTCGGAAACAGAGGGGCGGATCGTCTATGTCCGGTCCGTCGAGGTGGCCGACCTGCCCGAGGAACTGCGTGCACAGGCGCAGGGGCAGACCACGCTCTATGCGGTGCACAGCGCCGAGGGCGAGCGTCTGGCGCTGGTCAATGACCGCCAACTGGCCTTTAGCCTGGCGCGTCAGCACGATTTCGCGCCGGTAACGGTACACTAGGCGAGGATGCTTGTCGCTGCCTTTGTGGCGGCCGTTTTGACCCTGTTGTCGATCCGGGCGCACCAGATGTTACCCCATGCAGACCGGCTGCCGATGCAGTTTTCGCTGACGGGGCACGCAGGTTGGAGCGCGCCGCGCATGGTGGCGCTGGCGTTCTTACCGGCTCTGGCCTTCGTGACGATGCTGGGCGTTGGCTTTATTCCCGCCCAGCAGGGTCTGCGAGAGGCGCAGGGCATCTCGGCGGTTTCGTTCATCCTGGGGCATTTGTTTTATCTGTGGCTGCTGCGGCGCCATCTGCGCTGACAACGCAAAACGCCCCACCAGATTGGCGGGGCGCTTGTTTGTTTCCGGATGCAGGCTTAGGTGCCCGAGATCAGACCCATCGATTCCAGTTTCAGCAGAACCTGGTGGGCGCAGTTATCGACATCCACGTTTTCCGTTTCGACGACCAGCTCGGCCTTCGTGGGGCTTTCATAGGGATCGGAAATCCCGGTGAACTCCTTGATTTTGCCTTCGCGGGCCAGTTTGTACAGGCCCTTGCGGTCGCGGCGTTCGCACTCTTCCAGGCTGGTCGCGACATGGACCTCGACGAAGGCGCCATACTGTTCGATGTCCTCGCGTACGGCGCGGCGGGTTGCGGTGTAGGGCGCGATGGGCGCACAGATGGCGATCCCGCCGTTTTTCGTGATCTCAGAGGCCACATAGCCGATGCGGCGGATGTTCAGATCGCGGTGCTCTTTGCTGAAGCCCAGCTCGGACGACAGGTTTTTACGCACGATGTCACCGTCCAGCAGGGTCACGGGGCGGCCGCCCATTTCCATCAGCTTGACCATCAGCGCGTTGGCGATGGTGGATTTGCCGGATCCGGACAGGCCGGTGAAGAACACGGTGAAACCCTGTTTGCTACGCGGCGGAGAGGTGCGGCGCAGTTCCTTGACCACCTCAGGGAACGAGAACCATTCAGGGATTTCCAGTCCTTCGCGCAGACGGCGGCGCAGTTCGGTCCCCGAGATATTCAGGATGGTGACGTCATCCTTGTCTTTGATTTCGTCCATGGCTTCGTATTGCGCGCGCTCTGACACCCAGACCATGTGTTTGAAATCAACCATTTCGATGCCGATTTCATCCTGGTGTTTGCGGAACAGATCCTGCGCGTCATAGGGGCCGTAGAAATCTTCGCCCTGGCTGTTTTTGCCGGGGCCGGCGTGGTCGCGGCCAACGATGAAATGCGTGCAGCCGTGGTTGGCGCGGATCAGGCCGTGCCAGACGGCCTCGCGCGGGCCGGCCATCCGCATGGCCAGGTTCAGCAGCGACATGGTGGTGGTGGACTGGGGATATTTGTCCAGCACGGCCTCGTAGCAGCGCACGCGGGTGAAGTGGTCCACGTCACCTGGTTTGGTCATGCCGACAACGGGGTGGATCAGCAGGTTGGCCTGAGCTTCGCGCGCGGCGCGGAAGGTCAGTTCCTGATGCGCACGGTGCAGCGGGTTCCGGGTCTGGAAGGCCACGATTTTGCGCCAGCCCAGTTTGCGGAAATAGGCGCGCAGCTCGTTCGGAGTGTCGCGGCGGGCGCGGAAATCGTAATGCACGGGCTGCTGGATGCCGACGACGGGGCCGCCCAGATAGATGCGACCGGCAGTGTTGTGCAGATAGTTCACGGCAGGGTGCGCCACGTCATCCGCGCCAAAAACCTTCTCGGCCTCGTTGGATTTGTTCGGCTCCCAGCGGTCGGTGACGGTCATGGTGGCCAGAATGACGCCTTCCTGATCGCGCAGGGCGATGTCCTGGCCGATTTCCAGCTGATCGGCAAACTCGACGCTGACATCCAGAGTGATCGGCATCGGCCACAGGCTGCCGTCTTCCAGGCGCATGTTTTCGACGACGCTGTTATAGTCGTGCTCGCCCATGAAGCCTTTCAGCGGGTTGAAGCCACCGTTCATCAGCAGTTCCAGATCGCAGATCTGGCGCGGGGTCAGATCCCAGCTGGTCAGGCCGGCTGCTTCGATTTTCAGCTTTTGGGCCGAGTCATGAGAGACATATAGCTCGGGGATGGGGGCAAGGTTGTTTTGCACGAATTTATTCCTGTTTTTCAATGGCGCAAAGCCGCTGGAGGTGCCGGTCAACTCGGCATGGAGGGCATCGTATTCGGCCAGTTTCCGGGCCAAAAACTGATCGGTCAGCCGGGATTTTTCAGCGGCCCCACGCGCGGTGATCGCATAGGCATAGCGCTGCCGTTTGTCCTGGCTTGAATGTTCGGTGATCTTGATGAAACCTGCGTCCGTGGCGGCGCGCAGCTGCGTGTTCAGCCGCCCCAAAGACACCCCAAGCGTCTGGGCCGTCGCGCGCTGCGAGGCTTCCGGCGCCTGATCCAGCTGGCGCAGAAGGCGGAAAAGCAGGTCTTCTTCCGCGACGTTGGGTTTCGTTTTGGATGCGGTCATCGCAGGGGCTCAAGGTTTGTTCATGGATGAACATATAGGTGATGAGGTTCGTTCAGAAAAGAACAAACTTTTATCCCCGCTGGGAATAAGGAGATTTGGCCACATTCCGCCGATGCGATGGGAAAAGCCCGGCGCAAAGGCCGGGCTTTGGGAACAATCGGGCGGGATTATTCTTGTTCCGCCAAGAAGCGTTCCGCATCCAGCGCGGCCATGCAGCCCATCCCCGCCGAGGTGATCGCCTGACGGTATTTGTGGTCTGTCAGATCTCCGGCGGCGAAAATACCGGGGATCGAGGTTTCGGTGGTGCCGGGCTTCACGCTGACATAGCCGCCGTTGTGCAACTCCAGCACGTCCTTGACCAGTTCGTTGGCGGGGGCGTGGCCGATGGCAACAAAGACGCCCTTGCAGGGGATTTCCGAAACCACATCGGTTTTCACATTCTTCACCCGCACGCCGGTGACGCCTTTGGGGGTATCCTCGCCGAGGACGTCTTCCAGTACGTGATCCCACAGGGGCTCGATCTTTTCGTTTTTCATCAGGCGGTCGATCAGGATCTTCTCGGCGCGCAGTTCGTCGCGGCGGTGGATCAGGGTCACCTTAGAGGCAAAGTTCGTCAGGAACAGCGCCTCTTCGACCGCAGTGTTGCCGCCGCCGATGACCACGATTTCCTGCCCGCGATAAAAGAACCCGTCGCAGGTGGCGCAGGCCGAGACGCCAAAGCCTTTGTAGGCTTCTTCGCTGTCCAGCCCCAGCCATTTCGCGCGTGCGCCGGTGCACAGGATCACCGCGTCGGCCGTGTAAACGGTGCCGCTGTCGCCCGTTGCCTTGAACGGACGGGCCGAGGTGTCCAGATCGGTGATGATGTCGCCGATGATCTCGCAGCCCATCGCCGATGCGTGTTCCTGCATTTTGATCATCAGATCGGGGCCCTGAATTTCGGTGAAGCCGGGATAGTTTTCAACCTCGGTGGTGGTTGTCAGTTGCCCGCCGGGTTCGATCCCCTGCACCAGGATCGGGTTCAGCATGGCACGAGAGGCATAAACGCCAGCAGTATAGCCTGCGGGCCCCGAGCCGATGATCAGAACCTTGGTGTGTCGCGTTTCGGCCATGTTTTTCCCTTTTCCGCATGAGTTGGCTGCCTACGCATATAATCTGCACAACGGGCTGCGAAAACCCCCCGTTCAGTCACATCCCCGGTTTGAGGACGCGATCAGGAAATGTGCATATGATTTGAGGAAAACGTAACTATCTTGCCTTTGGGCGAAAGAATATTGCGCGCCAGTGAAGGGTGATATAAGAAACCGTTGCATAGGAGGATAGTTATGCCGACCTCGCGTCTTGATCCCATTGATCGCAAAATTCTGGCCGAGCTTCAGGCGAACGGTCGTATGACCAACGTCGAATTGGCCAAACGCGTCGGGATTTCTGCGCCGCCCTGCCTGCGCCGTGTGCGCTCGCTGGAGGAGGAGGGCTTTATCCAGGGCTATCACGCCAGGGTTGATTCGCGTGAGCTGGGCTTTGAGGTGCAGGTGTTCGCCATGGTGGGGCTGCAAAGCCAGGCGGAGGTGGACCTGAGCGCCTTTGAACAGCGCTGCCAGGATTGGCCGCTGGTTCGTGAATGTCACATGCTTAATGGTGAGGTCGATTTCATTCTGAAATGCGTGGCCCCGGACCTGAGCACCTTTCAATCCTTCCTGACCGAGCAACTGACCGCAGCCGATAATGTGGCCAGCGTGAAGACATCTTTGGTGATTCGGAACGCTAAGGACGATCCGGGCGTGCCTTTCGATGTGCTCGAAGAGCGGCTGAACCGCTCGGCCTGATCAGTAAAGTTCGGCCTGCAACTGGTGCGTGCTGTCTGTGCGCGGATGCGCCATGCTGCCAAAGCCAGACAGATTCGTCACATGCGGGAACAGGCTGAGATAAAGCCGCAGCATTTCCGGGCCCAGCATCTCGGCCCGGTGGGGGCCGGGGTGATAGGATTCCAGCTGCAAGCCGCCCGCCAGGATCGTCGCCTGCTGCGGCAGGGCGATATGATACACCCGCGTCGGGGCGGGCGGTGTCAGTTGGAACACCCCGTCGCCATCCACCATATCCTGCGCGGGGACATAGATCGCGTCTGGGCCTTCTCCTTGTAACAGTCGCGCACCCGGCCCCAGGATCATATCCACAACGGGCCGGCCGATGCCAAACCGATCCGCCATGATTCGGACCAGTCGGGACAGCTCGGGCCGATCGGCCGGCACGTTGGGGATGATCTGCATGGATCCGATCCATTGCACGGGAAGAGGACCGTGTTCGACCGTTTCAACCAGCATTCCGGGTTGCAGATCTTCGATGGCGCAGGGGCCTTGGGATGTGCTCAGCAGCAATCCGCGACCAAAAGCCGAGAAGGCTGCCTCGAACGAGGGCAGAGAGGGTGCAACAGTTTGCCGGAATTCGGGCGTCATGTCATCGTTCAGAAATGAGATGTCATAGCGCCGGGTGACACCGGGCCGCCGCGCCATCGCCGGAGTGTTCCGCGACGTGAGAGAGGGACGGGTGACCGCGTCAAAGACGGGGGCAAACTTATTCATGTACGCACCTATTCCAGGTTCGTCACATCCGCGTCGGCCCCCACCGACAACGACAGAAGGACAGGTTTCCATCTGCTAGTCAGGAAATAATGCAGGCTTTGTCCCCGCATTGTCAAAGCTTTCAGCCTATTGTGTCGCGGATTCAGGGGAAATCAGGGATTCGCCCCATGATTGTTTCCCTGGCGTGGACGGCTGCGCCACATTTCGATTCGGCCAGACGTCAGGACCAAAAAAGAGACCGCCCGAAGGCGGTCTTGTTTTCAGTGGGGCGCATTGATTCTGTGCGCAGGATCAGCTGGCGCGGCGTTTTGCCGGTTTCGATGTCGCCTTCGAATTCTGGGCCTTGCGCGCCCAGGGCATGGCGGGCATGTCGGATTTCGAGGTTTCGATCACGGATTTCATCCAGCGTTTTTGCTTGCGGGCCATTTTGGTGCTCCTGCGGCTTTGAGTGTCTTGCTTCAGAAACAATCTGCCTTGCCAATGCGGCATTGTTTGGGCGCGATGGACGTCACATTGGGGAAATACTAAGGCGGCAGGCCTAGACGCGAATGGCAGAGATCAGGCGGCCATAATCGGCCTCACCCGCATGGGTGGTGCGGCGATAGGAATAGAACCGATCCGGATCGGAATAGGTGCAATGCCTGATCCACTCGGCCTGACCGACGCCGCAGGCACGCAGCCTGGACAGCCCAAAGGCGGGCAGGTCAAACATCATCCGATCCCCCTGACCAGAGGCAAAGAACCGTGCGTTATCGGGGGTCTCGGCCAGGAAATCGTCAAAAAATTCGGGCCCGACTTCGTAGGCTTTCTGGCTGATCGAAGGGCCGATCACCGCGTGAATATGTGCCCGGTCGGCGCCCAGGCTTTCCATCGCCGAGACCGTCGCCTCCAGCACCCCGTCCAGCGCGCCGCGCCAGCCTGCATGGGCCGCGCCAACAACGCCCGCCTGCGTGTCCGCAAACAGAACCGGCTGGCAATCGGCCGTCAGAATGCCCAGGGCCAGCCCCGGCACATTCGTGACCATCGCATCGGCGGGGCCGGTTTCCTGATCCGCAGCCGTAATCACCTCGACGTTCGGTGAATGGGTCTGGTGGATCGTCACCAGATGGCTGTGCGGGACATCCATCGCCTGAGCCACACGGGCGCGATTGATCGTGACGATCTCGCGTTGATCCGAGGATCCGAAGCCACAGTTCAGCCCGTCGAAGATCCCCGAAGAGGCCCCGCCCCGACGGGTGAAGAACCCATGGCGCGTGCCGTGCAGCAGATCGGAGGTCAGGATTTCAAGGGTCATTTTCTTTTAGGTTTCCAGTCCGGGTGGGGGCGTCTGTCCGTCCGGATAGAGCCCGATCACTTTGAAGAGCGTCCCCATTTCCGCCGGGTGCGTCAAGCGCCGATGTGCCGCGATCAGCGCGTTCAGCGGCTCGCCCTCCAGACGGCTGGCCAGGGATTGTGCGCGCTGGGTGATCCCCAGGCGTTCCAGAAAAACGCCTTGGGGGGTCAGGCGCGTGTGCGGGCAGGGCAGGCCCTGGACCAGGGCCTCGAAATCGACATGGGCGGTCAGATCGCAATTGCCCGGATCGGTCAGCGGGTCAACGTGCTGATGCGCGTGTAGCGCTTGCAGCGTGTCCCCCAAAGAGCGCCAGTCGCCGTAATCAATGAACAGCGCCGCGCCGCCATTTTGGGCGATATGCTGAGCGATCTGGGCACTTATGGCCGTGGCGGCGGGGCATAGTTCCACCAGATCGCCATCCTTGGTGTCATCCAGACGGTGATCCAGCGATGGCTGGGGCGTGGGCTCGGTCAGGGCAAAGGACAGGGCCCCCTCGGTTTGCGCGATCCGCCGCTCGCGCCATCCCGCGCCGTCGCGGATGAATTGCCGGATGGGCAGCGCGTCGAAAAATTCGTTGGCCACAAAGAACACAGGTAAATCCGAGGGCAGTTCGGACAGGCTGTCGTGCCATTCAGGCGCGTGGCCGGCCAGCCGATCGGCCTGCGCGGCGCGCAAGGTCGGCGAGGCCTCGATCAGGTGTAGGTGCAGGCCCGCATGGAACCCCGGCACCGCCCGCGTGGCACGCAGAATATCCGCCATCAAAGTGCCGCGCCCCGGCCCGGCCTCGGCCAGAACGAAAGCGGCGGGCGCGCCCTGATCCATCCAGCTTTGGGCCAGCGATAGCCCGATCAATTCGCCAAACATCTGGCTGATTTCCGGCGCCGTGGTGAAATCCCCCGCCGCGCCCAAAGGATCGCGGGTGGTATAATAGCCAAGCGTCGGGTGCAGCAGGCATTCGGCCATATAATCCGCCACCGACAGCGGGCCGGTGCGGCGGATGCGGGCGATCAGGTGGTCGGTCAGGCTCATTTTGAGCGCCGCACATAAAACAGAACCCCCAGACCAACCGCCACCATGGGCAAGGACAGCAGCTGCCCCATCGTCAGCCCCCATTCGCCCAGTCGCAGGATATGGCCCATCGGGTTCTCCAGCGTGATGAACTGATCGTCGGCCTGACGGAAATGTTCCACGATCACGCGGGCCAGCCCATAGCCAGTCAGGAAAACGCCCAGCAGCAGCCCCGGCTTTTTCAGCGCCCCAGAGCGGAAAGCCAGCCACAACAGAACCGAGGCCAGGACGACCCCCTCCAGAAAGGCCTCATAGAGCTGCGAGGGATGGCGCGCGCAGAGACCCACCACGCCTTCGCAGGCCTGAGCCGAGGCACCGGGGAACACAACGCCCCAGGGCAGATCGGTGGGACGGCCCCATAGCTCGGCGTTGATGAAATTGGCGATCCGGCCCAGCATCAGCCCGATTGGAACGGCCAGCGCCAGTAAATCCGCAGTGGGCAGGCGCGGGATGTTGTGGCGTTTGGTAAAGATCAGCGCGGCAATCACCACGCCCAGAAATCCCCCGTGAAAGGACATGCCGCCGCTCCAGATCTGCAAAATCTCGGCCGGGTGGTCCAGATAATAGCCGGGGCGGTAAAACAGCACGAATCCCAGACGCCCGCCCAGGATGATGCCCAAAATCATCCAGGTCAGCAGATCCTCGACCTGTGCAGCCGTCATCGGGGGGCCATCGCGCCACAGCGCCGGGCGGCGAATGGCGCTGAGTACCAGCCGCCAGCCGATCAGAATGCCGGCAATATAGGCCAGCGCGTACCAACGCAGGGCAAAGTCAATTCCGAACAGCGAGATCGAGAAAATCTCGGGCGAAATTTGCGGAAATGGGATCGCGAATGTCATATGCGTCTCTGTGCCTCTGCTATGGCGGGGAAGTCAACCTTGTGGCCCGGCCCTTTGCGGCCCATATAGGTGTCAAACTGTAACGGTGGAGACGCAGGATGCAGACCCGGAACAAATTTCTGGACGATATGTCCCAATTGATGACCAACGCAATGGGCGTGGCCCAGGGCGCCAAGGACGAGGCCGAGACGGCGATGAAAAGCCTGATGGATCGCTGGCTGGCGGATCGCGATTTCGTCACCCGCGAAGAGTTCGAGGCCGTGCGCCTGATGGCGCAGAAGGCCCGCGAGGAAAACGAAGCGCTGAAGGCCCGTTTGGACGCGCTGGAAAAAAGCACCAAATGAGCCGTTGAGCAGGCCTTGCCCAAGGACCGGGGCGAAGGTTAGGTGGCGGCTTTCATCAGCCGCAGGGCATCGCGGGCGATCTGGCGCTCTTCGTCCGCGGGGACGATATGCACCGGCAGATCCCCCAGAAAATCCAGATGTTGCAAGATGCGGCTGCGGATCGGCGCGGCGTTTTCGCCGATCCCGCCGGTAAAGGCGATGGCGTCCACGCCGCCCATCGCCACAATCGCCGAACCTGCCTGACGCGCCGCCCAATAGCAGTAATGCTCGATTGCGAATGCCGCTTCGGCACGGTCCGAGGCCAGCAGCTCGATCATGTTATTTGTCCCGCCCAGCCCCTTCAGCCCGCTTTCCTTGTTCAGCAGGCGCAGGGTTTCGTCTGTGCCGTGATCTTCGACCATGCGCAGCACGGCCATGGAATCGAAGGCACCGGGACGGGTGCCCATCACCAGCCCCTCGACTGGGGAATAGCCCATGGAACTGGCCACGGATGCGCCGTCTTTGATCGCGCATAGGGACGAGCCATTGCCCAGATGCAGCGCCAACATGCGGCGCGGCAGGGCGTGGCCCAGTTTCTCGACCAGGCTGGCATAGCTGAGCCCGTGAAACCCATAGCGGCGAATGCCCTTGTCCCGTTCGGATTTGGGAATGGCATAGGTGGTGACCAGATCGGAATGCCCCGCATGAAAGGCAGTGTCGAAACTGGCGTATTGCGGCAGGTCCGGCACCAGTTCGGCCAGCGCCTGAATAGCAGATAGATTATGCGGATTATGGAGCGGAGCCAAATGGTTGTAACCCGCGACCTGCTGCATGATCCGGGGCGTCAGATGTACCGGGGCGTGCAGATCGGGGCCGCCATGGACGATCCGGTGCGCGGCGGCCTGCATGGCGCTGGCGGGATGGCCCTGTGCGCTCAGCGCTTCCAGAATGGATTTGAACGCGGCCTTGTGATCGGGGGCGTAGACCGGCTGGTCCAGCGCGCCCAGTTTGATTCTGGCATTGCCGCCGATCTCGGTGACTTTGCCCTCAAGGATGGCGGTCAGGCCCATATCGAACAGCTCGATCTTGATCGAGCTGGACCCCGCATTCACAACCAGGATCATTCCGGTGCTCCGGCGGCGATGACCCCCAGCGCGGCCGAGGCAATCCGTGCCGGGGCCGCCTGCGCGCGCGAGGTCAAAAGGATCGGCACTTTTGCCCCCAGCACCAGCCCCGCCGCGCAGCAGCCCATGCCCAGGACCATCAGTTTGAACAGGGCATTCGCGGTGGTGATATTGGGGCTGAGGATGATGTCCGCATCCCCGCTGACCGGCGAATCGAACCCCTTGGCCAGCGCGGCCTCTTTGGACAGGATCAGATCCATCGCCATGGGGCCGCTGACGGTGCAATGGGGCAGGGCGGTTTTGGCCCAATCGGCAATCTCGCGCGCCTCGACCGAGTTTGGCAGCGACGGGATCGGATCCTCGGTGGCGGACAGAATGCCGGCCTTGGGTTCCTTGATGCCCAGCTGATGCGCCAGTTTGACCGCATGTTTCAGGCATTCCTTGCGGGTTTCCACATCCGGATCCACATTCAGCGCGCCATCCGTCATCAGCAGGGGCCGGTCCGAGGTCGGCGTGGTGATGTGAAACACATGTCCGCAGCGCGTGCCCGGTGCGCGCAGCCCCGCCGAGGACGGCAACAGCCCCTTTAGGAAGGTCGAGGTATGAATCTGTCCTTTCATGATCGCCTGCACCTGGCCATTGCGGGCCAGTTCTGCGGCTTTGGGGGCGGCGGTGGCGTGCGGGGCGTCGATCTGGGGCAACTGGGAAATATCCCATTCGATCTCGTCCGCGGTTGCTTTGATTTTTTCAATGTCGCCAATCAACACCGGGTCCGCCAGGCCCAGTTCTGCGGCCTCGCGGATGCCCTCCAGCGCGTTGACCGAGCCGGCATTCACCAGCGCAACGCGGGGTTTGGGCAGATCGTGGGCCTGGTCCAGCAATCTTTGCGGCGCTTTGGCCGAGATCGGGGACAGAAACGGAAATGGATCACGGACGGTAAGCTGCATTCAATTGACCTTTCGCTGCGCCGGGCAACTTCTGAAATGAGCGGTCAGGGTAACAAACCTGTGTCATTGCGCCAGAGGTGTCGTAGCGGACACTGTATTATGGGGGGTGCCTGCCGATTAACCATGCAGCCGGGTCAGGGCCTGGGCGATCCTTGAAATGCCCTCGGGGATGCGTTCGGACGGGATCGAGGAATAGGCAAGCCGATAGAAATTCGGTGGCGGTGTGCCGGTTGGAAAGAAATGCTCCCCTGCCTCGATCAGCACGCCCCGATCCATCAACTGTCGGGTCAGGTGGCGGGTATCGACGCCGGCGGGGGCCCGCATCCAGATGGATGAGCCTCCAAAAGTGCCGCTGCCCGCGATTTCCAGCCCGTGTTCATGCAGCGCCTGTTCCATCACCTGACGGCGCTGCGCCAGTATCGTGCCCATCCGGTGGATCTGCGCGTCGTAGTGCCCAAGCGACAGAAAATAGGCCGCTGTGCGCTGGATATGTCCGGGCGGATGGCGCAGCACGCTGGCACGCAGGGCGCGGGCCTCGCGGATGAAGGCCTCGGATCCGACCAGATAGCCCAGCCGAAGCCCCGGAAACAGCGATTTCGAGAAGCTGCCGACATAGATCACCCGCCCGTCCTCATCCAGCGATTTCAGGGCCGGAGAGGGTTTGGACAGAAAGGACATCTCGAATTCATAGTCGTCCTCGACGATCAGGGCATCCATTTCGCGCGCCCGTTGCAGCAGGGCATGGCGGCGCTCCAGCGGCATGGTGGCGGCGGTCGGACATTGATGCGACGGCGTGGTGAAAATCACGTCCGCCTGGGGAATATTCTGCGGAGGCAGCCCGCGCTGATCGACATCCACCGGGCGCATGTGGCAGCGCGATTGCGTCAGGATATCGCGCAGCGCCGGATAGCAGGGGGTTTCCACGGCGGCCACGCGTCTTTGCGTCAGCAGCACCTGCGCGGCCAGCCACAGCGCATTCTGCGCGCCCAGGGTCAGCAGTACCTCTTGGGGGCGGGCCACGATCCCGCGCCGGGGCAGGCTGTGACGCAGGATAAACTCGATCAGCTTGGGATCGTCCCGATCGTAATAATCTGTGGTCAGAGAGGTGAAATCCTTTTGCCCCAATGCCTTAAGGGCGCAAAGGCGCCAGTTTGCATGATCGAACAGCGCCGGGTCCGTCTGTCCGTAGATGAAGGGAAACTTGAACTGCGACCAGTCTTTGGGGCGCTCGGGCGTGGCGCCTCCGGTGAATTTCTGGCCGATGGCGCGGCTCCAGTCCACGGCGTCGCGCCGGGTGATGGTTGGCGGCTGTGCGGGGGGCTCGGGCGCGGTATCCGAGACATAGTAGCCCGACCGTCCGCGCGCTGTCAGATAGTCATTGGCGACCAGCTCGGTATAGGCCAGGGTCACGGTGATACGGCTGACGCCCAGGTGTTTGGCCAGCCCACGCGAGGAGGGCAGCTTCTCGCCGCGTGTGATCTGCCCCGAGAGAATCCCCTGCGCGATCATCTGCTGAATCTGCGCCTGCAATGTGCCCTGCGCCAGTGGGTCCAGGAAAAACGTATCCGCCGAAATGGTCATGGGGTCAGCCTAAACTGGACTTATCGGCAGGGCAATCTGGCGTGACAAGCGGCAGCGGTTGCGGCACAGTCTTGCAAAACAGGAGGACGCCGTGAAGATTGCGATTATGGGGGCCGGGGCCGTTGGGTGTTACTATGGGGCGATGCTGTCCATGGCGGGGCATGAGGTGGTGCTGATCGGCCGCCCGGCGCTGGTTCAGGCCGTGCGCGCGGATGGTCTGATTCTGGATAAGGCGGGGCAACAGCATGTGTGCAGGGTGCAGGCCTCGGACCGGCCGGACGCGATAACCGGCGCCGAGATGGTGCTGTTCTGCGTCAAATCGGGGGATACAGCCGCCGCGGGACGCCAGATTGCGCCTTTCCTGAGCCCCGATGCGATGTTGCTGAGCTTGCAGAACGGCATTTCCAACCCCGAGACCCTGGCGCAGGCAACCGGGCATTCTGTCATTGCCGCGGTTGTGTATGTGGCCAGCGGCATGGCCGCGCCAGGGGTGGTCAAGCACCAGGGACGCGGCGATCTGGCGATCGGTGGTGACAGGGCGGCCGGGGCTGCCGCGATTTTGCAGGACGCCGGTATTGAAACGCAGGTTTCAGAGGATGTGATGGGGCTGCTTTGGGGCAAGCTGGTGGTGAATTGCGCTTATAATGCTCTCTCTGCGGTGACGCGTTTGCCCTATGGGCCGCTTTATGCGGGCGACGGCATTCCCCGGCTGCTGGACGATATCGTGGCCGAATGTCTGGCTGTCGCACAGGCCGAGGGCATACGGATTCCCGCAGACACCATCCCGACGGTCAAAGGCGTGCCGGACTGGATGCCGGGGCAGTTTTCCTCGACCGCGCAGGATATCATGCGTGGCCGCCCGACCGAGATCGGTTTTCTGAACGCAGAGATTGTCCGGCGCGCAGAGAAACACGGCCTGTCCGTTCCGCTGAACCGGATGTTGACCGCGTTGGTAGAGCTGATTGACCGGGCCGAGTAGCACCGCAGAGGACGCGGGATTTCCGGTGCCGGGTAGGGGCCGGTTTTGCGAACCGGGCGGCATTCGAAATGCAAAAGGCCGGAGCTGCCTCCGGCCCTTTCAGGCATGTGTGCGGCGAAGCGGCGTCAGCCGAAGATCTTTGTCAGCGCTTTGTCTACCGTCTCGCTGATCAGGTCGATGTCCTGCGGCGTGACGATCAGCGCGGGCGAGAAATAAAGCGCATTATTGCGTTCCGGAACCGAGCGGTTCGCCGCCCCGATGATCACGCCATTCGCCCCGCATTCGGCCACCACGGCGGCAATGTCCTGTTCGGACACGGGTTCCTTGGTCGTGCGGTCCTTTACCAGTTCGATCCCCTGAAACAGCCCCAGGCCGCGCACATCGCCGATGATTTCGTGCTTTTCCTTCAGCGCCTCGAAATTGGCCATCAGGCGCGCGCCCATCTGGGTGCAGTTGTCCAGCAGGTGTTCGTCCTCGATGATTTTCATATTTTCCAGCGCGGCGGCAGGGCCTGCCGTGCAGCCCCCGAAGGTGGAAATATCGCGGAAATGGTCCAGCTTGTCGGTGGGGTCGGATTTGAACATCTCGAACACCTCTTCGGTGGTCACGCAGATGGCGATGGCCGCATAGCCGCTGGCCACGCCCTTGGCCATGGTTACGAAATCGGGTTTGATGCCGTAGTGCTGATAGCCAAACCAGTGCGTGCCGGTGCGCCCGATGCCGCAGACGACCTCGTCAATATGCAGCAGGATGTCGTATTTCTTGCAGATCTCCTGTACGCGTTCCCAGTACCCTTCGGGCGGGGTGATGACGCCGCCACCAGCGGTGACAGGTTCCAGGCACAGGCCGCCGATCGTGTCGGGGCCTTCGCGCAGGATGACGTCCTCGATCAGATTGGCGGCGGCAATGCCGAATTCGCGGCCCGACAGATGGCCCAGCCCCAGCTCTTCCTTGCGGTATTCCATGCAGTGCGGCACGCGCACGAAACCGGGGGCAAAGGGGCCGTATTGCATCCCGCGTTCGTCCTGCCCGCCCGCTGACATGGTGGCCAGGGTGCCGCCGTGATAATCGCGGTCGCGGTACAGGATCTTGTGCTTTTTACCGCCGTATTTCTTATGCGCGATCTGGCGGATCATCTTGAAGGCCTTCTCGTTGGCCTCGGACCCCGAGTTGGTATAGTAGACGCGGCTAAGCCCTGGCATCTTCTCGATCAGCTTTTCGGCGAATTGCGATCCGGGGACCGAGCCGGCAGATTGCGCGAAATAGCACAGCTTCATGATCTGATCGCGCACGGCATCGGCGATCTGTTCACGGCCGTAGCCCACATTCACCGTCCAGACCCCGCCGGACACGGCGTCCAGGTATTCCTTGCCGTTCTGATCCCAGACACGCATTCCCTTGCCCTCGATGATGATGCGCGGGTCTGCGGTTTCAAAGGGTTTGTGCTGGGTCAGGTGGTGCCAGACATGAGCGCGGTCGGCGTCCACCACCGCGCGGATATCGTTTTCCAGAGTGCCGTCCATTTCGATATGCTCCGATGCAAGAAGGGTGCGCCGTAGCGCAAAAGATGCGGGCATTACACACTTGATCGGGGGATTTGGAATATGTCCAGATGGCATGTTCTATATGTCCAGATCTCTGGCGCGCAGTTTCCTCGCCGCCTGCGTAGAATTTGAGCAGCCGGGCCAGAGCCCCCGACAGCCCCCCGGCAGAGGCGCTCCAGACACCGGGACTTGTGCAAAGGGGCTTGCGGTTGCGGGGCTCTCGCGGTCTGTTGGCCTCAGAACCCGGAGCGCCTATGACTGACCAAGATTTCCTGACCCAATTGTTTGATGCGGCCATTCAGGCGGCGGATCCTGCGCGGGCTTTGGCGGCGCATTTGCCCGCAGCTCCGAAGGGGCGCACGGTTGTGATCGGGGCGGGCAAGGGCGCGGCGCAACTGGCCGCCGCGTTCGAGCAACTATGGCAGGGGCCGCTGGAGGGGGTGGTTGTCACGCGGTACGGCTATGGCTGTGCGTGCCGCGATGTGCGCGTGCTAGAGGCCGCGCATCCTGTCCCCGATGAGGCGGGACTCGCTGCCTCCGAGGCGCTGTTTTCCGCGGTTTCGGGGCTTGGTGCGGACGATCTGGTGGTGGCTCTGATCTGTGGTGGGGGCTCGGCTTTGCTGGCCGCGCCGGCCGAGGGGCTGACCCTGGCGGATGAGATCGCGCTGAACGAGGCACTGCTGGCCAGCGGGGCGCCCATCGGCGCGATGAATGCGGTGCGCAAACAGGTCAGCCGGATCAAGGGCGGACGGCTGGCCGCCGCCGCCGCGCCCGCGCGTGTGGTCAGCCTGATCGTGTCGGATGTGCCGGGGGACGATCCGGCGCAGGTGGCTTCGGGGCCGACGGTGCCGGATGCGGTGGGCCGGGCCGAGGCCCTGGCGGCGGTGCGCGATTACGGCATACAGCTGCCCGCCCGGATTGCCGCCTTTCTGCGCGATGCTGCTCAGGATGCGCCCGCCCCTGATGCGCTGGCGTTTCAGCGCAATGAAACCCATGTGATTGCCTCGGCGGCCAAATCGCTTGAGGCCGCGGCGGCACTGGCCGAATCCCAGGGTATCCCTGCGGCAATCCTGTCCGATGCGATCGAGGGAGAAGCCCGCGAGGTGGCCAAGGTTCACGCGGCCATTGCCCGCGAGGTGGCCATGAAGTCGCGCCCCTTCGCGCCGCCTGTTCTATTGCTTTCGGGGGGGGAAACCACGGTTACCCTGCGCGGATCGGGCAAAGGCGGGCGGAATTCAGAGTTCCTGTTGTCTCTGGCGCGGGAAATTGACGGGGCGGAGGGGATAACGGCTTTGGCTGCGGATACTGACGGGATTGACGGGTCCGAGGAAAATGCGGGTGCTTTTGCCGATGGCGCGTCTGCTGCCGCGATGCGTCGGGCCGGGATTGACCCGGCGCAGGCATTGGCTGGCAATGATGCCTGGACCGCGTTTCAGGCAATCGGAGCGTTGTTCGAACCGGGCCCGACCGGCACCAATGTCAACGATTTTCGGGCCATTCTGATCCGGAATTAGACGCCATGGGTGGGGCAATCGCCCCCCCCGGCCTTGGTTTATTCGGTGTTCAGCAGCACCACTTCGACACGGCGGTTTGCCTCGCGGCCGGCATCTGTCTGGTTCGGGGCGACGGGCGACAGATAGCCCATGCCCTGGGCCTCCATCTGCGCGCGGGGGACGTCATGCGCCGTGGCCAGGCGCTCAAGGACAGCCGCCGCCCGGCGCTTGGACAAAGCCACGTTGTTTTCCAGGGTGCCAACCGTATCGGTATGCCCGACCAGAGCCACCCGGCGGGACGGATCCGCGCGCAGAAAGGCCGCCAGCGCCTGCAACGAGGCAAACGGGCCGCCCGACAGCGCGGAAGAGCCCGTCTCGAAGGCCAGATCCGACAGAACCACATGACCGAACTGAGACAGCTGCGCGCTTAGATCGGTGTCGGGCAGCGCGGTGGGCGTCGCGATCTGCACGGTAGGAACGCCAGCCCTGGCCGGGGTCTGCGCGACACGGATCATTTGCACGAAACCGGCGTTTTCGGTCCGGCTGACCAGTAAGGTCAGGTGCATGTCCTTGCCGCGCCGGGCCGCCAGGAACCGGAAATCTGTCAGGTCTACATGCATGTCAGGGGCGGGCAGGACTTCGGTTGCGAACCGGAAATCGAAACCGCCGCAGGCCTCGCCGCCGCATTCGAACAGCAGGGTGTAGCCCTCGGTTAGCAACTGTTCACGCAAGGGGGCGAACAGTTGCAAAGAGGTCAGCCCCTGCGCCGCAATCTGCCAGCTTTGCCGGGTGATCTCGCCTTCAAGCGGCTGCACCGGCACGGCCCCGTCCTGAAACGGGCCCAGCGGCAGCGCATAGCTGTCCATCGGGCTGATCTCTTCGGCCAGGGGGGTGGCTGCTGCGGGCAATTCCAGCGACAGCGCCCCGGCTGGCAGAGCCGTCATCAAAGCGCAGAAAAGGGCGAAGGGGCGCAGCATCAACGGGATTGCGAGTGGTACTCGGTATTCGGGCGCATATCCAGGGACGAGGACACGCGGTTTGTCATGTTATAAAACGCGGCGGTGTTGGCGATGTCCCAGATGTCCTTGTCTGTCCAGCCGACGTCGCGCAGGGCCTGACGGTCCTTTTCCAGAATGGTGGCGCTGGCCTTGGTGACCAACACGCTGAAATCCAGCATGGCGCGCTGTTTCGGGGACAGATCGGCGACGCGATAGTTCATCACCAGCATTTCGCCCAGAATGGGATCGCCGGACAGTTCGCGCACGGCGGCGCCATGGGCCGTCAGGCAGTAGAAACACTTGTTTTCCGAGGACACGGTGACGGCGATCATCTCGCGTTCCAGTTTGGACAGGCCGCTGTCGGCCAGCATGATCTTGTTATAGAGCGCGGTGAACGCGTTCAGCATTTCGATGTCGCAGGCGTTCGCCTTCAGCACGTTGGGCACCAGGCCCAGTTTTTCCTCGCAGATGGCAAAATATTTCGCCGTGTCCTCGGGCAGAGGATCAACGGGGTGCAGGTCCAGGGCGGTCAACATGTCTTTGGAGGTCATTTTATAAATCTTCTTTGTGCTTGCGGTAATGGTACTGGCCGACTTTGGTCATTCCCAAATCTGAATATAAGCCATTGGCCGCAGCGTTGTCTTGTGTGCAGACAACCGAGAAATAGCGCGCCCCGTTATCGCGCGCCCAGAATGCCCCCAGTCGCATGAACCAGCGGGCCATGCCCTGTTTGCGCTGATGCGGCAGCACATACATCGCGTGCAGCATCGCCGTGTCCCCATGGATGCCGACATAGGCACACCCGGCGGGGGAATCGTTCAGACGCCCCAACAGAGCGGTTTTCGGCTGGGCTGCGCGTTCCATCACGGCGATGCGTCCGGGGCCGATATCGCCCTTGGCCCAGATGTCGATCTGAATTGCCAGAGGCTCCCATACCGCGAAGGCGGTGACGGGGGGCGGGAATTCGGTGGCCAAATCCGCGACAGGGGCAACCCACAGGTTCACCGGATCGACGATGACATAGCCGTTTTGCTCTAGCAGGGAGTCCAGATCGTTCTGGCCGGCGCGGATCTGGAACAGGCGCGGCTGGTTCAGCGCCTGCATGGCGGTTTCGGCCTGTGCCAGGTCTTGGGCGGTGACAGGCCCGGTGGCCACTGTGGCCGAGACACGCTGTCCGCCGCCCTGGCCCTCGCGGATGATCCAGGGGCCCTCGGGGCGTTCGCTGACGGCGGGCCAGGTGCCGTCGATGACGTCATAGAGCTGCGTATCGTCGGGCAAGCTCATGCGAACATCTCCGACAGACGGGTCATGGCGGCATCGACCTGCGCGCCGTCCTGGCCCCGGATCACGATGTTGGCCCCGTATATGCCGTTGCTTTGAAACGGATAAGATCCGATGGACAGATCAGGGAAATCGGCCGCCAGATCCGCCAGAGGGCCCGCGATCTCACCCTCGCCCCGTTCGATTCGCAGGGTCTGAGACAGCAGCGGCTGCCCGCCCGTCAGCGTTGGTAGGACGCTGGCCACCATGGCCTCGAATACGGCGGGGACACCGGCCATCACATGCACGTTCTGAATGGTGAACCCAGGCGCCACCGAGACCGGATTGTCAATCAGCGCCGCCCCTTCCGGAATGCGGGCCATGCGCAGGCGTGCCTCGTTCAGCTCGGCCCCGGTGCGCTGGTAATGGGCGGCCAGCAGGGCGCGGGCGTCATCGCGGATGCCGATCGGCGTGTCAAAGGCCGCGGCCACGCATTCGGCGGTAATATCGTCATGGGTGGGCCCGATCCCGCCCGAGGTAAACACGGTGTCATAAGCCGCAGCCAGCGCCTGAACCGCGCCGGTGATCGCCTGCGGATCGTCGGACACCACGCGCGTTTCTTTCAGGTCAATGCCGGTGCGGGTCAGCTCTTTGGCCAGAAAGTGCATGTTGCTGTCACGGGTCCGGCCTGACAGGATTTCATCCCCGATTACCAGCATGGCCGCTGTTGGATTTGCCATTCTTTCTGCCCCCTCATCTTGCGCATTCTCCCACTCCGGTATAGGCGCGAGGGATGCGCTTTCCTACCCCTCTTGTACCTGCCACTCTGATCAAGCGATATAAGCGATTTCTGGCCGATTGCCGGCTGGAGGACGGGCAGATCGTGACCGCGCATTGTGCCAATCCCGGCTCGATGATGGGGCTGGCTGATCCGGGGATGCGAATCTGGCTGGAACCCAATGACGACCCAAAGAAAAAGCTGAAATTCGGCTGGCGTCTGGTGGAACATGAGAATGGGCATTTCACCGGCGTCGATACCTCGGTGCCCAATCGCGCGTTGCGCAGCGCGCTGGAGGCAGGGCAGGTGCCTGGCCTGACCGGTTATGATCAGGTGCGCGCCGAGGTGAAATACGGTGCCAGCAGCCGCATTGATTTCCTGCTGACGGGCGGCGGCCCGGATACCTATGTCGAGGTCAAATCCGTCACCCTGTCCCGCCAGCCCGGTCTGGCTGAATTTCCCGACAGCGTGACCGCGCGGGGCACCAAACACCTGGGCGAACTGGCCGAAATGGCCAAGGCTGGCCACCGTGCGGTGATGCTCTATTTGGTGCAGCGAACGGATGCGCAGGGTTTCGCGCTGGCCGCTGACATTGATCCGACCTATGCCGCCGCCTTTGCGCAGGCCCGGGCGCAAGGGGTCGAGGTGCTGGTGTTCGGCACGCAAATTTCGCCTCAGGGTGTCACTCTGGGACAGGCCCTGCCGCTGCGGCCTTAGCTGCTCTGGCCCTGCGGGGCGGTTCATTGTAGAAGTTGGAAAAAATGATCCTGCGACGGAGAAGACTGTTGAAAGACAAGCATGATGGCCGCGTCACCCGCGAGGGTATCCGTATCCACCAAGAGGTGGATTTCGCAGGCATGCACGCCGCCGGCCGTATCGCCGCCGAGATCCTGGATGAGATCGCTGAACACGTCTATCCCGGCCAGACCACCGGCCAGATCGACAAGATCATCGAGGACAAGGTGATCGAGAAGGGCTCGAAATCCGCGACGATCGGATACAAGGGCTATAAGCACGCCAGCTGTATCAGCATCAACCACGTGGTCTGCCACGGCATCCCCGGTGACAAGAAGCTCAAGGACGGAGATATCCTGAACATCGACGTCACGGTGATCGTGGACGGCTGGTTTGGCGATACCTCGCGGATGTATGTGGCTGGCAAGCTGAGCCGCAAGGCCGAGCGCCTGATCCAGGTGACCCATGATGCCCTGTTCAAGGGGATCGAGACGGTGAAGCCGGGGAACACCTTTGGCGATATCGGCCACGCGATCCAGTCCTATGTCGAGGGGCACCGGATGAGCGTGGTGCGCGATTTCTGCGGCCACGGTCTGGGCCGGGTGTTCCACGCGCCGCCCAATGTGCTGCATTATGGCCGTCCGGGCACCGGGCCGGTTCTGGAAGAGGGCATGTTCTTTACCATCGAGCCGATGGTGAACCTGGGCCGCCCCGAAACCAAGGTGCTGTCCGATGACTGGACGGCGGTGACGCGCGACAAATCTTTGAGCGCGCAGTTTGAGCACTCGATCGGGGTGACAGCGGATGGGTTTGAGATTTTCACCCTGTCTCCGGCGGGGATGTTCCATCCGACGTATGGTGTCTGATTGACCCGGCTTGCCTGAGTATTTGCAGAGCAAAGAAGGCGCAATCGCGGTTAAAGCGCCGCGCGCCGGTTGCAAGCTGTTGCGGAAAATGGGGCGGGCGTATAAGCGCGGGGGAAACGCGTGGACTGGCTGAATGGGCCGGGCTGGATATGCTGACAGATGATGGACTGGGCCTGCGGCTGGCGAAGAGGCAGTTTGCGGGCCTTATGACGGAGGCCGGTAGCCGATGATTTCTTTTGCTTCTTACGGGCGCGAGTGGACCCGGAATGTGAAGGGCGATTTGCTGTCGGGGCTGGTTGTGGCCCTGGCGCTGATTCCCGAGGCGATTGCGTTTTCGATCATTGCTGGCGTGGATCCGAAGGTGGGGCTGTATGCGTCGTTTTCCATTGCGGTGATTACGGCGATTGTGGGCGGGCGTCCGGGGATGATTTCTGCGGCCACCGCTGCGACGGCGGTATTGATGGTGACCTTGGTCAAGGAACACGGGTTACAGTACCTGCTGGCGGCGACGATTCTGGCCGGTGTTTTGCAGGTAGGGGCCGGGATTTTGCGGCTGGGCTATGTGATGCGGTTCGTGTCGCGTTCAGTGATGACGGGGTTCGTGAATGCTTTGGCGATCCTGATTTTCATGGCGCAGCTGCCCGAGCTGATCAACGTGCCGCCTTTGACCTATGTGATGGTCGCGGCCGGGCTGGGGATCATTTACCTGTTTCCGCTGTTGACGAAGGCTGTGCCCTCGCCATTGGTGTGTATCATCATCCTGACCACGGTTTCGCTGTCCATGGGGCTGGATCTGCGCACGGTTGGGGATATGGGTGAGCTGCCTGACACGCTGCCGATTTTCCTGTTGCCCGATATTCCGCTGACCTTTGAGACCCTGATGATCATCCTGCCCTATTCGGCCGCAGTGGCCGCTGTGGGCCTGCTGGAAAGCCTGATGACTCAGAACCTGGTGGATGAACTGACCGATACGACATCCAGTAAGAACCAGGAATGCGTGGGCCAGGGTGTGGCGAATTTCTGCACCGGGTTTATCGGCGGCATGGCGGGGTGCGCCATGATCGGCCAGTCGATGATCAACGTGAAATCGGGCGGGCGCGGGCGGCTTTCGACCTTTGTCGCGGGTGCCGTGCTGCTGATCCTGGTGGTGTTTCTGGGCGATCTGGTGGCGCGCATTCCGATGGCCGCATTGGTGGCGATCATGATCATGGTGTCGGTGGGCACGTTTAGCTGGTCCTCGTTGAAATCGCTGCGCGATCACCCGCCCAGCAGTTCCATTGTGATGGTGGCGACCGTGGTGTTCGTGGTCTTTACTCATAACCTGGCGATCGGTGTTCTGGTGGGGGTGCTGCTGTCGGGCATCTTCTTTGCCTGGAAAATTGCGCAGCTGTTTGGCGTACGGTCCGAGCTGTCGGATGACGGGCGCGAGCGGCGCTATATCGTCGAGGGGCAGCTGTTCTTTGCCTCGTCCGAGGATTTCATGAAAGCGTTCGATTTCCGTGAGGCGCTGGAGCGCGTCGTGATCGACGTCAGCCGCGCGCATATCTGGGATATTTCCTCGGTTGCGGCTTTGGACATGGCTGTGCTCAAATTCCGCCGCGAGGGTGCGGAGGTTGAGATCATCGGCATGAACAAGGCGTCTGAAACCATTGTGGACCGTCTGGGCGAACATGACAAACCCGGCGCGATGGATAAGCTGCTGGCACATTAAGGAGAGAGCCATGACCGGAAAGATCATCGCATTGGTGGATGGCTCGGCCTATTCCGAGAGCGTCTGCCACCACGTAGCCTGGATCGCGGGGCGCACCGGCGCGCCGGTGGAACTGTTCCACGTTTTGGGCCGTCGCGAGGGGGGCTCGGGGGATCTGAGCGGCAATCTGCGGCTGGGCGCTCGGACGAAAATCATGGGCGAGCTGGCCGAGCTGGATGCGCAGCGCGCCAAGCTGGCGCAGGCTCAGGGCCGGGCTATTCTGGATGACGCCAAAGAGATCGTGGCCGCGGATGGGGTGACGGATGTGGCCCTGCGCCTGCGCAACGGGGACATGGTAGAAACCGTGACCGAACAGGAAGAGGGTGCCTCTTTGATCGTGATCGGCAAGCGGGGCGAGGCCGCGGATTTTGCCAAGATGCATCTGGGGTCAAACCTGGAGCGCGTGGCGCGGGCGACCAAAGCGCCTGTGTTTGTGGCCAATCGCGCGTTCAAGCCAATCGAGACCGTGCTGATTGCCTATGACGGCGGCGTGTCTGCGATGAAGGCGGTGGATTACGTGGCGCGCGATCCGTTGTTTGCCGGGCTGGCCTGCACGCTGGTGACGGTGGGCAAGCCCAGTGAGGCCGTGCAGCGCGGGCTGGAAGATGCGCGCGCGACTCTGTCGGCGGGGGGGCATAGGGCCGAAATCAAGGTGGTGGACGGTGCGCCGGAAACCGCGCTGGGCGAGCTGGTGGAGGCCGAGGGCTATGACCTGCTGGTGATGGGCGCCTATGGCCATTCGCGTATTCGCGCGATGATCATCGGTTCGACCACCACGCAGATGATCCGGACCTGTAAGGTGCCTGTGGTGTTGGTGAAATAGGGGCGCTGCCCCCTGCGCCTGTGGCGCATTCCCCCGGAGTATTGGGATCAGAAAGAAGCGGATCGGGCGGTCAGAAGGGTGATCGTGGTGTCGCCATAGCGCCGGGCGTCGAGCTGGGTGAGCTGTGGAGGCGGTGTGATGGCGGTGTTTTCTTCCCAGACGATGAGGGCGTCCGGGGCGATCCAGCCGTTTTCCAGGGCGGTCTGGAGGGCGCGTTCGCCTAAGGATTTGCCGTAGGGGGGATCGAGGAAGATCAGGGTATAGGGGGCGTCGGGATTTGGCGGCAGTTTACGGGCATCGCGGCGGATGATCCTGGACTGAGATTTGGCCTGGCAAATCTGGATGTTCTGGCGCAGGAGCGCGTTGGATTTATTGCCATCGTCCACGAAGGTGGCGTGGGCGGCACCGCGCGAGAGGGACTCGAGCCCTAATGCGCCGGTGCCGGCGAAGAGATCCAGTACGCGGGCATCGGTGATGGGATCGCCGAAGCGGCCTCCGGCCAGCATGTTGAACAGGCTTTCGCGGGTGCGATCGGTGGTGGGGCGCAGATGGGCACCGGGGTCGCCCTTGCCGACGGCGGCCAGGGCGCGTCCTTTGAAACTGCCTGCGACGATTCTCATTTCATCAGGGACTTCAGGTCGGTGTCGGGGCTGGCAACGGCGTTCGGATCGGGGGATTTGCCTGCGTCGATCAGGCGTTTGCCGATCATGTAGGCGCGCGGGTCATTGGCGGCGTCCACGGCCAGGAGGGTTTCACCCCGATAGTACCAGAAAGAGACCGCGCCGGGTTTGTCGCCGGGGCGGGTGATCACGCGGTCATAGCCTGAATTCAGCCCGGCGATCTGTAGTTTCACGTCGTACTGATCGGACCAGAACCAGGGTTTGGGGATATAGGTTTTCCCCGCGCCCAGGATGTTTTCGGCCACGCATTCGGCCTGATCAATGGCATTGGGGACGGATTCCAGGCGGATGCGGCCTGTGCGATAGGGGAAAGAGGCGCAATCGCCTGCCGCCCAGATGGCCGGATCGCTGGTGCGGCCCTGGGCGTCTGTTTTGATGCCGTTTTCGATGTCCAAGCCTGCGGTTTCGGCCAGGGCGGTGGCGGGGGTGATGCCGACGCCGACGATGACGAAATCCGCCTCCAGTTCGGAGCCGTCGGTCAGGCGCGCGCCGGTGACGTGGCCCTGACCCAGCAGGGTTTCCAGGCCCACGCCTTCGCGGATGTTCACGCCGTGGCTGATGTGCAATTCGCGGAAATAGCGGCTGGTTTCGGGCGCGGCGACGCGTTGCAGGATACGGTCGGCCATTTCCACCAGGGTGACGTTCAGGCCTTTGGTGGCGGCGACGGCAGCGGCTTCGAGCCCGATATACCCGCCTCCGACGATCAGCACCTTGGCGCCGTCCTTGAATTCGGGGGCCATGGCATCGACATCGGTCAGGCCGCGGACCACATAAACGCCGTCCAGGGTGCCTCCGATTGCGGCGGGCAGGTGGCGGGGACAAGAGCCAGTGGCCAGAACCAGCGCGTCATAGGGGATCGTCCGATCGCCCACGCTGATGGTTTTGCCGGCACGATCAATGCCCGAGACCCGCGCCCCCAATCGCAGGTCAATCCGGTTGTCCTGATAGAAACTGAGCGGGCGCAGATAGAGCCGCTCCAGCTCCATTTCGCCCAGCAGGTATTTCTTGGACAGGGGGGGGCGCTGATAGGGGGGGGCGGTTTCCTCGCCCACGAGGGTCAGCGTGCCTTCGAAACCTGCATTGCGCAATTTGGCAACCACCGAGGCTCCGGCCTGACCTGCGCCCACGACGACAATCTTGTCCATATCCAAATCTCCGATGCGGCCGGGCTGGCCGTCCTGTGCGCGCACCCTATATCGTGCGGCGTGAGGAGTGCAACGAAGGACGAAAAATGACGATAGCAGTCGGAGACCGCCTGCCAGATGCGAATTTTCTGGTGATGACCGAGGAGGGGCCCGCCACCGTGGCGCTGGCCGAGAAACTGAAAGGGCGCAAGGTGGTGATTTTCGCCGTACCGGGGGCGTTTTCAACCACTTGCCATGTGGCGCATATGCCCAGTTTTATTCGCACAAAAGACGGGTTTGCGGAAAAAGGCGTGGACGAGATCATTTGCCTGGCGGTGAATGATCCGTTTGTGATGAAGATGTGGGGCGAGGCCTCGGGGGCGCAGGAGGCGGGGATTACCTGCCTGTCGGATGCCGATGGCAGCTATGCCAAAAGTATCGGTCAGAGCTTCGATGCTGAAATTGTGGGCTTTTACGGGCGCTCGCTGCGCTATGCGATGTATGTCGAGGATGGGGTGGTGAAAGTGTTTCATCCCGAAACGAGCCGGGGGTGTGAGATTTCCAGCGGTGAGGCGCTGCTGGCAGAGATCTGACAGAACCGCGCGGGCGGTGTTCTGCTGCGTGCTGCGATTGAGTATTTTCAGAGCAAAGAAGGGGCCGGGCCTGCGATGGGCGCGGCCCCTTTGGGATCAGGAGGTCTGGATGAGCGTTCGGGTGGGGAAGGGAATATCGATTCCGGCGGTGTCCAGGGCCTCTTTGACGGCGCGTTTCATATCGGCCTGAAAGGCGAAGAAGTCGGGTGAATCCACCCAGACCCGGACCAGGAAATCGACTGAGAAATCGCCCAGGTTGTTGACCTGGATAAATGGGGCTGGGTCGGTTTTGGCGCGCGGATCGGCCATGATTGTGGTGCGGATCACGGTTTCGGCCAGTTTGAGATCGGACTCGTAGCTGACTCCGAAGGTCCATTCGGCCCGGCGGGTCGGGTAGATCGAGAAATTGGTGATCGTGTTGCCCCAGACTCGGGCATTGGGGATGATGATCTGGACATTCGCGGCGCTGGCCAGCTCGGTATAGTTCAGGGAAATGGATTTGACGGTGCCGGTTTCCCCGCCGATCTGGACGAAGTCCCCCAGTTTGATCGGGCGGAAGAGGATGATCATCACGCCGGCTGCCACATTGGACAGCGTGCCCTGAAGCGCCAGGCCAATCGCCAGGCCCGCCGCGCCGATGATGGCAACAAAGGATGTGGTCTGAATGCCAAAGGTGTTCAGGATGAACAGCCCGGCAAAGATCAGGATCACATAGCGCAGGATATTGCCCAGAAAGGTGAACAGCGTATCGTCGAGGGAGTCGTATTTCAGACCCAGCCTGATGATCCGGCGGCGCGCCCATCCGGCGACCACGAAACCAAGGATCACGATGGCGATTGCGGCCAGCACGTTGCCCAGGACGGTGGTCAGGAACTCGGCCGTGAGCATATCGCCCAGGGTGATGCCATTGGTGATTTCGATGCCAAGGATGTCAGAGAAGGTCATGTTGTCAGTTGATCCAGTTTTCGGGCCAGTTTCACGTCCTGTGCGCTAAGGCCGCCCACGTCATGGGTGGTCAGCGTGACGGTGACGCGGTTCCAGATGTTGGTCCATTCGGGGTGGTGGTTCCATTTTTCGGCCCACATAGCCGCGCGGGTCATGAAAGCGAAGGCTTCGGTGAAGTCAGAGAACGCATAGGTCTTGGTTATGGCGTCGCGGCCGTCCAGCAGGTGCCAGCCCGTTTCCAGAAGCGGATCCAGCATGGTCTTGCGTCCTGTATCGCTGAGTCTTTCGGTCATTGGTGATCCTCTGTTTGGGCCCTCTTGAAGGGGCCATAGTCTGTCAGGATGTCGATTTCTTGGGCTACGGCCTGGCGTTCGCCTTGCAGGAATTGCTCTACCGCGCGGGCAAAGCCGGCATCCGCGATCCAGTGCAGCGAATGCGTTTCCACCGGCAGGTAGCCGCGGGCTAGCTTGTGATCGCCCTGGGCACCGGCCTCGACTTTTTGCAGGCCCTGGGCGATGGCATAGTCGATGGCCTGATAATAGCACGCTTCGAAATGCAGGCAGGGATAATCCTGAATGCAGCCCCAGTAGCGGCCAAACAGCGTATCCTGCCCGATGAAGTTCAGCGCCCCAGCGATGGGCACGCCGTCCTGTTCGGCCAGCACCAGCAGGGTGTCGTCGCGCATTGTGTCGTGGGCGATTTCGAAAAACGCGCGGGTCAAATAGGGCGAGCCCCATTTGCGCGCGCCGGTGTCCTGATAGAATTGCCAGAAGGCATCCCAGTGATGCGCTTTGATGTCGTCCCCTGTCAATTGCCGGATGCTGCCGCCAAAGCCCTGCGCGACACGGCGTTCCTTGCGAATGGTTTTACGCTTGCGCGAGGACAGGGCGGCCAGAAATCCGTCAAAATCCGTGTAGCCGTCATTAAGCCAGTGAAACTGCTGCCCGGTGCGGTGCAGCAGGCCCATCTGCTGGCCTGCCAGCGATTCCGCCTGCGTGCAGAAGGTCACATGCAGGGATGAGACCTGGTGTTCCGAGGCCAGTTGCACCGCGCCCTGGATTAAGGCGGACATGCCGGCCAGTTCCGCGCCCGGCAGGGTCAGGAAACGCGGGCCGGTGACGGGCGTGAAGGGCACGGCCAGTTGCAGCTTGGGATAATAGCGCCCGCCTGCGCGCTCATAGGCGTGGGCCCAGGAATGATCAAAGACATATTCGCCCTGGCTGTGGGATTTGGCATAAAGCGGCGCGCAGGCGATCAGCGTGTCCCCGCGTTTGGCCAGCAGATATTGCGGCTGCCACCCCGTGCCTGGCCCGACGGAGCCGCTGTTTTCCAGCGCAGACAGAAACCGATAGGTCGTGAAAGGGTCCGGCGCGCGGCCATCGCCCGCGCGGGCGCAGGCGTCCCACGCAGAGGGGTCTACCTGGCCAAGGCTGCCAAGCACCTGAATCTCTATAGTCTCTTGCGCCATCTGTCCCTTGCGTCCCTTTTGGCAGTATCTGAGCCAAAATTGCCCCGGATCAAGCGGGGATCGCGGCGGCGTAGCCCTCGAAGGTCACATTTTCCGCGATCTTGCGGGCTTCTGCCTCGGCCTGAGCCGAGCGGATGGTCCAGCACAGCACATGGGCACCGCGGTTTTTCAGATCCACAACGCGCGGGCGAGGCAGGTCGGCGGCTTCGTGACTGATGAAACAGGCTCCGACCGAGTCATAGTCGGGGATTTCGCGCAGCCTGTCGCGGGTGCGGGCGGGCAGCAGCTGCCAATCCGCGGGGGTATAGGCGCTGGTGGTCAGCCCGCGCGGCACGTCAGGCGCAAGAATCTGCATTTGCAGCATAGAGTGCGGGTTGAAAGACATCACCGCCACCTTGCCGGTGTATCCGGTCAGGGCCTGGGCGGTTGCGCGCTCCAGCAGGCCAACATTTGCGCCCATTGCGCCGTCCTGATCCTTTAGCTCGACCAGCAGAGGCACGCGCCCGCCGATCAGATCCAGCATCTCAGGGAACGTGCGGATCGTGTCCGCCCCGCCCGCTAAGGCGATCTGCGCCAACTCCTTGGCCGTTCGCCCCCGGATCGGGCCGTTTTCACCCGTCAGGCGCCCCAGGTCATAGTCGTGAAACACCATCGCCTGCCCGTCTTTGGACAGTTGCAGGTCAATCTCAATCCCATAGCCCGCGTCTATCGCGGCCCGGATCGCGCTGACCGAGTTTTCCACCCGGCCGGCGCGGATGTCATGATAGGCGCGATGCGCGATCGGGGCTTTCAGGAACCCCCGTGGCAGGGGGCTCATTTGATCTGGAAAATGGCTTCGATTTCGACGGCCACGCCCAGCGGCAGGGCGGCGGCGGACACCGCCGAGCGCGCATGGCGGCCCTTGTCGCCCAGGGCCTCGACCAGGAAATCCGAGGCCCCGTTAACCACCTGGGGCTGTTCCACATAATCGGGTGTCGAGTTCACGAAACCGACCAGTTTGACCACCCTTTCCAGCCGGTCTATATCCCCCCCGCAGGCGGCCTTTAGCTGCGCTAACAGGCTGATTGCACAGGTTTTTGCGGCGGCAGCGCCATCGGCGGTCAGCAGGTCGTCGCCCAGTTTTCCGGTGATGAACCCATTCGCATCCGCAGATACCTGGCCGGACACATACACCATGTCCCCCACGATCACATAGGGCACATAATTCGCAGCCGGGGCTGGCGCGTCGGGCAGGGTGATGCCCAGTTCAGCCAGGCGGGTTTCGATGGTTCCGGTCATGTCCGTATCCTTGCGTTTGAACGTGCGCGCAGGCTAGCGCACCGCCCGGCGAATGCAAGACGCCTATTCGCGGAAGGCCTTGGTGAAATAGTCCGACAGGGGCTTGATCAGATAGGCCAGAGGCGTGCGGTCCTTGGTGCGGATGAAGGTCTCGACGGGCATTCCGGGCAGCAGTTTGGCCCCGTCCGGCAGGCGCGACAGCTCTCCCTCGTTGGGCAGAACCTCAATCCGGTAAAAAGCGGCCTGGGTGGCCTGATCAGTAAACGCATCCGCCGAGATTTGCGCGACTTTGCCAAACAATTCCGGGGTGTCCCGCTGATCGAATGTCGAAAACCGCAATGTCACGTCCTGCCCAAGGAAAATCTGATCCACATGAATCGGAGGCACCTGCGCGGCCACCACCAGAGGCCGGTCCTGAGGCACAAGAAACAGCACGGGATCGGCGGGTTTGATGACCGAACGGGGGGCGAAAAACTGTAGCCCATACACGACTCCGGACACCGGTGCCCGCAGGTTCAGACGCTGTAGTTTTTGCAGCGTCGCGCGTCGGTTTTCTGCCGATTCCAGCTCGCGATATTGCAGGTCGCGCAGGGTGGTCAGGGCCTCTTCGCGGCGCAGCGTGTCCTTTTTCAGGATTTCCAGCTCAATCTCGGTGATCCGCCCCTCGGCCTGCGCCCGTTCCGAGGCCAGTTGCCCGACCTGCCCGGCCAGCTTTGCCTCCTCTCTTTGCAGGGAAAGAACCCGCGCGGCCTGCGCCAGGCCCTTTTCCAGCAGGGTGCGCTGGCTGGCCAGTTCCTCTTGGATCAGGTCCAGCTGTGCGGACAGTGCGCTGCGCTGCGCGTCGATGCCCTCGATCTGGCTGCTGATCTGCCCGCGGCGTTTTTCCAGTTGCGCGATCTCCTGACGCACAGAATCCAAGCGCGCCTGCAACAGTTGCGCCTGCCCCTGCATCAGTTCCAGCACCTTGGGGTCGGCCGCGCCGGCCTCTTGCAGGCGGGGATCGAACCGGATGTCAGCGCGGCCGTCGCGCTCGGCCTCCAGGCGGCCACGGCGGGCCATCAGCTCGTAAAGCTGGCCTTCGATGATTGTCAGCTGGGTTTGCAGATCGTCCGGATCCAGGCGGATCAGCATCTGTCCGGCCTCGACGAAATCGCCCTCGTCCACCAGAATATCCTGAATGACGCCGCCGTCGGGATGCTGCACGACCTGCCGGTTCTGGTCTACCTCGACCTGCCCCGAGGCAATCACCGCGCCCGAGATATTCGTCAGCGCCGCCCAGCCGCCGAAACCGGCGAGCAGCACCACCAGCGCTGCCAGCCCCAGCGTCAGCGGGCCGCGCACCGGGAATTTCGTGGTGTCTGTCCGGGTCATTGGACGCCCCCCTGATTATCGCCGCGCGCCAGGGCCTGTCGGTTCTGTACGACTTTTTTAAGTACATCGTCTTTGGGGCCAAAGGCGCGGACCTGGCCGCCGTCCAGCATCAGCAGCAGATCGCATTCCTGAATGGCGGCGGGGCGGTGGGCCATGATCAGCACGGATTTGCCCTCGGATTTCATGGCGCGGATGGCGTTGTTCAGGGCCTGGCTGCCTTCGTTATCCAGATTTGAGTTCGGCTCGTCCAGAACCAGGATCACCGGGTCCGAATACATTGCGCGCGCCAGGCCGATCCGTTGGATCTGACCGCCCGACAGACGCCCGCCCGAGGCCGCAACGCGGGTGTCGTACCCCTCGGGCATCTTCAGGATCATCGCGTGGGCGTCGGCCTTTTTCGCGGCGGCGACGATTTTGGCCGCATCCGGGGTGGGGGACAGGCGGGCGATGTTTTCGGCAATCGTGCCGTCGAACAGCTCTACCCGTTGTGGCAGATAGCCGATCAGCTGGCCCAGAACGGAGGGGTCGTATTGCTCGATCGATGCCCCATCCAGACGGATTTTCCCACCTGCGGGCCGCCACAGCCCGGTGATTGCGCGCGCCAGCGTGGATTTCCCCGCGCCCGAGGTGCCAATGACGCCCAGAGCCTGCCCCGGCTGCACCACGAAATTCACCATCCGCAGCGTGGCCTGCGATTGTCCGGGCGGGACCAGCGTCAATTGCTGCACCTCCAGCTTGGCCTGGGGCGTGGGCAGGGCGGTGCGCGGCTGTTCGGGCGGGACGGTGCCCAGCAGCAGCGCCAGGCTTTCCCAACCTTTGGCGGCGCGCTGGAACAGGGGCCATTGACCGATGGCCAGCTCGATCGGGGCCAAGGCGCGGCCCATCAGGATGGAGCCCGCAATCATTGCACCGGGGCTTAGTTCGCCCACCAGCACCAGATAGGCGCCCAGCCCCAGCATGGCCGATTGCAGGAACAGGCGGAAGGTCTTGGTCAGGACGCTGAACAGCCCCCCCATATCCGAGGCCGCCAGCGATTGTCGCAGCGCCTGATCGCGGGCTGTCTGCCAGCGATGAAAGCTGGCCTCGCGCATTCCCATGGCCTGCACCATTTCCGCTTCATTCACCATTTGCCCCGAGATCTGCTCGGACTGAACGGTGGCCATATTGGCGCGGGCGACGGGCAGGCGCGTGGTGGCCTGATTCAGGATGGTCAGCAGGATCAGGATCGCCCCGCCTCCGATTGCCAGATAGCCCAGCCAGGGGTGAAACAGCAAAATCCCGGCCAGGAAAATGGGGGTCCAGGGCATATCGAACAGCGCCATCAGCGGCGGAGAAATCAGCAATCGCTGGATCGATTCCAGATCGCGCAGCCCGGTGGCGCTGCTTTCGTCCGGCGCGATCGAGGATTTTCGGATCACGGCGTCAAACACACGTTGATCCAGCCGCGCCTGAAACCGCGAACCCACCCGCGCCATGATCCTTGCGCGCGAGAAGTCCAGCAATCCCATCATCCCATACAGGAACCCGACAATCAGGGTCAGCCCGAACAATGTTTCAAACGACCGGCTGCCCAGCACCCGGTCATAGACCTGCAGCATGTAGAGCGGCCCGGTCAGCATCAGCAGGTTCACGAAAAAACTGAAGAGTCCGACGGTCCAAAAGAGCCCGCGACTCTCGCGTCGCGCGGCGCGCAGCTCGTCTTTGCCAGCTTCTATTTTTGGGTTCTTCATTCTCTGAGGTCCGGTTTTCCCATGGCCTGCCCTTTCGGTTTGTGGCGTTTTGCTGTAATTGCAACGCCCAAAGCTCTGTCACACATCTGCCACAGAGAATTGACTTGCCGGACAGGGTGGCTGGGCTTCCTTAATACTTCGACTAAATAGATCACCAAACGACTGATATTGGAAAAAAACGTGCCGGTACAGCATTACAATATCCCTTCTTCCGTTTTGCCTAAGTTGGGCGCGGCCGTGTTGATTGCGGCTTTGGCCGGGTGCACCGTTGCGGGGCCCGACCATCCGCAAGGCGAGATTTTCGATCCCTATGAAGAGGGCAACCGTAAAACCCACGAATTCAACCGCGCCCTGGACCGGGCTCTGGTGCGGCCTGCCGCCAAGGGCTATGTGACCGTCGTCCCCGAGGGCATCGCGATCAGCGTCGGTAATTTCGCGGAAAACCTGGGCGAGCCGTCCTCGGCTGTGAACCACGCGCTTCAGGGGGATGTGCCGGGCGTGGCGCGGAACGTGACCCGCTTCGTGATCAACGTGACACTGGGCTTTGGCGGGCTGTTCGACGCGGCCTCGGATCTGGGGCTGTATCCGGACGAATCCGATTTCGGCGAAACCCTGCATGTCTGGGGTGCCCCCGAGGGCGCCTATGTAGAGCTCCCCGCGCTTGGCCCGTCCACCGAACGCGACGCTGCGGGCAAGGTGGTGGATCTGTTCACCAACCCGCTCAGCTATGTTTTGCCGACGCGCGAACGCAACATTGGCAAGGTCGCCGAAGTTGCGGCAAAAGTAGGAGACCGGGGCCGCTATGCGGATATCGTCGATTCCATCCTCTATGAAAGCGCCGACAGCTACGCGCAGGGACGGACCATGTACCTGCAAAATCGCCGGCACGAACTGGGAATGGCCACCGAGGATACCTATATCGCCCCAGAAGACATCGACACGGATGGGTTTTAAGAAGGGTACTTAAATGTCGTATTTTTCCCGCCGAATTTTTCTGGCCGCTACCGGGGCCAGCCTGGCGCTGCCGGGGCAGGCTCTGGCTTTGAACAACGCGCAGGCTGAAACGCTGGTGAATGCGCTGGTGTCCGAGATCAACCGGGTCATCGACTCGGGCAAATCCGAACGGGCGATGATTGGCGATTTCGAGGTGATTTTCCGCAAATATGCCGATCTGCCCTATATCGCCGCCTATGCCATGGGCGTGGACGGTCGCCGCGCCAGCAGCGCACAGAAGAAATCCTTCACCGAGGCCTTCACCGGCTATGTCTCGCGCAAATACGGCAAACGGTTCCGTGAATTCATCGGGGGGCGGCTCGAAGTGCAGGGCGTGCAAAAGGTCAAAAGCTTCTATCAGGTGCGCACCATCGCCCACCTGCGCGGCGAAGCCCCGTTCGAGCTGGACTTCCATGTTTCGGATCGCACCGGCAAGGATCTGTTCTTCAACATGTATATTGAAGGCATCAACATGCTGCTGACCGAACGCGAAGAAATCGGCGCCATGCTGGATCGCCGCAAAGGCGATATCGACCAGATGATCACGGATTTGAAGAAAACCGGCTGATCCGGCCCGCTTCAAACCAGACCGCCGTCCCTGCGCAAGCCTCTATAAATCACCCTGGTGATTGCCGGGCGCTGGGGCGGCTTTCTCGTCTTCACACTGCGGGGGCTAAGATGCGTCACCGTCCGGCAGCCCGAGACGGCGGCAAAGCCGACGACGAGCAGACAAGCGCGCGTTAGCGCTCCTTTGGATCAAGGCCCGGAAACGCCCCCCCGGATCAGCGGTTGCCACCCCCGCCCAGCAGATCGTCCAGCAGTCTTTCGATCCCCTTCTTGGTCCGGTCCCGGTCATCGCTGGGCGTCCTTTTGGGCCGCGAGCCCCCCTCCAGCATCGGCAGCGGCGAGACGGGCACGCCTTCGTGCACACGCGTCATCGTTTCGTGCCAGATCTCGGCGGGTAGCCCCGAGCCCGTCACCCCGGTCAAAGGCGTATTGTCATCATAGCCCATCCACACCCCGGCCACATAGTCGGCGCTGAACCCAATGAACCAGGCATCGCGCGCGGCCTGAGTGGTGCCGGTCTTGCCCGCGATCGGACGATCCCCCAGCAGCGCCCGCCGCCCGGTGCCCTCGGTTGCAACCTTGTGCATCATCCAGATCAGCTCTTGCGCGGCCTCTTCGCGGATCACCCGCTCGCCGATCCCGCCGGTGGCGGTCATCACGGGCTCATCATCGCCCTGCATCCGCAATTCGATCAGCCCGTAGGGCTTAACTGAACTGCCGCCATTCAGAATCCCGGCATAAGCGCCCGTCATTTCAATCAGCGTGGATTCCGAGGCCCCCAGCGCCAGCGCCGGTCCCTGCGCCAGATCCGATTCCAGCCCGAAATCGGCGGCAATCTTGCGTACATTTTCCAGCCCCACATCCTGCGCCAGTTTCACCGCCGGGATGTTCAGAGAGGTCCGCAAAGCCTCGGTCAGGGTGACGCGCCCGTGGAATTTGCGGTCATAGTTCTGTGGTGTCCAGGCGCCCGAGCCGGGAATGTTGATGGTGATCTGTTCGTCCACAATCGTGTCATTGGCCGACCAGCCCAGCTCCAGCGCAGTGGCATAGACAAAGGGTTTGAACGAGGATCCCGTCTGCCGCAGCGCCTGGGTGGCGCGGTTGAACGCCCCGGCGACCTTGGTCTTGCGGCCGCCCACCATGGCGCGCACGGCCCCGTCCGCGCTCATGACAACAATGGCGGCCTGCGCCTTGGAACCTTCCTTGACCTTGTTTTCGAAAATATAGGCCAGCGCGTCCTCGGCGGCGGTTTGCAGGCGCTGGTCCAGCGTGGTCTTGATCACCACATCCGAGGCCGAGCTGCGGGTGAAAAACTCGGGCCCCGAGGACATCACCCAATCGGCGAAATAGCCGCCGGCGCGGGCCTCGGCGGCCTCGGACAGCTGGGCAGGGGTGTCCAGCGCGGCCTGGGCGGCGCGATCCGACAGATAGCCCTGTTCCTGCATCAGCCCGATCACCACCCCGGCCCGGTTCTGTGACCGTTTCAGATTGTTGGTGGGGGACAGGGACGTGGGCGCGGTCAGCAGCCCGGCAATCATCGCGGCCTCGGCCGGGTTCAGTGCGGCGGCGGGTTTGGCAAAGAAACGCTGCGCGGCGGCCTCGGCCCCGTATGCGCCGCCGCCCATATAGGCGCGGTTCAGATAGATGCTGAGGATCTCATCCTTGGTGTATTTGGCCTCCATCGCCATGGAGTAAATCGCCTCTTTCGCCTTGCGCCACAAAGAGCCCCGGCGGCAGTCGGCCTCGTAGGCGGCCTCGCTGTCCCATTGGGTGTCATCGTAGACAACGCCCAGGCATAGCAGTTTCGCGGTCTGCTGCGTGATGGTGGATCCGCCATGCCCCGAAAGCGGCCCGCGCCCTTCGCGCAGGTTGATGCGGATGGCGCTGGCAATGCCGCGGGGGCTGAGTCCGAAATGCAGATAGAATCGTTTGTCCTCGGTCGCGATGACGGCGTTCTTCAGATGCGGGCTGACGGATTCGGCCGTCACCGCCCCGCCAAAGGTGTCGCCGCGCCAGGCAAAGATCTTCTCGTCCCGGTCCATCATCGTGACCGAGCCCTTGGCGCGCCCGTCCAGCAATTCGTTTACAGGCGGCAAAGTGGTGTAGAAATACCCGACGGCCATTGCGATCAGCAGGCAGACAATCAGCCCGATCCGCCAGGAAAAGCCCCAGATCAGGCGCAGCACCCAGCGAAACAGCCCCAGAATCGCTGCTATGATGGGGTTTCTGCGCGTCTTTTTGGCGGGCGCCTTTTTGCGCGGTTTGCGCGTGGCAGCCGGTTTTTTCGCCGTCTTTACCGTTTTTTTAGGGTTTTTATACCGTTTTTCCGCCACCAACGGCGGCTTCTTACGCCCTGAATCACTCATCTCTTGCCCTGCCCGAGCCCAATTTTTTCACATCATACCCGGTGATTCCGGGAATGTTGAGGTTTAGCTGCATCCCAAATGCGGTTTTCATTAAGCCTTATATTTGTGCAGATATGCTGTAATGATTAAAAAATAAGCAAACACCTTCGGTTTTAGTCGCATTTTTGGGCTGTTCCCTTCCCCCGACTGCTGAACCTCGTGTTTCTCTGCGAGTGCAATCAGCGGGGGTGCCCGCAGCATAACGACAAGGGGATCAAGGTGAAACTCATCATTGCTACGATCAAACCGTTCAAGCTGGAGGAGGTTCGCGAAGCGCTGACCGAAATCGGCGTGCGCGGCATGATGGTGACCGAGATTAAAGGTTTCGGTTCGCAGTCGGGCCACACGGAAATCTATCGCGGTGCCGAATACGCCGTGAATTTCGTGCCGAAAATCAAACTGGAAATCGTGGTGAATGCCTCGATGGCCGATCAGGTCGTCGAAACCATCACCAACACTGCACGTACCGGCAAAATCGGTGACGGCAAGATTTTCGTGCTGGATGTCGCACAGGCAGTTCGCGTGCGTACCGGCGAATCGAACGATGACGCGCTGTAAGACGCGGACGGGGGAAACTAAGGAAATGACTATGAACCTGACGAAAAAACTGGCCCTGGCCGCCGCGCTGACCGCGCTGCCCAGCCTGGGTCTTGCAGAAGAAGGGCCGGTTGCGGGCGTGAACCCCTCGACCGATACCGTCTTCATCCTGAACTCGCTGCTGTTCCTTGTGGGCGGCTTCCTGGTGTTCTTCATGGCTGCTGGCTTTGCCATGCTGGAAGCAGGCCTGGTGCGTTCGAAAAACGTGGCCATGCAGCTGACCAAGAACATGGCGCTGTTCGGTCTGGCCGCCATCTTCTACTACCTGATCGGTTATAACCTGATGTACCCGCTGGGCACCTGGTCGGTCGAAGGTATCCTGTCCGGCGTCTGGGGCCCCGGTGTTCTGGAAGCCGTGGGCGTGACCGCTGACGCAGCTGACGATTACTCCTATGCCTCGACCGGCTCGGACTTCTTCTTCCAGCTGATGTTCTGTGCTGCCACTGCCTCGATCGTGTCGGGCACCCTGGCCGAGCGTATCAAGCTGTGGCCCTTCCTGATCTTCACCATCATCCTGACGGCCATCATCTACCCGTTCACCGCATCGTGGACCTGGGGCGGCGGTTTCGTGGGCGAGGCTGGCTTCTCGGACTTCGCTGGTTCGACCATCGTGCACTCGGTCGGCGGCTGGGCTGCTCTGACTGGCGCGATCATCCTGGGCCCGCGTATCGGCAAGTACAAAGATGGCAAAACCATCCCGATGCCCGGCTCGAACCTGACGCTGGCAACCCTGGGGACGTTCATCCTGTGGCTGGGTTGGTTCGGCTTCAACGGCGGTTCGCAGCTGGCCATGGGCTCGGTTGGTGACGTTGCCGATGTGTCGCGTATCTTCTCGAACACCAACACCGCAGCAGCAGGCGGCGCTATCGCGGCCCTGATCCTGACGCAGATCCTGTACAAAAAGCCTGACCTGACCATGGTGCTGAACGGCGCGCTGGCCGGTCTGGTGTCGATCACCGCCGAGCCGCTGACCCCCACCCTGGGCGCAGCTACCCTGATCGGTATGGTCGGCGGTGTGATCGTGGTCTTCGCGGTTCCGATGCTGGACAAGCTGAAAATCGACGACGTGGTTGGTGCCATCCCGGTCCACCTGATCGCCGGTATCTGGGGCACCATCGCTGTTGTCTTCACCAACGGTGACGCAACCATCGGTGCTCAGCTGTACGGTATCATCGTCATTGGCCTGGCCACCGTGGTCATGTCGGCAGTCGTCTGGTTCATCCTGAAGATTGTCATGGGCCTGCGTGTTGACGAAGAAACCGAGATCAACGGCCTGGATATGGCTGAACTGGGTATGGAAGCGTACCCCGAATTCTCCAAAGGCTGATTTCTCCTTCCTGATCAGCTTTTCGACACTGACCCAGGCGCGCTGCGCCTGGGTTTTTTCATTCGGATCGGCTGGCCGGGAAATCCTGCGGAACGGCCGCCAGCGCCTCTTTGCAATGGGCCGTGATGAAATCCGAGAACAGCTGCACCTTGGGATCGCGCAATTTCCTGCTGGGCGTAAGCGAGGCCAGTTGCGTGGGCAGGGGCGGCGTTTGGGGGGCAACGGGCACCAGCGCCCCAGAGCGCAGATGCTCGGCCACCTCGAATATCGGTTTCAGGACGATCCCGGCCCCATCCAGCGCCCACCCGGTCAGGACATCGCCATCGTCGGTTTCAAATGGCCCCCGGATTTCAAAGCGTCGCGGGCCGGCCTGGGTTTGCAGCGTCCATTGAAACTCTTTAGCGCCGGGAAAGCGCAGGTTCAGACAGTCATGCGCCTGATCCACCAGAGCCTGCCCGTCCGCCGGCATCCCGCGCCGCGCCACATAGGACGGAGCCGCGCATAAAATCCGTGGGCAATCCGCGATCACCCGTATTTTCAGATCGCTGTCCGACAAAGGCCCCAGATGAAAGGCCAGATCCAGCCCCTCGCCGGTGACATCCACCACCCGATCCGACAGGCGCAACCGGATGTCGATCTGCGGATAGGCGCGTTTAAAGGCGGGCACGGCTGGGGCGATGAACCTGCGCCCGACACCCAGAGGCGCGGCCACGAACAGCGTTCCGCGCGGCGATTGGGTGGCCTCCATCACGGCGGCCTCGGCGGTGTCGATTGCATCCAGAATGCGCAGGGCCCCGTCATAGAACAGCTCGCCGTGTTCGGTGGCGCTGAGCGCGCGGGTGGTGCGATTGAACAGCCGCACACCCAGGTGCTTTTCCAGCTCGGCAATCCGCGAAGACGCCACCGCGGGCGAGCATCGCTGATCCCGCGCCGCCGCGCTCATGCCGCCCAATTCATAGACGCGGACGAACATGCGGATGTTGTTCACGTAGGACATTATCAGCCATCTCTTGAAACTGTTGCTGTGATTAGCAGGATTAACAAACAAGTCCGCGCTGCGATAGCCTGCGCAAAACAGACAGGAGAGGCCCATGCTGGATTGGATCGTCATCACCGAATGGCTGGAGTTTGCCCTGCGCTGGCTGCATGTGGTGACCGCGATCGCCTGGATCGGGTCTTCGTTTTATTTCATCGCGCTGGATCTGGGCCTGCACCGCGATCGCAATCTGACCAGCGGCGCAGACGGAGAGGAATGGCAGGTCCACGGGGGCGGTTTCTATCACATCCAGAAATACCTGGTCGCGCCGGAAAACATGCCCGACGGGCTGGTGTGGTTCAAATGGGAAAGCTACGCCACCTGGCTGACGGGATTCGCGCTGCTGGCGGTGGTTTACTACATGGGGGCCGAATTCTATCTGGTGGACCCGACCGTTCTGGAGCTTGAGGCCTGGCAGGCGATTGCCATTTCCGTGGTCTCGCTGGCCTTTGGTTGGGGGGTCTACAACACCCTGTGCAAGGTTTTCGTGAACGCCAACCAGACTCTGCTGATGGTAGCGTTGTTTGTCGTGCTGGTGGCGATGTCCTATTTCTATACCAGCGTTTTTTCTGGCCGGGCGGCGCTGCTGCACCTGGGGGCGTTCACGGCGACGATCATGTCTGCCAACGTGTTCTTTATCATCATCCCCAATCAGAAAATCGTGGTGGCTGACCTGATGGGCGGGCGTAAACCCGATCCGAAATACGGGAAAATCGCAAAACAGCGCAGCACTCATAACAATTATCTGACGCTGCCGGTGATCTTCATGATGCTGTCGAACCATTATCCGCTGGCTTTTGCCATAGAGTATAACTGGATCATCGCGGCTTTGGTGTTTCTGATGGGGGTTACGATCCGGCATTTCTTTAACACCATGCACGCGCGGCAGGGGATGCCCTGGTGGACATGGGGGCTGACGGCGGGTCTGTTCGTGGCGGTGATGGCGCTGTCGCTGGCCCCGATGTGGCGCGAGCCCCCCGAGGAACTGTCAGCCATTGAGACCCGGTTCGTTCAGGCCGACGGGTTCGAGGATGCCTATGACATCGTGATGGGCCGTTGCTCGATGTGCCACGCACAAGAGCCCGCCTGGGACGGGCTGCGCCACGCGCCCAAGGGTGTCGTGCTTGAGACCGAGGCGCAGATGGCCCGCCATGCGCGCGCGATCTATATGCAGGCCGGAGTGACCCACGCGATGCCCCCGGCGAACCTATCGTGGATGGAGCCCGAAGAGCGCGCGCAGCTGGTGGCCTGGTATCGCGCGGCGCTGAAAGGCTAGACCAGAGGGGCGATGAACCGGCCCAGAAAACGCGTTGGCAGAATCGCCGCGGGGCGTGCTACAAATTGCGGTATGTCCCAGGCCAACCCCAAGATATCCACAGATCAGCCCGTCATCCGACAGCTGGACGACGCCGCAATTAACCGAATTGCGGCGGGTGAAGTCGTTGAGCGTCCGGCCTCGGCCGTTAAGGAACTGGTGGAAAACGCGCTGGATGCGGGCGCGCGCCGGATCGACATTGCCATCGCCGACGGCGGCAAGACCCTGATCAAGATCACCGATGACGGCTGCGGGATCGCGCCCGGTCAGCTGCCCTTGGCGCTGTCACGCCATGCGACCTCGAAAATCGATGGAACGGACCTGCTGAACATCCATAGTTTCGGGTTCCGGGGCGAGGCTCTGCCCTCGTTGGGGGCGGTGGGCCGCCTGACGATCACCAGCCGCGCCGCCGGGCAGGACGCGGCGCAGATCGCCGTTGCGGGTGGGGTGATGTCCGCTGTCAAACCCGCTGCGCTGACGGCTGGCACGGTCGTTGAACTGCGCGATCTGTTCTATGCCACGCCCGCTCGTCTGAAATTCCTGCGCACCGACCGGGCCGAGATGCAGGCCATCACCGACACCGTCAAACGCCTGGCCATGGCCGAGCCCTTCGTAGGCTTCACCCTGCGCGATGTCTCGGGCGGGGGCGAGGGGCGCGTGACTTTCCGCGCTGATCCCGAAAGCGGCGGTCTGTTCGATGCGCTACATGGCCGTCTGGCGCGCATTCTGGGGACGGAATTTGCCGAAAACGCCCTGAAAATCGACGCCGAGCGCGATGGTTTCCTGCTGACAGGATATGCCGCGCTGCCCACATATTCGCGTGGCTCGGCCGTCGCGCAGTTCCTGTTCGTCAATGGCCGCCCGGTGCGTGACAAACTGCTGATCGGGGCGCTACGTGGGGCCTATTTCGATTTCCTCAGCCGGGATCGGCACCCCGCTGCGGCGCTGTTCATCGAATGCGACCCGCATAAGGTGGATGTGAACGTGCACCCTGCCAAATCCGAGGTCCGGTTTCGCGATCCGGGTGTAGTACGTGGGCTGATCGTGTCCGCCCTGCGTCACGCGCTGGCCGAGGCGGGGCACCGGGCCTCGACCACGGTGGCGGGGGCGACGCTGGGGGCTTTCCGGCCCGAACCCGTGGACGCTCCGGCGCGCGTTTATCAGATGGATCGCCCGTCAATGGGGGCGATGCGCGCCAGCTATCAGGCGCAGGCCCCCGCGCCGGGCTTTGCCGATCTGGGCGACACTTACAGCGCCCGCGTCGAAGAGGTGGTGGACACCCCACAGGAAACTCCGCTGGAGCGTCTGCCGCTGGGCGCCGCCCGCGCGCAGGTGCATGAAAACTATATCATCGCGCAGACGGAAACCGGCATGGTGATCGTTGATCAGCACGCGGCGCATGAACGGCTGGTCTATGAAAAGCTAAAGGCACAGATGGCGGAAAACGGCGTGCCCTCGCAGGCGCTGCTGATCCCTGAAATCGTCGAGCTGTCCGAGGCCGATTGCGCCCGTATTCTGGAGCTGGCTGAGGAACTGCAAAAACTGGGGCTTTACCTGGAGCCCTTCGGGGGTGGTGCGCTGGCCGTGCGCGAAACGCCTGCGATCCTGGGCGAGGTAAACGCCCGCGTGATGGTTCTGGACATTCTGGATGAGCTGGCCGATCTGGGCTCCAGCCAGACGGTGCAGGCCCGGATCGAGGCAATCCTGTCCCGCGTGGCCTGCCATGGCTCGATCCGGTCGGGGCGGCGGATGCGGGCCGAGGAAATGAACGCCCTGCTGCGCGAAATGGAGGCCACGCCTCATTCTGGTCAATGCAACCACGGCCGCCCCACCTATGTAGAGCTGCGGCTGGCCGATATCGAACGCCTATTCGGACGGACAACATGACAATCAACGGACAGTTTTATGACCTGAGCGATCCTTTTATGATCGCTCTGCTGGCCGCTGGCGCCGTGATCCTGCTGGTGCTGATCCTGCTGATCATGGCTGTGCGCGCCGCCGGTCAATCGGCCCGCATGGCCGCGCCTTTGTCGCAGCAGATGCAGCAGCTGGGGCAGCGGGTGCAGATGCTATCGGACGGGCAGCAGCAACTGGCGGGCGGGCTGACTCATGTGTCCGAGGCGCAGGCGGCCAGCCAGGCAAACATGCTGCAACTGATGGAGAAACGCCTGGCGCAGGTCAATCACAGCATGAATGAGAACCTGCAAGGATCCGCCCGGCGCACTGCCCATTCGCTGGGCGAGCTACAGCAGCGTCTGCAAGCCATCGACAAGGCGCAGGACAATATCACCAAACTGTCCGGCGATGTGCTGAGCTTGCAGGACATTCTGTCCAACAAACAGACCCGCGGCGCGTTCGGCGAGATTCAGCTGCGCGATATTGTCAGCAAGGCCCTGCCCGCAGACAGTTTCACCTGGCAGGCCACCCTGTCCAACGGCAAACGCGCCGATTGCCTGATCCATCTGCCCAACCCGCCGGGGCCCATCGTGATTGACAGCAAATTCCCGCTGGAACCCTATGAGGCGCTGATCCGGGCCGAAACCCAGGATCAGTTCAACCGTGCCGCCACCATGCTGCGCCAGGCCGTGCGGACCCATATCAAGGCGATCTCGGACAAATACCAGATCGAGGGGGAAACCGCCGATGGCGCGCTGATGTTCCTGCCCTCCGAAGCCGTCTATGCCGAGCTGCACGCGCGTTTTCCCGAATTGGTGCGCGAAGGGTTCGACCGGCGGGTCTGGATCGTGTCGCCCACCACCTGCATGGCGACGCTGAACACGATGCGCGCCATTCTGAAGGACGCCCGGATGCGCGAACAGGCCGGCGCGATCCGCAAGGAACTGGCCATGCTGTTCGCCGATGTCGAACGGCTGGGCACCCGCGTGGAAAATCTGGATCGTCATTTCGGGCAGGCGGCCAAGGACATCTCGGAGATCAAGATCAGCGCCGACAAGGCCGGACGCCGCGCCCGCCGTCTGGACAATTTCGATTTCGAGGAACTGGCGCCAGATCAGGACGGTTCCATCGTGCGGATCGACCGGCCGAAAGGACGCTGAACGCGGATTTGCCTCAGATCAAGGACGCGTGGCCTGACTCTGGCGAAACTGCCCTGCGTAGACAGGAGGAACCGCCATGCTTGAGATCACATTAACCAAGGTTGCCAATGTCATTCTGATGGCGCGCGAGCTGGACCGCGCCGAGGGCGAGCTGCGCGCCTTTCTTGAACGTCTGACCGAAGAGGAACAGACCGATCTGGTGGCGCTGATGTGGATCGGGCGCGGCAGCTTTGATGCGGACGAATTCCAAGAGGCCCGCGCCACCGCCCAGTCCGAGGCCACGGTGCCCACGCCGGATTATCTGATCGGCACGCCGCATCTGCCCGACCACCTGGAATCGGGGCTTGAAGAGCTGGGCCTGTCCGCGCTTGAGGAAGAGGATGACCTGATCCGGGGGGGGTAATCCAGGCGAAATCGCGATTGGAAACGGGCCCAAGCGGCCCGTTTTGTCGTTTCAAGGCGGAAAAGCCTGCTCACGCTTTTCGTGACATGACGTGAAATTACAGCCCTGCGGACAGGCCAACCGGGGTAAAACCTCAGGAAAAACGCGCATTGTGCGCTCACATTCTTGTGTCGTGCACAAATGCAGAGGTCGGCTGAATTTTCGCACGGTTTTCAGGGGGTTGGATTGCTTGAAGCTGCGGCTTTTCGGTCCCATTTCGGGTTCAGATCGACAACACGATCACTCACAAACCGAAAGGAAATCGAAATGAAATTCGCACTTATCTCTGCTGTCGCCGCTCTGGGTTTTGCTTCTGCCGCTGTTGCGGAACAGGGCTACGCCAATGACACGATCATGACCCGCAGCATCCCGGCCGAGTCCATCCTGCATCCGCGTGACGAAGCCATCGCCAAATCGGGTTATGTCAGCGTGACCTATGGCCAGAAACTGATGGCCGAGGCCGGTGACGTCCTGAACCCGCGCGAAGGTGCCATCGCCGAAAATGGTGCGGTGAACAGCTACGTCTTTGGCGGATCGTTTGCCGATACCGTCGAAGGCAACTTCTCGTATCGCTAAGTCCACTCACGGACGGAATGCGCCCGCCAAATTGGCGGGCGTTTCTCTTTTGGGTCAGGCTTCGGTGACGATTTCCAGATGCTGGGCCAGTTTGCCGATTTCCTCCATCCAGGCATCCACCAGTTTCGGATCCGAGGGCGCAGCAGACACACCGGCGGGGATTGCCCGCGCCAGCACCGATTCAATCGCCAAAGACACCGGAACGGAAACAAGCCGCGCCATCGCCGTGCCGCGCGCATCGCCCCAGGCATCCATCACATAGGTTTTGTGCCAGACGGGCTGCCCGTCCTTTTCTGCCTTCAGGCTGACACACAGCACCACGCGGTCGGGCTCGTCCTGGTCATAGGCGTTTTCGGCCCAGAACTGATCGGACATTTCCTTGAGCCGCGCCTCGCCCGCCGGGCCCTCTAATGTTTCAATCTCTTGGAAGACATTCGACCAGGCCTCGGCCCAGCCGTTCAGGCGCAGGGTGCCGCGCACGAATTCCTTCACCTGCCAATCGCTGTCGAATTTGTAATCCTGCATAAAGGGCAGCGAGTCGCGGTTTGGGTAGACCTCGAAGGTTTCGGGCTGGGGCAGGGGGGCGGTATAGCTGCTGATCGCATCCCAGGGCCGGTTCACCTGCAATTGGGCGAAATCCCGAATCGAACGGGACGGAGAGCGCAACGCCTTGAGCACACCAAGCGGAGACCAGCTGAATTTATAGCGGAACGGATTGGGGATTTTCGGCACCCCTCCGCAATACGAGAGGAACGACAGCGTGTTGCCCGCATCATAGGCCCCAGAGGCACGGTAATCGGCCACCAGCGCATGGGCCATCAGATGGTCAATGCCCGGATCCAGCCCGACCTCGTTCACGAAACGCAGGCCCTTTTCGCGCGCGGCCTGGTCCAGAGCGGCCATTTCCGGCGAAATATACGAGGAAGACACGAAATCCGCGCCGTGCTGCAAACACAGTTTGGCCAGCGGGACGTGCATATCGGCAGGCAGCATCGAGACAACGATGTCACCGGGGGCCAGCTGGGCCTCTAGCGCGTCAAGGGTAAAGGCGCGGATGTCCTGGGTCAGGTCTCCGACGGCCTCGGCCGCTTTTGCGGTGGTCCGGTTCCAGACGGTGACGGGGTGCCCCGCCATCAGCAGACGCCGCAGACCGGGAATGGCCGACAGGCCGGTGCCACACCAATGGATCATGATCAGACCTCCGATACGTGTTTGTTGAATTCAATCTCGGCGCGGCCCCAGACGCCCGACGTCAGATCCGTCAGCGTCCTGAGCGAGGGCAGCAGCTGTTCGGCGTAATCCTGCGAGCTTTCGACGGGCAGCATCGAGGGCAGGTTATCAATCGCCATCACATCCATCACCGGGTCGGTTGCCACGCGCAGGGCGGGGGCGTCCCAGGTGGTGGCCCGGTCATAGATCGGCACGGGGTTGTAATCGCTGTCGGGATCACAGGCCACATCGCCAATGGCCGTCAGCGCGCGCGGCGCTGTCAGGGTCTCGGTGGGGACGAAAACAGGCGTGCCGGGGCGGGCAAAGATACAGTTCAGGAACAGGTTGTGCTGCAGGATTTCGGGGAAAGGCCCCCCGCTGGCGGTTTCCGCCATGTCCCACTTGGTGACGTCAACGCCCATCGCGGTACACAAATCCGCCGCGCCAGTGCCGACACGTCCAAGGGCACCAATCACCATGGCGGTGGGGCGCGGGACATTCAGCGCGTCCAGTTCAGACAGAAGTTCAGCGTTCAGAGCATCCTTGCTGGGGTAAACACCGACGGGGCCGCAAATCTGCCCGCGTTGTTGCGCGGCCCAGGTTTTCAGCGTGACAGCCGCCCCTGCATAGCCCGCCCAATAGCCAAAGGCGGCGACGCGGCGGCCGGTTTCATCCACCAGATATTCCAGATCGAATAGCGTCCCGCCCCCGGCCTTGAACCGCGCAAGCAGCGCCTTGCCGGAATGCTGGCCCTTATAGGCGTGGCCGAACATGATGTGTTTATGGGGCAGCGGAGTGCCGTCCTCGGGCAGCTCCTTCAGGCCGAAGATGATCGCATCCAAAGGCGCTTGCGGCCAGCTGTTTTCCGCGGCGATTTCGGCGCCCGCGTCGATGTAACCTTGTAGGGGAATGGCGCGGGTGCTGCTGCGTTCGACCGTGACGCGAATACCGGCGGCGATCAGTTCGGCCGTGCCTTCGGGGGTCAGGCCGACCCGGTCCTCGTTGGGGCGTTGTTCGGCGCGTACCCAGAGATGCGTCATCGGTTGGTCCTTTGCGAGTTGGTTACAGGTGTGTCTGGGCGAATTGCCGGTCTGGCCGGTCCAGATGCGGGGTGGCATTGAACTGAGTCATCGACAGTCGATCGCCAATCGGGTGTAGACGATGCACTGAGGTATTCATGATCGCAATGCAAGTCCGTGAAAATGCGGTGATGTCCAGCCCCATTGCCTGCCGAAACGCCATACCGATCAGCCCGCCCGACGTCACCACAAGAGCGGGGCCGCGCCCGGCGGCAATGTCGATCAGCGCCTCGTTTACGCGGGTTTCGAATTGCTGAAAGGTTTCTGGGGGTGTTTCAATCTCGCCTGCCTGCCATTTGGACAGCAACATCGGCATATAGGTGACGAATTGCTCGCGGGATTGGGGCATGGCAATGCCCTGCTGATCGCGTAGCAGATTGGCCAGGGTGAAGAACTCCATCTCGTTCAGCCGGGCGTCCTGCTGAATGTCGGCGCGGGCCTGGGCGCGCATTTGCGTTGCGGTTTGCCGGTGACGGCGCAATGTGCCGCAATAGACGCGCTCGAAATGTTCGTGTGTGTCGTCCAGATGATCGCCCAGCCAGGCCGCTTGCTGCCGCCCCAGATCGCTGAGGTTGTCATAACTGTCTTCATCCTGAGCGGCCGTGTTGGCCTGACCATGGCGGACAAGAGTAATGGTGGACATGGGAACTCCGGTTGGCTGCTTGCCTACAGGGGTAGGCAAAGCCTTGGGCGGGTGCAACCGGAATGCAGCGCGCCTTCCTCTCGGCGTGCGGAAAGAACGCGGGGGGCCCATTTTCGCAAATACATCTGGAATTGTGCCCCGGTTTTCGCTGTGTCTTCAGGCGGCGCGTGAATAGCCCCGTTTCAGCGTTGCATTGCGCACACGGTCCGCGGCCTCCGAGGCCAGGCGCAGGCTGCCGTAAATATCGATGCGCGATGCACCGCGCCCGCCGGCCAATCCCCATTCCCGCAAAACCGAGATTTCCTCGAACAGGTTATAGCTTAGCTCGACGCGATAATAGCGGCGGCGGCCGGATTTGGGGCAGGGGCGGTACATAAGGCAGCTGAGCATGACAGAATCGTACCCTGCCAGCCGAATCAGCGCAAGAGCCTGATCCAGCTGGTGAATCTCAGGTCAATTCCAATGTACATCGCCCAGGAAAATATAGCCTGCGCCGTAGATTGTCTTGATCAGGCGCGGGTTTTTTGGGTCTTCCTTCAGCTTGGTCCGCAGGCGCGAGATGCGCACATCCATTGCGCGATCAAAGCTTTCACCCGCAGCGCCGCCCAGCGTTTCCTGCATCAACGCACGCGAGATCAGACGTTTGGGGCGCTCAAGGAACAGGCGCAAAACCTCGCCCTCGGCGTGGGAAAACGGGGTTTCGGCCCCGCTGTCATCAACCAGCATGTAGCTGTCGAAATGGGCCGTCCAGCCGTTGAACATCGCTGAGTTGCCGGTCTGAGTTGTGGGTTTTTCGCGGCGCAGGCGGGCACGGATTCGGGCGACCACCTCGGATGGATCGAAGGGTTTGATGATATAGTCATCGGCCCCCAGTTCCAGTCCGGTTACACGGTCCTGCACCTGCGCCCGCCCCGAGATGATGATCACCGTCGCCCCCTGTTCCAGCGCCAGCCGATGCACCAGCGACAGCCCGTCGCGGTCAGGCAGGGACAGATCCACCAGGCAGACATCGGGGGCGGCGGATTTCAGCGCTGCCTCGAATTCGGTGGCACGGCCAAAGCTGAGCGTACGAAACCCCGCCTCTTGCAGCGCGTCAGCCAGCATGGTGCGGATCGCGGGTTCATCGTCCAGAATGGTGACAAGCGGTGCCAGAGTCATTGCGGTGCCATCGTGGTTGCGAAAAGGGTGGTCAGTTGCGCGGTCGAAAACGGTTTGCGCAGGACGGAGGTCAGTTCAGAGCCGGCCTGATACAGCGCATCCTCGGGCGCAAGCGATGTCATGAGGTAGCAGGGCGGGTGCGGATTGGGAAGGGCGCGCAGCAGATCGACGCCGGTCATCTCTCCGGCCAGGGTGATGTCCGACAGGATGCGGGTGATCTCGGGCAGTTCGGAATTCAGCAACAGGGCCTCCTCGGCGCTGGCGGCCTCAATCACGGTATGGCCCATGTCGGTCAGCATTTCGCGAATCCCGGTGCGCAGTTCGGGGCTGTCTTCGACCAGCAGGATCAGGCCGGGGGGAATTTCCGGGGCGACCAGACGCAGGGGCAGGCGCAGCACAACCTGACCGCCGCCGTCCTCGGTGTTGTTCAGGCGGACGCGGCCGCCAGCCAGTTTGGTCATGTCATAGACCATGGCCAGCCCGAGCCCCGAGCCTTCATCGCCTTTGGTGGTGAAAAACGGTTCCAGCGCGCGCGCCATCGCCGTTTCCGAAAATCCGGGGCCGGTGTCCGTTACCATGAATTCGATCCACAGGCCCTGCACGGGGGCAACGGTCAGCGTGATCCGCCCCGCGCCGCGACAGGCATCGCGCGCGTTCAGGATCAGGTTCAGCAGCGAATCCTGAAGCATCCCGGTGTCCAGCATCAGCATGTCATCGCGCACCAGATTATTCACATGCAGCCGCATCGTTTCGGGCAGAGCAGGCAGGGCCAGGGTTTTCAGATCCTTCAGAAGCGAGCTGAGGCTGGCCTTCTGCGGGTTCCAATCGCGCGCGCCGGTGATGTCGGCCAAACGGTTCAGCAGGGTGCCTCCGCGCTGGGCGGCGGACAGGGTTGCGGTTACCAACTCGTGCGCGGGGCTGGGCAGGTCCATTTTTTGCAGACGGGATTGGCTGCCCAGCATGATCGTCAGCAGGTTGGAAAAATCATGCGCCATGCCGCTGGTCAGCTGCGCGGCCATTTCCCGCCGCCGGGTCTGCTGAAGCGCCGAGCGCACCTGGGTTTCCTGCGTGATGTCCACCGACATGATATAGACGCCGGTGACGTTTCCGCGGGTGTCCAGATCGGGCGTGAATGAGGTGCGGATCCGGCGCGAGCTGTCCTCGTCAGTGAATTCGAAGGCCGAGGCCTGCCCGGCGAAAGCCTCGTCCAGATGGGGCCTGATCGCGGTATAGGCGGCCTCGCCCAGGGCATCGCCGATATAAAGCCCGACAATCTCGGTGGGGCGGCCCGGCATCACCGAATTCAGCCGCCGATTCGAGAACGTATAGCGCCGGTCCAGCCCCACATGCGCGATATGGGCGGGCATCATTTCGGTTGTCAGGCGCGTGCGGGCCTCGGCCTCGGTGACATAGCGTTTGGTTTCTTCCAGCGCGGCGATGGTGGATTGCAGCTTGCGGTTCGCGGTGGCCAGCTCCTCGGCATAGGCCAGCACCTTGTCGGTCAGCTCTTCTGAGCGCGCGCGCAGCAATTCCTCTTGCTGCTTGGTGCGGGTGATGTCGGTATAAACGGCCACCCAGCCCCCCTGTGGCAAGGGGTTGCCCTCGATCGAGATCCGTTTGCCGTTCGGGCGGATGCGTTCAATGTAATGCGGAGCAAAGGCCCGCGCCTGCTCGACCCGGTGCGAAACGACCTGTTCGGGGTCTTCGACATCGCCATATTCCCCCCGCTGGGTCAGAAAACGAATGGTTTGCGCGAAGCTGGCGCCGGGGGTGATCAGCTCGGCTGGCAGGTCGAACATTTCCTGAAACCTGCGATTGCAGACGACAAGATTCAAATCGCTGTCATAGATCGACAAGGCCTGCTGAATCAGATTCAGCCCCGCCATTGTCAGCGCGTCCATATATCGGTGCAAAGGCCTGCCTCCCAGTATGACCTCTTATATTTCAATTGATTAGCACCTTTTGGACGTGCAGGGAAAGCCTTTGTCCTGTAGGATTCAACGTGGAAAACGCGAAGATGTCGGCCCTGTTACAATTCGTAGGATTTTCGAAATGTTCAGGAAAAAGTTGACGGTTCAAGATAACTGCGCACCCTAGCAAACGGGAGAATCGTCGTTTGCTGACGGTCGCAGGCCACAAATAACGGCCATTTGGGAGGAACAGAATTGGCACAGTCGTCACAGGCGGCCGGTGGACTGGCGTCCATACCGGCGCTTTTGCAGCGTAACGCCACCGAGTTCGGGGATCGCCCCGCTTATCGGGAAAAAGAGTTCGGCATCTGGCAGAGCTGGACGTGGAGCCAGGCCAAGCGCGAGATCAACAATCTTGCTCGCGGGCTGATCAACATGGGCGTGAACGAGGGCGATTTCATCGCTATCATCGGTCGCAATCGCCCGCATTTCTATTGGTCTATGGTCGCAGCCCAGTCTGTGGGCGCGATTCCGGTGCCCCTGTATCAGGACAGCGCCGCCGAAGAGATGGCCTATGTGCTGGATCACTGCGGCGCGCGTTTCGTCATCGCCGAGGATCAGGAACAGGTCGATAAGGTGATCGAGGTGCAGGACCGTCTGCATCAGTTCGAGCACATGATCTACGTCGATCCGCGCGGGATGCGCAAATACGACCACAGCCAGCTGCATGAATTCAGCCACGTTCAGGAACAGGGGTTTGCCGCGCGCGATGAACTGACGCCCGAACTGGACCGCCGCAAGGCCAAGCTGGATTACGACAGCCAGTGCGTGATGCTCTATACTTCGGGCACCACGGGCAAACCCAAAGGCGTGGTTCTGTCGAACCGCAACGTGATCGAAAGCGCGAAAAATTCGTCTGAATTCGATCACCTGCGCCCGGACGAGGAAATCCTGGCCTATCTGCCGATGGCCTGGGTTGGGGATTTCATCTTCTCGATCGGGCAGGCCTATTGGTGCGGGTTCTGCGTGAACTGCCCCGAAAGCGCCGAGACCATGGCCTCGGATCTGCGCGAGATCGGGCCGACCTACTATTTCGCCCCGCCGCGCGTTTTCGAAACCCAGCTGACCAACGTGATGATCCGGATGGAGGACGCGGGCAAGCTGAAGCAGCGCATGTTCCACCACTATATGGCCCACGCGAAAAAGGTGGGCCCGGCCATTCTGGATGGTAAGCCCGTCGGCTTTCTGGACCGGGTGAAATACGCGCTTGGGAATCTGTTTGTCTTTGGGCCGCTGAAAAACACCCTGGGTCTAAGCCGCGTGCGCGTTGGCTATACCGCGGGTGAGGCAATCGGGCCCGAGATTTTCGAATTCTACCGCTCGTTGGGGATCAATCTCAAACAGCTCTATGGTCAGACCGAGGCGACGGTGTTCATCACCGTGCAGCCCGATGGCGAGGTGCGCAACGATACGGTCGGCGTGCCCGCGCCGGGTGTGGAACTGCGCATCGACGACAATGGCGAGGTGTTCTACCGCAGCCCCGGTGTTTTCGAATCCTACTATAAAAACCCCGAAAGCACGGCCTCGACCAAGGATGCCGAGGGCTGGGTTGCCACCGGGGACGCGGGTTTTATCGAGACGGATTCGGGCCATCTGCGGATCATCGACCGCGCCAAGGACGTTGGCAAAATGGCCGATGGCAGCATGTTCGCGCCCAAATACGTTGAGAATAAGCTCAAGTTCTTCCCCAACGTGCTGGAGGCCGTCCTGTTCGGCAATGGCCGCGATAAATGTATGGCCTTCATCAACATCGACATGAGCGCCGTCGGCAACTGGGCTGAACGCAATAACATCGCCTACTCCAGCTATCAGGAACTGGCGGGCCATCCCAAGGTGCTGCAAGCCATCAAAGATCACGTCGAAGAGGTGAACCGCTCGGTTGCCGAGGACACGATGCTGTCGGGCTGTCAGATCCACCGTTTCCTGGTTTTGCACAAGGAACTGGACGCGGATGACGGCGAAATGACCCGTACCCGCAAGGTGCGCCGCCGCATCGTCGAAGAGAAATTCGATGATCTGATCGGGGCTTTGTATGACGGTAAGGACGAAATCTACACCACCACCGAAGTGACCTACGAGGACGGCCGCAAGGGCTCGATCAGTGCGACGCTGCAATTGATCGACGCCGCTGTGGTGCCGGTGAAAACACAAAAGGTGGCCGCAGAATGAACCAGGCTATGCAAGAAGAAGGCTACGTTACCGCAGACGGTCGCAAAATCGGCGGCACTCTGATGGAGATGAAAAACATCACGCTGCGTTTCGGCGGGGTGAAGGCGATCACCGACATCAGCTTTGACATCAAGGAAGGCGAGATCCGTGCCATCATCGGCCCGAACGGGGCCGGGAAATCCTCGATGCTGAACGTGATCTCGGGGTTCTATGTCCCGCAGGAAGGCGAGGTCTGGTACAAGGGCGCGCGCCGTCCGGCCATGAAACCCTACGAGGTCGCCCGTCTGGGCATCGCCCGCACCTTCCAGAACATTGCGCTGTTCGAAGGCATGACCGTGCTGGACAACGTGATGACCGGCCGTCTGAACCACATGAAAACCAACATGTTCCAGCAGGCGATCTGGAAAGGCGCCGCCGAGAAGGAAGAGGTGGAGAACCGTGAAGTCGTTGAAAAAGTCATCGACTTTCTGGAAATCCAGTCCATCCGCAAAACCCCCGTGGCGCGTCTGCCCTATGGTCTGAAAAAACGGGTCGAGCTGGCCCGTGCCCTGGCGGCCGAACCCAGCCTGCTGCTGCTGGACGAACCCATGGCCGGCATGAACGTCGAGGAAAAAGAGGACATGAGCCGCTTTATTCTGGATGTGAACGATGAATTCGGCACCACGATTGCCCTGATTGAACACGATATGGGCGTGGTGATGGATCTGTCGGACCGCGTGGTCGTCATGGATTACGGCAAGAAGATCGGCGACGGCACCCCCGACGAGGTGCGCAGCAACCAAGACGTCATCGACGCCTATCTGGGGGTGAGCCATGACTGATTTCGCCACTTTCCTGACCATTCCGACCGGAGGCACGATCCATGCCTGAACAACTCCTTTTTGGTACCGAGGTTGTCCTGAACGGGCTGATGGCGGGCGTTCTCTATGCGCTGGTGGCGCTGGGGTTCGTGCTGATCTACAAGGCTTCGGGCATTTTTAACTATGCTCAGGGTGTTATGGCGCTGTTCGCGGCGCTGACCCTGGTGGGCATCATGGAAGGCCAAGTGCCTTTCAGCCACCTGATCAACGCGGTGTTCGGCACCGAGGTGCATCACTTTGGCTGGCACGTTCCGGCCGTTCTGGCGATCTTGTTTACCATGGCGGTGATGGTCCTGCTGGCCTGGGCCGTGCAAAAATTCATCTTCCGTCATCTGGTGAATCAGGAACCGATCATCCTGTTCATGGCCACCATCGGCCTGGCCTACTTCATGGAAGGTTTCGGAGACCTGATGTGGGGCTCGGACATCAAGAAACTGGACGTGGGCCTGCCTCAGGGCGGCAGCTTCTGGATCGAGGAAAACACCCAGTGGCTGGGCTTCGGAAACCCGAATTTCTATGGCTTCTTCCTGGATCAGCTGGATCTGGTGGCCACGGTTATCGCCGCCATTCTGGTGGTCGCGCTGGTGCTGTTCAGCCAATACACCAAGCAAGGCCGCGCCATGCGTGCTGTGGCCGATGACCATCAGGCGGCGCTGTCGGTTGGCATTTCGCTGAACTTCATCTGGGTGATGGTGTGGTCGGTCGCGGGCTTTGTCGCGCTGGTTGCGGGCATCATGTGGGGCGCCAAATCGGGCGTGCAGTTCAGCCTGTCGCTGATCGCGCTGAAGGCGCTGCCGGTGCTGATGCTGGGCGGGTTCACCTCGATCCCTGGGGCCATTGTCGGCGGCCTGATCATCGGCGTGGGGGAGAAACTCTTTGAATTCCTCATCGGTCCGATGGTGGGCGGCGCAACCGAGAACTGGTTCGCCTATGTGCTGGCTCTGGTGTTCCTGGTGTTCCGCCCGCAAGGCCTGTTCGGCGAAAAAATCATCGAGAGGGTCTGACCATGCAAAAGCTGATTGCCATTATCAACGTGGTCTCTTGGGCGGGGTTCTGGGCCTTTGGCTACATCGCCCTGACCGCCAGCGAGCTGACCCAATCCCAAGTCCTGACGGCGGCGGCTCTGGCGGGTCTTGGGTTCCTGACCGGGGTGGCGGCCTATCTGAAATTGTCGCGTGGACACGCGCTTAACAATACTGCGCTGGGGTTCACCCACGCCAATGAGCAGGGGTAAGAAACCATGTTCTATCGTGAAGCGGGCGATTTCAAAACGTCCTACACCGACGACAACCAGACCTTTCCGATCAAGTTCGATCGCTATCGGTACTATTTTGTCCTGTTCGCAGCCTTCTGCGTAATTCCGTTCATTATCAATGACTACTGGGTGAACGCGGTGTTCATGCCCTTCCTGATCTACGCGATTGCGGCGATTGGGCTGAACATTCTGGTGGGCTATTGCGGGCAGGTGTCGCTGGGCACCGGGGGCTTCATGGCTGTGGGCGCCTATGCGGTCTACAAGCTGATGACCGCCTTTCCCGAGGTGAACATCTTTTTCCACGTATTGCTGGCAGGAGGCGTGACAGCCATCGTGGGGGTTCTGTTCGGTCTGCCCAGCCTGCGGATCAAGGGCTTCTATCTGGCGGTGGCCACCCTGGCGGCGCAGTTCTTTCTGGTGTGGCTGTTCAACAAGGTGCCGTGGTTCTACAACTACTCGGCCTCGGGGCAGATCAGCTCGCCCGAGCGCACCGTGTTCGGCATTGCTGTGACCGGCGCGAACACCTCGGCCTGGGCGTCCTATCTGTTCTGTCTGGTTTTCGTGACGATCAGCGCCATCATCGCGCGGAATCTGACCCGCGGGTCGGTGGGACGTAAATGGATGGCCATTCGGGATATGGACATCGCGGCCGAGATCATCGGCGTGGATCCCCTGCGCTCCAAGCTCAGCGCCTTTGCGGTTAGCTCGTTCTTTATCGGGGTGTCTGGCGCGCTGTTCTTTGCGGTCTATCTGGGCGCGGTCGAGGTCGGCGAGGCCTTTGGCATCAACAAATCGTTCCTGGTGCTGTTCATGATCATCATCGGCGGTCTGGGCTCGATCTTTGGGGCCTTTGCCGGGGCGGCCTTTCTGGTGCTGCTGCCGGTGCTGCTGAAGAACGTGCTGGTGGGCACCCTGGGCTGGCCCACGGATATGGCGGCGCATCTGGAATTCATAATCGTGGGCGCTCTGATCATCATTTTCCTGATCGCAGAGCCACACGGGCTGGCGCAGCTGTGGCGCGTCGCCAAGGAAAAACTACGGCTCTGGCCCTTCCCGCACTAAGGCGGGGCCAGCCAACATACCGGGGCATAACCTCGGATCTGGAAACCATCGGATACGACCAAAGGGAGGAACCATACCGATGAAAACGAAACTGATCTCTGCCGCCGTTGCCGCCATTGTGGCCGCAGGCCCGGCGATGGCAGACCTGACCTTTACCTCGCTCAGCTACCGTACGGGGCCGTATGCCGCAAACGGCATCCCCTTTGCGGACGGCTATGCCGATTACTTCACCCTGCTGAACGAGCGCGACGGCGGTATCGGCGGAGAAAAGGTGAACCTGCTGGAATGTGAAACCGGCTATAACACCGAAAAAGGCGTGGAATGTTACGAATCCACCAAGGGCTCGGACGCGCTGGTCTATGAGCCGCTGTCCACCGGCATCACCTATCAGCTGATCCCCAAAGCCACCGCAGACGGCATCGCCGTGCACTCGGGCGGGTATGGCCGGACCTCGGCCAAGAACGGTGCCGTGTTCCGCAACATCTTTAACTATCCGGCGAACTACTGGGACGGCGCCTCGATCGCGATCAAGCACCTGCTGGACGTGAACGGCGGCAGCCTGGAAGGTAAGAAAGTCGCGCTGGTCTATCACAACTCGGCCTATGGTAAGGAACCGATCCGCACCCTGGAAGAACTGGCCAAGAAGCACGGCTATGATCTGACCCTGCTGGCCGTTGACCACCCCGGTCAGGAGCAGAAATCCCAGTGGCTGCAAATCCGCCGCGAGCGTCCTGACTATGTGCTGATGTGGGGCTGGGGCGTGATGAACCAGGTCGCCATCCAAGAAGCCATCAACATCCGTTTCCCGATGGAAAACTTCATCGGTATCTGGTGGTCGGGTTCGGAAAATGACGTGAAACCCGCGGGCGAGCGTGCCGATGGCTATAAGGCGCTGACCTTCCATAATGTGGGGTCGGACTATCCGGTGTTTGACGACATCCAGAAATACGTTGTCGATGCGGGGAAGGCTGCCGGCGCGGGCGATCAGATCGGCTCGGTGCTGTATAACCGTGGTCTCTATGCCGCGATGCTGGCCGCCGAAGCGGCGAAAACCGCGCAGGGTATCCACGGCACGGGTGCCATCACCCCCGCGCAGATGCGCGACGGTATGGAGAACCTGGAAATGACCGAAGAGAAGATGACCGCCCTGGGTCTGCCGAACTTTGGCCCCTCGTTCAAAGTGACCTGCGAAAACCACGGTGGTGACGGCTATGGCGCGGTTACCCAGTGGGATGCGAAAGCGGGCACCTGGTCGATGATCACCGATTATATCCAGTCGGATCAAGAGGTTCTGCAACCGCTGATCGCTGCCGACTCTGAGGCCTATGCCAAGGAAAACAACATCACTCCGGGCTGTAACTAAGCCCTGACAGTTGTCCCGGCCGCGCCTGTCGTGGCCGGGATCCACCCGAACGAAACTCAGAAAGTAGACGCAGATGCTGGACGCAGGACCCACCGATGAGACCCTTCTGGAGGTCAACAACATCGAGGTGATCTACAACCACGTGATCCTTGTTCTCAAAGGGGTCAGCCTGAAAGTGCCCAAAGGCGGGATCACCGCCTTGCTGGGCGGGAACGGCGCGGGCAAGACCACCACGCTCAAGGCGATTTCCAACCTGCTGCATTCCGAACGCGGCGAGGTGACCAAGGGCAACATCCTGTATCGGGGCGATGGCGTGCAGGCTTTGAACCCGGCCGAGCTGGTGAAAAAAGGCGTGATCCAGGTGATGGAGGGCCGCCATTGTTTCGAACACCTGACGGTCGAGGAAAACCTGCTGACGGGGGCCTATACCCGCAATGCCTCGCGCGGGGATATAGATGCCGATCTGGAGATGGTGTACAAATACTTCCCCCGGCTGAAGGAACGCCGGCGCAGCCAGGCGGGCTATACCTCGGGCGGTGAGCAGCAGATGGTCGCCATCGGCCGCGCCATCATGTCGAAACCCGAAACCATTTTGCTGGACGAGCCCTCGATGGGGCTGGCACCGCAGCTGGTCGAGGAAATCTTCAACATCGTGAAGAACCTGAACGAGAAAGAAGGCGTGACCTTCCTTTTGGCCGAACAGAACACCAACGTGGCGCTGCGCTTTGCGCATTACGGCTACATCCTGGAATCGGGGCGCGTTGTGATGGACGGCCCGGCCAAGGATCTGCGCGAAAACCCGGATGTGAAGGAATTCTATCTGGGCATGTCGGATGAGGGGCGCAAATCCTTCCGCGATGTGCGGTCTTATCGTCGCCGTAAACGCTGGCTCAGCTGACGTCCAGCACCGAACACATGATCTGGGTGGGCATCGGCCCCCCGCCACACAGCCAGAGATGACCGGGTAATTTTGGGCAATGCCTTTCCCGGCAGGGAGACCTGTATATATGACCCGCTATTATGACGATCTTGAAACGCGCAGCGCGGACGAGCGCGCCGCTGCCTTGGCCCAGGCTCTGCCGCAGCAGATCGCCCGTGCGCAGGGGGTGCCCGGATATGGCGGGCGCCTGTCCGAAGTGGACGCGGCCCGGATCGTTTCTGTCCAGGATCTGGCAGCCCTTCCGGTGCTGCGCAAATCGGATCTTGGGCAGGCTCAGGCCCAGGCCGCGCCTTTTGGCGGGCTGACGACACGCCCGGCCAACGGGTTCGCGCATATTTTCCAATCCCCCGGCCCGATTTATGAACCCGGCGGGGTCGAGCATGACTGGTGGCGCATGGGCCGTTTCCTGCACGCCTGCGGAATCGGGCAGGGCGATATCGTTCAGAACTGCTTTGGCTATCATCTGACTCCGGCCGGGATGATCTTTGAATCCGGGGCGCGCGCCGTGGGCGCGGCGGTGCTGCCCGCAGGCACCGGCCAGACAGAATTGCAGGCACGGGCGGCCGCAGATGTGGGGGCCACCGCCTATGCGGGCACCCCCGATTATCTAAAGGTGATTCTGGATAAGGCCGAAACCATGGGGCTGAAGCTGAGCATCACCAAGGCAGCGGTGGGCGGCGGCGCTCTGTTCCCGTCGTTGCGGCAGGAATATGCCGATCGCGGAATCGCCTGCCTGCAAAGCTATGCCACGGCCGATCTGGGCAACATCGCGTATGAATCCGAAGCGATGGAAGGCATGATCGTGGATGAGCAGGTCATCGTGGAAATCGTCACGCCGGGCACGGGGGATCCCGTCGCACCCGGTCAGGTCGGCGAGGTCGTGGTGACCACGCTGAACCCCGATTATCCGCTGATCCGTTTCGCTACGGGCGATCTGAGCGCTATTCTGCCGGGCCAAAGCCCCTGCGGGCGCAGCAATATCCGCATCAAGGGCTGGATGGGTCGCGCCGATCAGACCACCAAGATCAAGGGCATGTTCGTGCGTCCTGAACAGGTGGCTGCGCTGGTCTCGAAACATGCTGAGATCGTGAAGGCCCGTGTCATCGCCGGACGCGAGGGCGAAATGGACACGATGACCGTCCAGATCGAGGCAAATGGCGGCAGTGCCGAAACCTATGCGGGCTCGGTGGTGGATGCGCTCAAACTGAAGGGCAAGATCGAGGTCGTGGCCCCCGGCTCATTGCCCAACGACGGAAAAGTGATCGAAGATCAACGCACTTACGACTAAGCTGGGGCCGGAACCGTAAGGGAGGCCTGCCATGTTTTCGTATCGCTCATTTCTTGGGGCCGTGGCGCTATATGTGTCCACGGCCCTGCCATCCTGGGCGCAGGATTATGCGTTGGTTCTGGCCAATCGCGATTATGACCGGGTGTCCGATGCCGAGGATACCGCTGACTTCGATTCCTATGCCCAGATGCTGCGGCGGCAGGGCTTCCGGGTCTTTGGCGGGCAGGATTGGACTGCGCGATCCATGGCGCAGGCGGCACAGGATTTCAATGAGGCGCTGAACGCCAATTCGGTAAACCGTGCCATTGTGATTCTGTCGGGGCACATGGCCAAGGGGCCGACGGATAGCTGGCTGCTCTCGCGTGAGTTCAGCGCGGTGAATGCGCTGAATGTGGGGCAATACGGGCTGTCCGTGAATACGCTGGCCGCGATGCTGGGGCCTCAGGCGGGGAAGGCTCTGATCGTGTTGACGCCCTCGCAAACGGGGCGGCCTTCGGTGGGGGCATGGCTGCAAAAAGGGGCCGGAGCGCTGGAATTACCACAAGGCGTGACAGGCCTGCGCGGCGCCGCAAATCGGGTGACGCCGGTGTTGCGCGACAGGATTCTGGGGGGCGGCAGCTCTTTGGCGGGGCTGGCGGAACAGGCCGGATTGGGGGTGCATCTTGTCGGTTTCCTGCCCGATGCGCCCTTGGGCGGGGCCGGGGATCAGGCCGGGGATCAGGCCGTTGATGGCGACACATCCTATTGGAGCGCGGTGCGTGACATCGACACGATCGAGGCGTATCGCGCCTATATGAATCGCTTCCCCTCGGGGCTGTTCCACAACGAGGCACGCCGCCGGATACAGGCCATTCTGGAACGTCCCGCCCGCGAGGCCGAGGCCGCCGAACAGGCTCTGAATCTGTCGCGCGATGCCCGGCGCGAGATCCAGCGGCAATTGACTTTGCTGGGGTTTGACACACGCGGAATCGACGGGATTTTCGGGCGAGGCACACGGCAGGCGATTGCCGCGTATCAGCGCTCGAAAGGGTGGACGGACACGGGCTATGTGAATCGCAGCCAACTGGCCACTTTGCGGCAGGATGCGCTGCGCCGCGCGCGGGCCCTGGAAGAAGAAGAGCGCCGCCGTCGCGCCGAAGAGGAACGCCGGGATCGTGAATTCTGGCGCACGACAGGGGGGCGGGGCGATGAACGTGGGCTGCGTGAATACCTGCGCCGCTTCCCCGATGGGCTCTATTCCGATGACGCACGCGAACGCCTGGAGGAACTGGAGCGCCGCCGCCGCCGCGAGGCGGACGTGACTATGCGCAACGCCTGGAACGAGGCACGCACGCAGGACACGATCGAAGCCTACCGCCGCTTCATGGCGCAATATCCGCATAGCAGTTTCGCTGAAACCGCTCGCGACCGGATCGCCGAGCTGCAAGAAGAGGACCGCAAGGCCGACCTGATCGAAAAACACCGGGCCGAGGAACAGGTCGTCGCCGGGATTCCCGTGACGCGGCTGCTGGTTGAACGCACCCTGGCCGAGGCAGGGTTCGATCCGGGCAAGGTGGACGGCACTTTCAATAAGAAAACCCGTCGGGCCATCCGCAAGTTCCAGCGCGCCAGCGATCTGCCCGTGTCGGGCTTTGTCTCGCAGGCGACGATGGTGCGGCTGATGGCGCGGGTCAGCCGATAGGCCTATTTCTGGAACACATAGGTGCCGGGGGCGTCCGCCAGTGGTGGCAGGCCCTTGGTGCCCATGGGAGGTGGGGCCACGGTGGCGGTTTCTGACTGAACTGCGGTCAGCCAGTCGCGCCATTGCGGCCACCATGATCCGTCCTGCGTGTCATGACTGGCCAGCCATGTATCCGGATCCATATAGAGCGCGCCAGCCGCGCGATGGCCCTGACGATAGTGTCGGCGCGGGTGCCCCGGCTCGCTGACGATCCCGCCATTATGCCCGCCTTTGGCCAGGATGAAAGTCAGGTCTCCGTCGGTGAACAGAGCGGTCTTGTAGACGGATTTCCAGGGCGCGATATGGTCTTTCTCGGTGCCGACAACGAAAAAGGGCACCTTTACGTCCTTCAGCGCAATGACGTGGCCTTCGACGGCGTAACGGCCTGCGGTTAAACGATTTTCCATGAACAGGCTGCGCAGATATTGCGAGTGCATCCGATAGGGCATTCGCGTTGCATCCTGATTCCAGACCGAGATGTCGGCGGCCTTTTCATCCACCCCCATCAGATAACGGCGCACCGCGCGGGTCCAGATCAGATCTTCGGCGCGCAGGGCCTGAAAGGCGCCGCTCATCTGTCGTTGATCCAGATAGCCCTGATCCCACATCATATCATCCAGATACGCGACCTGACTTTCGTCCAGAAACAGCATCAGTTCTCCGGCTTCGGTGAAATCCGTTTGCGCAGCCAGCAGCGTGACCGAGGCCAGCCGGTTATCCTCATCCCGCGCCATCGTCGCGGCCGAGATCGACAGGATCGTCCCCCCCAGACAATAGCCGCAGGCGTGGATTTTCTGATCGGGCACGATCTGGGAAATTGCGTCCAGCGCGGCCATGACGCCTTGGGTGCGGTAATCGTCCAGCTCCAGATTCCGTTGGGATTCGGACGGGTTGACCCAGGAAATCGCGAAGACGGTAAAGCCCTGAGCGACCAGATAGTTGATCAGCGAATTATGCGGGCTGAGATCCAGGATATAGTATTTCATGATCCAGGCGGGCACGATCAGGATCGGCTCGGCCTGCACGGTATCTGTCTGCGGGGCGTATTGGATCAGCTCCAGCAGTTCATTGCGATACACGACCTTGCCGGGGGTGCAGGCCAGGGTCCGCCCGACTACGAAATCGCCAGTGTCGGCATGAGTCTCGCCTGTCGCCAGATCTTCAAGATCCTGACGCAGCAATTCAAACCCGTCGATGATGGATTGCCCCTTGGTATCGCGGGCGGTTTGCAGAATTTCCGGGTTGAGCGCAGGAATATTGGAGGGCGCGATCAGGTCCAGCATCTGCCGCACCATAAAGGACACGCGGTCCATGTTTTGTTTCTGCGCGCCGGGCACGCAGCAGGTGGCCCGATCCCACCAATCCTGCGCTGCCAGAAAGCTTTGCTCTAACATGTTGAAGGGCGGTTTCTGCCAATCGGGATGGGTAAAACGATGGTCCGAGGCTTTGGGGCGGAAAGGGGCTTCGGCCGTGCCTCGGGTTTGGCTGGTCAGATAGCTGCCCAGCTTGGCCGCATTTTTCTGGGCCTGCTCGATCATTTCCAGCTGTCGGCCCGGTGCAGTGGCCAGATGCGCCAGCCAGTCCGTCCAGGCCGCCGCCGCCGCATAGGGTGACAACCCCGAGGTCATGCGCGCCATCGAGGCCCGGATCACCTTGTCATAGGTTTCGTATTTGTGCTGCTCGGGCGTTGGCAGCCGGAGGGCCGGAACCTGAGGCACCTTTGCGGGCAGTTGCACTTCGGCGGTGGGGCGGGGCTGCGTTTGCGTGGACATGAGACACCTATCAATCGGCCTGTTTCACATCGGCTATGGCATAAGACCCGTGTCGGTTTCTTGACCGGAGTCAAAAATGCTGCATTCGCAAAGAAAAAGACCGCCCAGGATGAACCGGGGCGGTCTTTTGCTCAAACTCTGAACGGTTCCTTAACCCTGGCGGGCTTTGAAACGACGCTGAGTTTTGTTGATCACGTAGACGCGGCCTTTGCGGCGCACGATACGGCAATCGCGGTGACGCTGCTTGAGCGAGCGGAGCGAGTTCTTGACCTTCATGGTCCTCTCCTTCATTCGCGGCGCCGGGCGCCTTGGGTTGCGGGTCGCTTCGTCAGAAGCGAAAGAAATGGTGGGCGATACAAGGATCGAACTTGTGACCCCTTCGATGTCAACGAAGTGCTCTACCGCTGAGCTAATCGCCCGTATTTATCCGATTTGGCCCCGTGCCCCTAAAGAAAGGGGCGCGGAATTCCGCGCCGGTTCGCGCTCTATAAAAGGAGTCGGCGGGGGGATCAAGGGCTTTTGGTCACAAGAATATTCAGTCTATGATATTTCCTGTAACAGGAGTGACAATGTCCCAGCCCGCCTTTCGCCTGATGATGCCGAAAACACGCACGACCAGCGTGATTTTCGCGTCTCCTCATAGCAGTCGGGCCTATCCTGCCCGCTTTTTGCGGCAATCGGTGCTGGATGAACATATGATTCGCTCATCCGAGGATGCTTTTGTCGATCAATTGTTCCAGGCCGTGCCCGATCATGGGGCACCTTTTCTGGAGGCAGGCGCCCCGCGGGCCTATATCGACATGAATCGCAGCCCGGATGAGCTGGACCCCGCGTTGATTCGCGGACTGAAGACCACAACCTATAACCCGCGAATCGTGTCCGGCCTGGGGGTGGTGCCGCGCGTGGTGGCCAATTCGCGCTGCATTTATCGCGGAAAACTGGATATGTCCGAGGTCCGCGCTCGCCTGGATGGCTATTGGTATCCCTATCATGCCTGTCTGCAATCGCTTCTGTCCGAATCGCATGATCAGTTCGACGAGGCGATTCTGGTCGATTGTCACTCGATGCCGCACGAGGCGCTGGACGGGCTGGTTCGCACCGGCACACGCCGCCCCGAGGTGGTGCTGGGCGACAGATTCGGCGCGGCTTCGGCGTCTTTGGTGATGGATGTGATCGAACAGGCCTTTGTGGATGAGGGGCTGAACGTATCGCGCAACGTGCCCTTTGCGGGGGCATATACGGCGCAGCATTATGGGCGTCCGTCGCGGCGCCAGCATGTGATTCAGGTTGAGATTGACCGCTCGCTTTATATGAACGAGGCGCTGATCCGGCCGAACAATAATTTCCAGAAGATGCAGGAACTGATCACGCGGGTGGTGGCCAAAATCACGGATTTCGGCGCGTCGCAGCGCAAACTGGCGGCCGAGTGATCAGCGCAGGGCGCGCCCTTTGACGATGGCATCCTTGCCGAATCTTTTGCGAATCTCATCGGTGGCGCGTTCGGCGCGGCTGCGGGTCCGGGCGTCGGGGTCCAGCAGGTCCGGAGCCAGTTCGGTTTCCGTTTCGGGGTGCAGTTCGGACAGGCCGACGCCTATCAGACGGTAGGGGCCATCCCCCGGCACCCGGTCGAACAAGGCGCGGGCCACGCGATAGATGCGGTCGGCCAGTTGGACGGGTTCGTGCTGGCTTTGGCGGCGGGAAATCAGGCTGTGATCGGCGCGTTTCAGTTTCAGCGACACCACCCGCCCGGCCAGCCCCCGTGCCTTGGCGCGGTCGGCGACTTTTTCGGACAGGCGCCACAGATGGCCATCCAGAATGTCGGGATTGGCGGTGTCCTCGAAAAATGTGGTTTCATTCGAGATGGATTTGATCGGGTCATGGGCGGACACCGCGCGCCGATCCTGCCCGCGGGCCAGAAAATACAGCCTGTCGCCCATGCCTCCGAATCTGTGATGCAGCTCTTTGCGATCCCAGCGCAGCAAATCGGTGAAGGTGCGAATGCCGGCCCTTTCCAGCGCCGATTGCGTGGCCTGGCCGACGCCCCAGATCATCCGCACGGGCTTATCGTGCAGGAAATCGGCGGTTTCGGCCCGGCCAATCACGGAAAACCCGTGCGGTTTATCCAGATCCGAGGCAACCTTGGCCAGGAATTTGTTGTGGCTCAGCCCGATCGAGCCAGTCACCCCCAATTCATCCTTCATGCGTTTGGTCAGCCGGGCCAGCATCACTGCGGGTGGGGCCCCGTGTAGGCGTTCGGTGCCGCTGAGATCCATAAAAGCCTCGTCCAGCGAGAGCGGCTGAATCGAGGGCGTCAGTTCCTCCATCATGGCGCGAATGGCGCGGCTGACTTCGACATACAGCTGCATCCGGGGCGCGATCACCACCGCGTCGGGGCACAGTTTCAGCGCCTTGAACATTGGCATCGCCGAGCGCACCCCGCGAATGCGCGCCACATAGCAGGCCGTGGACACCACCCCGCGTTTGCCGCCTCCGATAATGACGGGTTTGTCCGCCAGTTCGGGATTTTCACGTTTCTCGACGCTGGCATAGAAGGCATCGCAATCCATATGTGCGATGGACAAATCGAACAGTTCCGGATGCGCAATCACGCGTGGGCGCCCGCATTCGGGGCAGCGGGTGCCCGTTTCGAAACGGGTCAGGCAATCTCGGCACAGGGCGGGCATGGATCAGAGTTTCGTGAGGATCATGGGCAAGTCACATACGCGGGATTATATCTCAGGCATGAGCGAAAATACAGAATTCCGGGGCGCGAAACTGGCGCTGTTTGTTGGGTCGAAACTGGCGGTTATCATGCGCGATGATCGGCCCGGTCTGGTCTGGGCTGGCCATTTGGATCTGCCCGGCGGCGGGCGCGAGGGGCGCGAAACCCCCGAGGCCTGCGCCCTGCGTGAAACGCGCGAGGAACTGGGAATCACCCTTTCTGATCAGGATCTTGTCTGGAAACGCTGTTTCCGTGCCAGCACCGGAGAGCCGGTCTGGTTTTTTGCCGCACACCTGCCCGAGGCGCGGGCCGCAGAGATACGGCTGGGGGATGAGGGGCAATACTGGCAGCTGATGCCGGCGCAGGCCTATTTCGATCATCCCCGCGCCATCCCTCATTTTGCGGCGCGGGTGAAAATGTATCTGGCCCAGGCCGCGGTTTAGACTTTGGCGATTTCGGACAGGATGGCCTGCGTGGCGGCGCGCGGGTCTTCGGCGGCATAGATCGGGCGGCCGACCACGATGTGATCGGCACCATCGTGCAGGGCCTGCGCCGGGGTCGCGACGCGTTTCTGATCGCCCAGGGCTGCGCCCGCCGGGCGCACGCCGGGGGTGACGATCAGGCGATTTTCAGCCTGGGGCAGGGCGCGGATCAAAGCGGCCTCTTGCGGGCTGGCGATTACGCCATCGGCCCCGGCCTCGAGCGCATTTGCCGCCCGTTCGAGAACCAGATCCTTCATTTCACCGGGTTTGATCAGCCCGGCATCCAGATCGTCCCGGTCCAGCGAGGTCAGGATGGTCACCGCCAGAATTTTCAGATCTTTGCCCGCAGCACCCTCTTTGGCGGCGCGGACGACGTGCGGGTCGCCGTGGACCGTCAGGAAATCCAGATCGAACTGCGCAACGCCCCGCACCGCGCGCTCGACCGTGGCGCCGATATCGAAGAACTTCATATCCAGAAAAATACGCTTGCCGTGTTCCTGCTTCAGCTCGTTCGCCAGAGCCAGACCGCCGCCGGTCAGCATCCCCAGCCCGATTTTGTAAAAAGAGACCGCATCATTCAGCGTCTCGGCCAATTCCATCCCCGCCACGACATTGGGGACGTCCAGGGCAACGATCAGGCGGTCATCGGGTTGGCGGGGGGACATGGGCAGCTCCTACGATTGAATTGTGCCCTTTTCGCGATATCCCCCCGAAGCGTCAAGCATCCCGCGACATCTGCGGTGCGGCGATCAGCTTGCGTTGTGGCCGCTGGGCCTGATTGCGGTGCTCGGGCATCCGGTCCAACTGGCGAAAGGCATCACGCAACAATGCGGCCCGGCTGCGCCCGGTGTCCGGGATCGGCGCATCGCATTGCAGTACGATGTTCCGGCCGCCGCTGACAAGGGACACGACACCACAGACCCGCCGGCAGGCAGGTGTTTCGCGCATCTGGGAAATGCTAACTTCGATTACATCCATGCCGTGCCCCCTTGCTTTGTGCCTTTGTTTTAGGGGCCGGACTTTAACAGCCGGTTTCCAAATCCGTGGCCCCGAAAATTTTCACTATTTTGGGCGGTGCAGGGCTTGAAGCGGCGCAGGCCGATTGCCACCTTAACGATAAGGTCCGAAACTGGATGTGCCGCATGGGCGGGCATCACAAGCCGGACGCTTATGAGAAGGAGAGAACCATGGACTTGAACAAGTTCACGGAGCGGTCGCGCGGCTTCATTCAGGCTGCTCAGACGATCGCCATGCGCGAAGGCCATCAACGCCTGCTGCCCGAACATATACTCAAAGCGCTGATGGACGACGATCAGGGGCTTAGCGCCAATCTGATCAACCGCGCGGGCGGGAATGCCGCTGCGGTGATTGAGGCGGTGAATGCCGCCGTTGAAAAACTGCCCAAAGTGTCCGGTGACGCCGGGCAGGTCTATCTGGATAATCTGGCCGGCAAGGTTCTGGCCGAGGCCGAAGGTATCGCCAAGAAAGCCGGCGATAGCTTTGTTCCGGTGGAGCGTGTGCTGATGGCGCTGGCCATGGTCAAATCCAAGGCCAAGGACGCGCTGGAGGCCGGGGGCGTGACGCCTCAGAAGCTGAACGGCGCGATCAATGACATCCGCAAGGGGCGGACGGCAGACAGTGCCTCGGCCGAGGAAGGCTATGACGCGCTGAAGAAATACGCGCGCGATCTGACCGAAGCGGCCGAGCAGGGCAAGATCGACCCGATCATTGGCCGGGACGAGGAAATCCGCCGCTCGATGCAGGTGCTCAGCCGTCGGACCAAGAACAACCCGGTGCTGATCGGCGAACCCGGTGTGGGTAAGACCGCGATTGCCGAGGGCATGGCCCTGCGGATCGTCAACGGTGACGTGCCTGAATCTTTGCGCAACAAGAAACTGCTGGCGCTGGACATGGGCGCGCTGATCGCCGGGGCGAAATATCGCGGCGAATTCGAAGAGCGCCTGAAGGCCGTCCTGACCGAGGTCACCGAGGCCGCCGGGGAAATCATCCTGTTCATCGACGAGATGCACACTCTGGTGGGCGCGGGTAAAACCGACGGTGCGATGGACGCGGCCAACCTGATCAAACCGGCGCTTGCCCGCGGTGAGCTGCACTGTATCGGCGCGACCACGCTGGATGAGTACCGCAAATACGTGGAAAAAGACGCGGCCCTGGCCCGCCGGTTCCAGCCCGTCGTGGTCGAGGAACCCACGGTCGAGGACACGATCAGCATCCTGCGCGGCATCAAGGAAAAATACGAGCTGCACCACGGGGTGCGAATCTCGGATTCGGCGCTGGTGACGGCGGCGACGCTTAGCCATCGCTATATCACCGACCGTTTCCTGCCGGATAAGGCGATTGACCTTGTGGACGAGGCCGCCAGCCGTCTGCGGATGGAGGTGGACAGCAAACCCGAAGAGCTGGACCAGCTGGACCGCAACATCCTGCAAATGCAGATCGAGGTGGAGGCCCTGAAGCTGGAGGATGACGCCGCCAGCAAGGACCGTCTGGAGACGCTGGAAAAGGAACTGGCCGATCTGCAAGACCGCAGTGCCGAATTGACCGCCAAATGGCAGGCAGAACGCGATAAACTCGCTGGCGCGCGTGATCTGAAGGAACAGCTGGACAAGGCCCGCGCCGATCTGGAAATCGCCAAGCGCGAGGGCAATCTGGCCAAGGCCGGCGAGCTGTCCTATGGCGTGATCCCGCATCTGGAAAAACAGCTGTCCGAGGCCGAAGCCGCCGAGGAAGAAGGCGTTATGGTCGAAGAGGCCGTCCGCCCCGAGCAGATCGCTCAGGTGGTGGAACGCTGGACGGGTATCCCGACGGCAAAAATGCTGGAAGGCGAGCGCGAGAAGCTGCTGTCCATGGAGGACGGCCTGCACAAGCGCGTCATCGGCCAGAATGCCGCTGTACGGGCTGTCGCCAACGCGGTGCGCCGGGCGCGCGCCGGGCTGAACGATGAAAACCGTCCGCTGGGCAGTTTCCTGTTCCTGGGACCGACCGGCGTGGGGAAAACCGAGCTGACCAAAGCCGTGGCCGAGTTCCTGTTCGACGACGACAGCGCCATGGTGCGCATTGATATGTCCGAGTTCATGGAGAAACACTCGGTCGCGCGTCTGATCGGGGCGCCTCCGGGCTATGTCGGCTATGACGAAGGCGGTGTCCTGACCGAGGCCGTGCGCCGCCGCCCCTATCAGGTGGTGCTGTTCGATGAGGTGGAAAAAGCCCACCCCGACGTGTTCAACGTGCTGCTGCAAGTGCTGGATGACGGCGTTCTGACCGATGGTCAGGGCCGCACGGTGGACTTCAAGCAGACGCTGATCATCCTGACCTCGAACCTTGGGGCGCAGGCGCTGAGCCAATTGCCCGAAGGCGCGGACAGTGCGGATGCCAAACGCGACGTGATGGATGCCGTTCGGGCGCACTTCCGCCCCGAATTCCTGAACCGCCTGGACGAGCTGATCATCTTCGATCGCCTTGCCCGCGCGGATATGGACGGGATCGTGGACATCCAGCTGGGTCTGCTGAGCAAACGTCTGGCGCAGCGCAAGATCAGCTTGGCTCTGGACGAACCCGCGCGCAAATGGCTGGCGGATGAAGGGTACGACCCGGTGTTCGGGGCCCGCCCGCTGAAACGGGTGATCCAGCGCGCCTTGCAGGATCCTCTGGCCGAGCTGCTGCTGGCGGGTGACATCAAGGACGGGACCGCCGTACCCGTCACCGCAGGCCCCGAGGGGCTGATCATCGGTGAACGTGTCGGCAATACCAACCAGGAACCGCCGCAGGACACGGTTGTGCATTAACATCAAAGCCCGCTGGAAACGGCGGGCTTTTCTTTATGAAGCGGCGCCCGCCACGCGCGCCATACAGGGTTCAGAGTGCAGGAGAGATGTCATGAGTGAAATGGAATGGGCGCGGCTGCTGAGTTCGGTCCGGTTCGGTGACAAAGACTATGCCGAACAGCCGCACCGGCCGATCTATGTGCAGGACGCGGACCGGATCGTGTTCTCGGCCCCGTTTCGCAGGCTGGCGAATAAAACTCAGGTGCATCCGTTGTCCAGCCATGACCATATCCATCACCGGCTGATCCACAGCGCGGAAACGGCCAGCGCCGGGCGTTCCCTGGGGATGGCCGTGGGGCACTGGCTGGAGGAAACCAAGGCAATCGCACCGGGCGAACAGCATAAACTGGCCGGTATGGTAAGCGCCGCCTGCCTGGCGCATGACATCGGCAATCCTGCCTTTGGCCATTCCGGCGAAAAGGCGATTGGCCATTGGTTCGCGGATCGGTTCGACAGGGGGCAGGGCATTTTCGCGGATGTTGACCGGGATTTGCAGGCCGAGTTCCGCGATTTCGAAGGCAATGCTCAGGGGTTCCGCATTCTGACCCGGCTAGAGATGTATCGCGGCGCGGGCGGGATGCGGCTGTCTTTGGGGGTGTTGGGGGCGTTCTCGAAATATCCGGTGACGGCGCATGTGCAGGTGAACAGCGGCGCTGATTATTGCGGCCTAAAGAAATTCGGCGTCTTTCACAGCGAGGCCGAATATTTCGCACAGATCGCCGCGCGGCTGGGCCTGTTGCGGGAAGGCACGGCGCAGGAGGCTTGGTGGCGGCGGCATCCTCTGGTCTTTCTGGTCGAGGCCGCGGATGACATTTGCTATAATATCGTTGATCTGGAAGACGGGTTCGCCGCGGGCGATTTGAGCTTTGAGCAGGTCATCGGCTGTCTGGAGGCCTTGGGCGGTAAGCCCAATCAGGATCAGTCCGGCTATACCCAGCAAGAGCAAATCGCCTATCTGCGCGCCCGCAGCATCGGTGCCGCGATTCAGGCCTGCGTTCAGGCCTTCAAGGACAATTACCAGGCCATCATGACGGGGCAGTTTTCGGGCTCTTTGGTGGCGGCGTCCTCGAAGGCGGATGAATTTGCGGCCATCGAACGGATCGCGCATAACCAGCTTTTCACCGCGCCGCGCAAGACCAAGCTGGAGGTGCGTGGGCGCAACGTGACCCATACGGTGCTGAACGGGCTGCTGCCGGTTTATCAGGCTCTGGCGGTTAAGGGATGGCAAGAGGACGCCCTGCCCACTTATGAACGGCAGCTGGCGCGCGCCGTGGATCTGGATCTGCGCGGGGTGACGGATGCCTATACCGCGCTGCATTCCCTGACGGATTTCGTGTCAGGGATGACGGATCGTTATGCGGTGGATGTGGCGGCGATGATCTCAGGCACCTGATCCGCCGGGCAAAAGCCGAAAAACCAGAAGGCGCGGAGCCGTATCCGGCCTTCTGGTGGCAGGGGTCAGTCCAGCCCGATGGCCGACCGGACAATGGTATCCAGAAGGGCCTGAACCTCTTGCATCGGGCCCTCGGGGAAGGCGCGATAGCCGATGATGGTTTCATCCGGGCGGTCGGGCATTTGCGCGACGAATATGTCATAGGGGCAGAAGCGGATATTCATCGGATCGGCCTCCATCACCTTGCGCGACAGTTTCGCCGAGCAGAAGGAATAGACATCGGCCTTTAGAAACACCGTGATCTCGGATCCGACATCGGCGCGGGTGCGTTCCAGCATTTCGCCAACATGCGAGGTGCCATCGACCACCAGACCCTGATCCAGAATGGCGCTTTCCAGGCCGAACACCACATCGTCAAAGCTTTCGTCCGTTGTATAGCGAATCAGATCCTCCGCCAGGGCGCTGCCTGCGGCCAGCGCAATTCCTGCCGCAAGTGCAAGAGCTTTCATTGTATATTCTCCTCCGGGTGCTAGGGTCGTGCGCATCATACGAGCACGCTGCAAAGTTAAATCCTACACGAAGCTTTGCAGCAAATCTTGATATATATCAAAAGGAATATGTGATGGACTTCGCTTTGAATGTGTTGATCGTTCTGGCGCTTCTTTTTGTATTTGCACTGGGGGCGGCCGCTTTGATTGCGGTGTTGCTGTATCTGGTGGACCGGACGCAGACGGGCGATGCGGTGCGGCGCAACTATCCGGTGATCGGTCGTTTCCGGCACCTGTTCACCACTTTGGGCGAGTTTTTCCGGCAGTATTTCTTTGCCATGGACCGCGAGGAAATGCCCTTTAACCGGGCGCAGCGTGATTGGGTGTATCATTCGACCAGCGGCAAGGGGAATACGGTGGCTTTTGGGTCCACCCGGAACCTATCTATTCCTGGCACGCCGATTTTCGTGAATGCGTGCTTTCCGCCTCTGGATGATGAATTCGCCACGACTCAGCCGATGATCATCGGGCCGACGGCGGCGATCCCTTATAGTGCCAAGTCGATTTTCAACATTTCGGGTATGAGCTATGGCGCGCTGTCGCGTCCGGCGATCGAGGCGCTGAGCCGCGGCGCCGCGCGTGCCGGTATCTGGCTGAATACGGGCGAGGGCGGGCTGGCTCCGCATCATCTGAAGGGCGGCTGCGATATCGTCTATCAGATCGGCACGGCCAAATATGGGGTGCGCAATGAACATGGCGGGCTGGACGACGAAAAGCTGCGCAAGATGGCCGAACACCCTCAGGTGAAGATGTTCGAGCTGAAACTGGCCCAGGGCGCGAAACCCGGCAAGGGCGGCATCCTGCCGGGGGAAAAGGTGGACGAAGAGGTCAGCGCGATCCGGGGCATTCCGGTGGGGCGGGACAGTATCTCGCCCAATCGCCACGCCGAGATCGACGACTTCGGGGATCTGCTGGATATGATCGGGCACATCCGTCGGGTTTCGGGCAAACCGTGCGGGTTCAAGACGGTGATCGGCTCGTCCGACGCGTGGGAGGAACTGTTCCAGCTGATTGAGGAACGCGGAGCCGACAGCGCGCCGGATTTCATCGCCATTGATGGCGGCGAGGGCGGCACCGGCGCGGCCCCCATGCCCTTGATTGATCTGGTCGGGATGCCCCTGCGCGAGGCGCTGCTGCGGATCGTCGATCTGCGGGATCGCTATGGGCTGAAGGATCGTATCCGCATCATCGCCAGCGGTAAGCTGGTCAATCCGGGCGATGTGGCCTGGGCAATCTGCGCGGGGGCGGATTTCGTGGCCTCGGCGCGGGGGTTCATGTTCTCTCTGGGCTGTATCCAGGCGCTGAAATGCAACAAGAACACCTGCCCCACCGGGATCACCACCCATGATCCCAGTCTGCAACGCGGCCTGGTGGTCGAGGATAAATGGCTGAAGGTCGCCAACTATGCCAAATCCATCACCAAAGAGGTGGAAATGATCGCGCATTCCGTCGGCGTGGCCGAGCCGCGCCAGATGCGGCGGCGGCATGTGCGGATCGTGCAGGGGAACGGGGACTCGATCCCGCTCAACAAAATCCGCCCAAGTTACAGTCAGGGCACGCCATCGTGAGATAATGTTGTTAGGCCGGGCAGATGTGTCCGGCCTATCTTCTCTTAAATGCTCATGAGAGGGGACAAGATGGCCAATCGCTGGAAAAACGATCTGACTGGGGACGATGTCACGCCCCAGCCCATATATATGAACCGCCGCCAGATCATGGCGGGGTTGGCCGGGATGGGATTGGCCGGCGCCGCAGGGGCCGCACGGGCCGAAACGCTGGAGCCGAACAGCTGGGAAGACATCACCTCATATAATAACTTCTACGAATTCGGCACCGGCAAGGATGACCCGGCCCGCTATGCCAAGGCTCTGACCACGACGCCCTGGACGCTGAAGATCGACGGGATGGTGGATAAACCCGGTGATTACGATCTGGCCGATATTCTGCCGCAAATGACGATCGAGGAACGCATCTACCGTTTCCGCTGCGTCGAGGCCTGGTCCATGGTCGTGCCCTGGAACGGGTTTGAACTGTCCGATCTGCTGGATCTGGCCGGTGTGCAGGACGGCGCGAAATACGTTGCCTTTGAGACTCTGTACCGGCCTGCGGAAATGCGCGGGCAAAGCAGCGCCATTCTGGACTGGCCCTATGTCGAAGGTCTGCGCCTGGACGAGGCCCGCCATCCGCTGACGATCATGGCGACGGGGCTGTATGGCAAAGACCTGCCCAACCAGAACGGCGCGCCTCTACGTCTGGTGGTGCCGTGGAAATATGGGTTCAAATCCATCAAATCCGTGGTGCGTATTACCCTGACCGATAAACAGCCGCCCACCAGCTGGAACAAGCTTATCCCGTCCGAATATGGGTTCTATAGTAACGTGAACCCGCAGGTGGATCATCCGCGCTGGTCTCAGGCAACCGAACGCAAGATCGGAGGCGGGCTGTTCGCCAGTCGTCAGGACACTTTGATGTTCAATGGCTATGCGGATCAGGTGGCCGGTCTTTATGATGGCATGGACCTGAAACGGAATTTCTGAGGCAGGATGCAACAGGTAACTGGGATGCTGCGGACTGTGCCGCCCTGGCTGATCTATCTTGGCGGCGCGGCCTGGGCGACGTTTCTGTTCTGG
>NZ_JBNAGJ010000004.1:370000-371656 GCF_049803795.1 Youngimonas ophiurae (nom. illeg.)
GCCCCTAAGGCGAGGCAGAAATGCGTAGTCGATGGGAATCAGGTTAATATTCCTGAGCCGTGGAGTGGTGACGGATCGTGAAGGTAGTTCAATCTTATCGGATTGATTGGGCTGCTGATCGGTTCCTGGAAATAGCCCTCCTATAAGACCGTACCCTAAACCGACACAGGTGGACTGGTAGAGAATACCAAGGCGCTTGAGAGAACTATGTTGAAGGAACTCGGCAAAATACCTCCGTAAGTTCGCGAGAAGGAGGCCCGGTTTCTACGCAAGTATTGACTGGGGGCACAAACCAGGGGGTGGCGACTGTTTACTAAAAACACAGGGCTCTGCGAAGTCGCAAGACGACGTATAGGGTCTGACGCCTGCCCGGTGCTTGAAGGTTAAAAGGAGAGGTGAGAGCCTTGAATTGAAGCCCAAGTAAACGGCGGCCGTAACTATGACGGTCCTAAGGTAGCGAAATTCCTTGTCGGGTAAGTTCCGACCTGCACGAATGGCGTAACGACTTCCCCGCTGTCTCCAACATAGACTCAGCGAAATTGAATTGCCTGTCAAGATGCAGGCTTCCCGCGGTTAGACGGAAAGACCCCGTGCACCTTTACTACAGCTTCACACTGGCATCAGGCCAAGCATGTGCAGGATAGGTGGTGGGCTTTGAAACCAGGACGCCAGTCCTGGTGGAGCCTCCCTTGAGATACCACCCTTGCTTTGCTTGATGTCTAACCGCGGTCCGTTATCCGGATCCGGGACCCTGTGTGGCGGGTAGTTTGACTGGGGCGGTCGCCTCCTAAAGAGTAACGGAGGCGCGCGAAGGTTGGCTCAGAGCGGTCGGAAATCGCTCGTTGAGTGCAATGGCAGAAGCCAGCCTGACTGCAAGACTGACAAGTCGAGCAGAGTCGAAAGACGGCCATAGTGATCCGGTGGTCCCGTGTGGAAGGGCCATCGCTCAACGGATAAAAGGTACGCCGGGGATAACAGGCTGATACTGCCCAAGAGTCCATATCGACGGCAGTGTTTGGCACCTCGATGTCGGCTCATCTCATCCTGGGGCTGGAGCAGGTCCCAAGGGTACGGCTGTTCGCCGTTTAAAGAGGTACGTGAGCTGGGTTTAGAACGTCGTGAGACAGTTCGGTCCCTATCTGCCGTGGGTGTAGGATACTTGAGAGGAGTTGCCCCTAGTACGAGAGGACCGGGGTGAACGTTCCACTGGTGGACCAGTTATCGTGCCAACGGTAGTGCTGGGTAGCTATGAACGGACAGGATAACCGCTGAAGGCATCTAAGCGGGAAGCCCCCCTCAAAACAAGGTATCCCTGAGGACCGTGGTAGACCACCACGTCGATAGGCCGGAGATGTAAGTGCAGCAATGCATTCAGTTGACCGGTACTAATGGTCCGATAGGCTTGATTTGATCCAGTAACAGCAAGACTAGTTACTCAATCATATCAAAAGCATACACAACACAATGTACAGCGTACTGACTTGGACACTTGGTTATTACTCGGTTTGGTGGTCATAGCAGAAGCAAAACACCCGATCCCTTCCCGAACTCGGAAGTTAAGTGCTCTAACGCCAATGGTACTGCATCTTAAGGTGTGGGAGAGTAGGTAACCGCCAAACCTAGTAATAACCAAACTATGATCCCTCTAAATAGATG